>CAYNYQ010000500.1:0-3635 GCA_964401305.1 uncultured Acetobacteraceae bacterium | reverse complement strand
AGCGGGCGCGGCCGGGCCGCCCCGCGCGCGGCCGGCTGCCGCGCCAGCACCACTGGTGCCCCCGTTGCGCCCCATCCGCCCCCAGCCACGCAGCTTGGCCAGCAGCTCGTCGCGGAACGCGGGGTCGCGCAGTCCGCCGCCGGCGGCCATCGGCTTCGGCACGTAGTCCACCGCACCGGCCCGCAGCGCCGCCATGGCGGCCGCCGCGCCGCGCTGGGTCAGCGCGCTCGCCACGATCACCGCCGGGCGCGGCGGGGCAAGGCCCAGCAGCAGCGGCAGCACCGTCATCCCGTCCATCACCGGCATCTCGAGGTCGAGCAGCACCAGCTCCGGCCGTTCCCAGGCAGGCAGCGAGCCGATCAGCGAAAGCGCCTGGCGGCCATCGGCCGCGCTGCCGACGACACGCAGATCGGGCTCGCCACGGAGCAGCCCGGCCATTGCCGCGCGCACCGTCGCACTGTCGTCGCAGAGCAACACGCGGACCGGGGCCGCGGCTGCGCGCTGACCCGCGAGGGCGCCCTGTGCCTCGGGGCCGGTCACGCCGCGTCCCGCGGCAGCAGCCCGACCTGCGCCAGCTTGTCCCGCAGGATCGATTCGTCGAAGGGCTTCATCACGTACTCCTGCGCCCCGGCCTCCAGCGCCTCGACGATGCGCTCGAGCGCCGCCTCGGTGGTGCAAAGCACCACGACCGGCCGCTCGGCGCCGAACTCGGCGCGCGCGGCGCGCAGGAAGGTCGGGCCGTCCATCACCGGCATGTTCCAATCGAGCAGCACGAGGTCGGGCAGCGCGGCGCGGCAGGCGTCGAGCGCCTGGCTGCCATCCTCGGCCTCCCGAACCGCGAAGCCCTCGGCTTCCAGCATCCGCCGGGCGGCCCGGCGCACGGTGCGGCTGTCGTCGACGACGAGGCAGGTGCCGCGCTGCCCCGTCTCCGGCTGCGGCGCGCTCATCCGCCGATCGCCAGCACGCGCTCGACGTCGAGCAGGATCACCAGCCGGTCTTCCAGCCGGTGCACGTCGGCCGCGACCTCCCGCCACAACGGATCGAGCGTCGGCGGCTTGGCGGCACGGCCGGCCCGGGGCAGCGGCACGACATCGCCGACATGGTCGACGAGCAGGCTGTAAAGCTCGCCGTCACGCTCCACCACCACGCTCATGCTCGTCGCATCCGCGGCGGAGGCGGGCAGGCCGAGGCGACGGCGCAGGTCGATCGCCGTGACGATGCGACCGCGCAGGTTCAGGCTGCCGGCAACCTCGGCCGGCGCCAGGGGGATGCGCGTGATGGCCTGGGCCGTCAGCACGTCCCGCACCGCGAGGACCGGCACGCCGCACAGCGTGTCGCCGACGGTCAGCGTCAGGTAGACCTCGTCGGCGGCATCCTCGCTCGCCCGCAGGGCTGCCCTGAGGGCACCTGGCGGCGGCGCCCCGGCGCCCGTGCCGGGCGCCACCCGCTGCTGCTGCTGCATCGCGTTCCCCTCCTTCAGCCGGCGGCGACCGGCGGCGCCAGGCAGAGCCTGAGGCTGCCCAGCAGCGCATCACGGTCGTACTTGGCGACATAATCGGTGAACCCGGCGGCGCGGCCGCGCTCCACATCGGCCGGCGCGGCATTGCCGCTGAGCGCCACCATCGGCAGGTCGCGCCACGCCCCCTCGGCCCGCACCGCACGCGCGAAGGCGAGCCCGTCCATCCCGGGCATGGCGATGTCGGAGACGATGGCCTCGAAGGCGGCACCGGCCTCGCGCAGGCGCAGCGCCTCCTCGGCATTCGGCACCGCCGTCACCGCGAAGCCGGCCGCGCCGAGCGCGGGCACGACGAGGTTGCGGAAGAAGGCGCTGTCCTCGACGACGAGGACCCGCGCGCCGGTGCTGGCGGACCGCAGCGCGCCTCCGGCGGCGCCGAACCAGTCCTCGCCGGCCTGGCCGAGCCACCAGGCGGTGTCGATCAGCTCCGTCACCTTGCCCGCCAGCACCGCGCTGCCGAGGAAGCCGGGACGCGCGCCGGCGGGATCGACCGAAAGGCGCTCCTCGATGACGTCGAGGATCTCCTCGACGACCAGGCCGAGGCTGCGGCCATCCTCGCCGAACACCAGCACCGGCTGGCGCTCGGGCGCGATGCTGGCGTCCCAGCCGGCGTCGAGCGGCACGAGCGGCATGAGCCGGCCGCGATACTGCACCAGCGGCCGGCCGCCCGCGGTCTCGATCTGGTCGCGCTCGACCGTCTCGATGCGGGCGACGAGGCCGAGCGGCACCGCCTTCGGCGTCGCGTCCCCGGCGCGGAACAGCAGCAGCGCCGTGCGCGCCGCGCCACCCGGCCCGCCGGCCGCCCAGGCCGGCGCCGCGGCGGCGCCCGAGGTCTCCTCGCCGCCCTCGGTGCCGAGGCCCGCGGTGCGCGCGATGCCGTTGAGGTCGAGGATCATGATGACGCTGCCGTCGCCGAGGATGGTGTTGCCGGAGAACAGCGTCAGGTGCCGCAGGATCGGCGCCACCGGCTTGACCACGATCTCCTCGGTGTCGAAGACGCGGTCGACGATGATGCCGAAGAGCTGGGCGCCGACCTGGCTGACGATGACGAAGCCCTCCTCGGCCGCGCCGCCGCCCGCCGTCGTCCCGAGGTCGAGCAGCCGGTTCAGCCCGACCAGCGGCAGCAGCCGGTCGCGCAGGCGCAGCACAGGGGCGTCCTTGATCCGCTCGATCCTGGGGCCGCCGCCCGCGCCCTCGGCCGCGCCGCCGAGGCGCACCAGCTCGACCACGCCGATCTGCGGGATGGCGAAGCGCTCGCCGCCCGATTCGACGATCAGCGCCGAGACGATGGCGAGGGTGAGCGGGATCTTCACCGTGAAGGTGGCGCCGCGGCCGGGCACCGAGCGCACCTCGATCGTGCCGCCGATGCGCTCCATGTTGGTCTTGACGACGTCCATCCCGACGCCGCGGCCGGAGACGGAGGTGACCGCTGCGGCCGTCGAGAAGCCGGCGCGGAAGATGAAGCGCAGCACCTCGCGCTCGCTCATCGCGGCGAGCTCGGCCTCGGTCGCCAGGCCCTGGGCCAGCACCTTGGCGCGGATGCGCTCGACATCGAGGCCGCGGCCGTCGTCGCCGATCTCGATGACGATGTGGCCGCCCTCGTGGAAGGCGTTCAGCGTGATCCGGCCGGCCTCCGGCTTGCCGGCGGCGCGGCGGAGCGCCGGCGTCTCCAGCCCGTGGTCGGCGCTGTTGCGCACCATGTGGGTCAGCGGGTCGCGGATGAGCTCGAGCACCTGGCGGTCGAGCTCGGTCTCGGCGCCGTGCATGACGAGGTCGATGCGCTTGCCGAGTTCCACGCCGAGGTCGCGCACCAGGCGCGGCAGCTTGGCCCAGGCATTGCCGATCGGCTGCATGCGCGTCTTCATGACGCCCTCCTGCAGCTCGGAGGTGATCTGGCTCAGGCGCTGCAGCGGCGCGGTGAAGGCCGGGTCGGCGCCGCGCCGCGCCAGCTGCAGCAGCTGGTTGCGCGTCAGAACCAGTTCGGAGACCAGGGTCATCAGGTCCTCGAGCACCTCGACCGTCACGCGGATGGTCTGCGGCGCGGCGCCCGGCCCCTCGGCCGGCGCGGCGGCCTCGGCGCCGGCCGGCGCGGGCGCGGCCGCCGGGGCGGGTGCGGGCG
>CAYNYQ010000499.1:0-3636 GCA_964401305.1 uncultured Acetobacteraceae bacterium | reverse complement strand
AGGCGGCGGTGCGCTGCTGGCGCACCCATCCCGGCCACCGCGACAGCCAGCGCGCCGGGCGGGAGGGGATCTTCGCCGGCTACCGGCTGCGCGTGGCAGCGGTGCTGCGCGACTACGCCATGGCCGAGCGCCGCGACGAGGCGCCGGCCGACAGCAACGAGGCTTTCGCGGTCGTCTGGTAATTTAGCGAGCGGCGTCCCGTCGCCTGCGCATGTGCTCCATTCGGACGATGTGATGCAATAAGGACAGTGGCATTCTCGCCGCGTCGCCAAGGCCGCCCGGGCCCTGGCACCGCGACGGGAGGTCCGCATGCCCCGCAGCCAAGCCGCGACGACGGCCTCCGCCGCCGCCAGCCGGCCCGCCAGCCTGGCCCGGCGCGGGCTGGGCGCGGCCCTCGCCCTCCTGCTGGTGCGGCCCGCGGCCGGCACCGGGGCAAGCGAGGCCTCGCCCGAGTTGCCGCCGGTCGTCGAATTGCCGCCCGTCGCGCCGCGCCGCGCCGAGTGGGAGGCGGCGGGCAAGCCCCTGGTGCTGATCCTTCCCGACCATCTCGGGCTCGATGCCCGGGCCGCGCATTACGGCCGGGCGCTGCGCGCGGCCGGGCTCGGCGTCCTCGAGCTGCCGCTGTCGCCCTGGCCCGATCCCGGCGGCTGGGGGCGCCTGCTGCCCGCCGCGCCGGCGCGCCCGGGCGCGGCCGAGGCCATCCTTCCCGTGCTGCGGCGCATGCTGGAGCGGCTGGCCGTCCCGGGCCGGCGGATCGGCGTGCTGGGCTTCGGGCCGGGCGGGGAGGCGGCGCTGCTGGCCGCGCATGCCGCGGCGCTGGACGGGACCGAGGCCCGCTTCGCCGCCCATGCCGCGCTCTACCCGACCTGCGCCGGGCCGCTGCTGCCGCGGCTGCGGGCGATGGGGGCGGCCACCACCGGGGCGCCGGTGCTGGCGATCCTGCCGCATGCCGGCGGCGCCGGCGACCTGCCCGACGGCTGCGGCCCGCTCTTCGACGGCTGGGCGCCGCAGCAGCCCGAGGCGCTGCAACTCCTGGCCTTCGACTCCCTGGGCTACGGCTTCGACCTCTGGCCCGCCGCGGCGCTCGAGGCGATGCGCGAGGATGCCACGCAGGCCGGACCGGACCCGCTGCGCTTCGACGTGCTGCGGACCGGGCTTGCGCGCGAGTCGCTGGTCCGCTTCTTCCGCCAGGCGCTGCTGCCGGGCCTCGCGGTGGCCGGCGGGGGCCGCTGAGCCCGGGCGGCCGCCGGCGGGGGCGGGGTCCGGCTCGGGGGGCGATCTCAACGATGCGGTAGCGGAGGCTGGGCTCAATTCGCGCGATGGCTGTGCTAACCTCGCCGTGATGGTCCCTCTCGCTTCCCGTCGCCTGGTGCTGCGCGGCGCCGCCCTGCTGGCCGGGGCCGGGGCGCTCGGCGCGCGGCCGGCCGCGGCGCAGCGCGTCGGCGACCGCTCCCGCTTCGTCTGGGTGCGCAACCAGGCCGGGGAGGAGATGGCGGGGGCCTATATCCGCGCCGATGGCTGGATCGACTGGCGCGTGGTGGCGCGGCTGCAGCACCTGTTCCGCGACCTGCGGCAGAATGCGGCGGGGCCGATGCCGGTGCTGCTGCTCGACGTGCTCTGGCTGATCCAGGCCGGCTGGCGCTTCGAGCGGCCGCTGGTCCTGATGTCGGGCTACCGCACGCCGCAGACCAATGGCGCGCTGGAGGGCGCGGCGCGCAACAGCCGCCACATGGAGGGCCAGGCCGCCGACATCGTCGTGCCGAACGTGCCCGTGGGGCAGGTGGCGGAGGCGGCGACGGCCTTCTCGCGGCTCTACAACTTCATGGGCGTCGGGGTCTATCCGGGCTTCGTCCATGTGGATATCGGGCCGAAGCGGGCCTGGGAGCGGGGCGGGCCGCGCCGCATCGCCTGAGCAGCGACCGGCAGCGAGGCGGGCGGCCGGGCCGCGCAACATGCCCGGACCGCATCGCGGGTCGCGGCCACGGCGCTGCGCGTGCCCTTCGCCGAGAGCTGTTGTGTGCCTTGGCGGTCGCGCCCTGGCGCGGCGACAGCGACAACCCTATGGTACCGCAACGGTCCGTGATCCCGCGGGACAACCCGGAGACGACGCCAATGCGGCGCCCTGACCTTGCGATGGCCGTCCTCGTGCTCGGCATCGGCGGCCTCGCCGCCCTGCCGGCCAGTGCCGTATCCGCGGGCGCGCCGGTCCGCGACCTTGCCGCGCCCCTGGCGCTGCAGCACGTGCAGGACCTGGGACGCCACGGGCCGGGCGTCGGGCTTGGTGCGCCGGGCGTGGGCGTCGCCCCCCGCCCCGGGCTCGGTGCCCCTGGCGTCGGCGTCGCCCCCGGAATTGGTGCCCCCGGCGTCGGCGTCGCCCCCGGGGTTGGTGCCCCTGGCGTCGGCGTCGCCCCCGGGGTTGGTGCCCCCGGCGTCGGCGTCGCGCCCGGCCTCGGGGCGGGTGCCCCGGGTCCCGGGATCCGCCCCGGAACGCCGATGGACCGCGGCAGGCCGGTGAACCGGGCAGGCCGGCGGTGAGGGCCCGCCGCCGCCCGCGCGCAGCGCCCCTCCGCGACTGATGCCCGGACCGCGCCGCGGCGGCGCCTGGGCCGAGGGGTGCGCAGGCCGCGCGATCCGCCGGATCGGCGCGACGCTCGCGCTGCTCGTGCTGGCGGCGGTACTGGCCTCTGCGCAGCCGCGCGCGGCCGGCCTCCAACCGGACCTCGACATCTCGAGCCCGCGCGCGACCTATCTCTCCGTCCTGTCCGAGCTGCGCCGCATCTCGGACCTCCACCGCGACTACCGCGCGGACAGCACGCATGCGCGCTTGGCGGTGCTGTTCGAGGCGATCAACCAACTCGGGACCACGGTCTTCGATCTCAGCGCGGTGCCGGACGCGACGCGCGACAAGCGCGCGGGGCTCGCCGTCGGCTACCTCGCCGACATCCTCAGCCGGCTGCCCCCGATCCCCGCCGACGCCATCCCCGGCACGCCGGCCGAGAGGGCGGGGGAGCCACCGGCGCGGTGGACCCTGCCCGGGACGGCGATCCGGCTGCAGCGCCAGGCGGATGGCCCGCAGGCCGGCGGCTATGTCTTCGATGCCCGCACCGTCGCTCGGCTGCCGCAGTTCCATGCCGCGATCATCGACGAACCGGTGCAGGTGGATCTCGGCATGGCGCATTGGCGCCGCGTCCAGGACCGGTTCGTCGGTCCGCTGCTGGTGGGCCTGCCCGTGGACCGGCTGCCGCCCCTCCTGCAGCGGAGCCTGGGCGGGACGCCCGCGTGGAAGGCGCTCGCGGTTGTGGTGCTGGGCCTGGTGGTGATCGTCATCGTGGTCGCCTGGGCGCGCCGGGTGGCCCGGTGGTCGCCGGCCCTGTCGGCCTGGCAGCGGCGGCTCGCCTGGCTGAGCGTCCCCCTGCTCCTGGCCCTTCTCTCGGTCGCCCTCTTCTTCCTCGGCGCGCTGGAGATCGGCCTGGGCGGGATGCCGTTCGACGCGATGGCGGTGCTGTCGATCGCCGCGGTCTTCATCGCCGGCGCCTGGGCGGCCTGGGTGGCGTGCTGGCTCGTCGTCGAGGCGATCATCGCCTCGCCGCTGATTCCGGACGGCACCTACGACGCCAACCTGCTGCGGCTGCTGGC
>CAYNYQ010000498.1:0-3646 GCA_964401305.1 uncultured Acetobacteraceae bacterium | reverse complement strand
TCGGCGGCGGCGGTGGCGGCGGGGATGGTGCCGATCACCCTCGGCTCCGACACCAACGGCTCCATCCGCGTGCCTGCCTCGCTCTGCGGCATCTGGGGGCTGAAGCCGACCTATGGGCGCCTCTCGCGCAGCGGCGGCTACCTCTTCGCCGCCAGCTTCGACCATCTCGGCCCCTTCGCACGCAGCCTGGCGGACCTCGCGCTCGCCTACGACGCGCTGCAGGGGGCCGACCCCGAGGACCACGCCCAGCAATGGCGGCCGGAGGAGCCGGTCACGCCCGCACTCGGCGCCGGCATCGCGGATCTGCGCATCGGCATCGCCGATGGCCATTTCGCCCGCAACGGCCATGCGGAGGCCTTCGCCGCCGTCGCTGCCATGGCGCAGGCGCTGGGCGTCGCGCGCCGCGTCACCATCCCCGATGCGCCGCTCGGCCGCGCCGCCGCCTTCCTCATCACCATGGCCGAGGGCGCGAACCTGCATATGCCCGACCTCCGCACCCGGGCCGCGGATTTCGACTTCGCCACGCGCGACCGCTTCCTCGCCGGCGCGCTGCTGCCGGCGCACTGGCTGCTGCAGGCGCAGCGCGTGCGGGCCGCGTATCGCGCCAGGGCGCTGGCGGTCTTCGAGGATGTGGACGTCATCCTCGCCCCCGCCACGCCCTATGTCGCGCCGCGGATCGGCCAGGACATGATCGAGGTCGATGGCGAGACCATCCCCGTCCGCCCCAATCTCGGCGTCTTCACCCAGCCCATCTCCTGCATCGGCCTGCCGGTCATCGCCGCGCCCATCGCCGACCCGCGCGCGATCGGCACGCCAGGCGGGCTGCCGATCGGCGTGCAGCTCATCGCCGCGCCGTGGCAGGAAGCGGCGCTGTTCCGCGTCGCCGCCGCGCTCGAGGCCGCGGGCGTCGCGGCCTGCCCCACCCTGCCGGAGTGACGACCGTGGAGATCAACATCCCCGAGGTGCATGCCGAGGTCACCGCCGCCTTCCTGCGCTACGAGGCGGCGCTGACCGGCAACGACGTCACCGTACTGGACGAGCTGTTCTGGGAAAGCCCGCACACCATCCGCTACGGCGTGACGGAGAACCTGCACGGCCACGCCGCCATCGCCGCCTTCCGCGCCGCGCGCACCGGCGTCTTCGGCCGCGACCTGCTGGAGACGGTGATCACCACCTATGGCCGCGACTTCGGCACGGCGAACACCACCTTCCGCCGCCACGGCGCGACCAGGACCGGCCGGCAGAGCCATACCTGGATGCGCACGCCGGCGGGCTGGCGCATCGTCGCCGCCCATGTCTCCCTGCTGCAGGAGCCGGGCTGATCAGATCGGCGGCTGCTTCACCCAGGCCGTGCCGGCCAGCATGCGCTGCCGCCCGTAGTCGTAGAGCGGCCGCATATAGGCCTGGTCGAAGGGCTTGCCGTACTCCACGGTGAAGTCCGGCTTGATGTAGGTCAGGTTGTAGTCCACGTGGTCGCGCTGCGCGGCGTTGTAGATGCGCACCACGTCGTTGAAGCCGCTCGCCGCGATCATCGAGGAGATGGCGCGCCCCGCGATGCCGTAGGTGCGCCGCTCCACATCCGCCCATTCGGGGTCGAGCCGCGCGTTGCGGATCACCCAGGCCCGCACCGGGGAAACCGGCTGGCGCCTGGCGATGCGCTCCCGCCGGAGCTGGCCGACGCTGATCGGGTAGAGGAAGACCTGCGCGAAGGCGCCGCCATCGACGTGCAGCTCCTGGTGCGCCTTGCCGTCCAGCGTCACGTCGAACAGCACCGGCGAGAAGGCGCCCGGGATGGCGGCGGAGGCGAGCAGCACCTTGCGCACCGTCTCCAGCGCCTTCGGGTGCCCGCTGCGCGCGATGGCGCCGATGTTCCAGATCACCGGCTGCTGCGCGTCGAGGTCGGTGGAGCCCACCAGCAGCAGCCGGCCCTTGTCGTGCTCGCGCCCGATCTCGGCCAGCATCGCCTCGTCCAGGTAGCGGCCGATGGTGCGGAACAGCGGCGAGTTGTCGGCCATGCCGTCGTTCCAGATCGCCGCGGTGATGCCGCGCGTGACCAGCACGTCGGCCAGCGTGATGTCGGTGTAGACCGCCTTCAGCTGCGCGTCGCGCGAGGGGCCGAGGAAGGCGAAGGGGGCGGAGAGGGCGCCGGTGCTGACCCCGGTGACGAGGAAGAAGTCCGGCCGGTCGCCGCGCTCGGTCCAGGCATTGATCAGGCCCGCGCCGAAGGCCCCGTTGTCGCCGCCGCCCGAGATGCCGAGCAGGTCGAGCTCCGGCAGCACCATGCCGGCCGGCAGGCGGCGCTCGCCCACCCGGCGCTGCACGGCGGCGATGAACTCCTGCTGGATCGCCGCCTGCCCGCTGGCTTCGGTGACGAAGAAGCGCTCGTTCGGCAGGCCGAGCACGCTGGCCCGGCTCGCCTGGCCGCGCGGCACCGCGGGCAGGCGCACGGGGATGGAGCAGGCGGGCAGCGCGCCGGCCGCCGCGCCGCCAAGGGCCAGCCGCAGCATCCCGCGGCGGGAAGGCAGGGCCAGGGAGCGGTGATCGGGCATCGTGGCCTCACGGCATTGTCAGCAACCGCGCAGGCTGTAACCGATCCTGGGGGGAAAGCGAAGGCCTGCCGGCTCAGTCCAGCCCGACCAGGCCGCGGGCGTAGTCCCGCGCCGTGAAGGGACGCAGGTCCTCCGCCTTCTCGCCGACGCCCACCATGTGCACCGGCAGGCCGAATTCCTGCGCCAGCGCCACCACCACGCCGCCCTTGGCGCTGCCGTCGAGCTTGGTCACGGCAAGCCCCGTGACCTCCACCATCTCGCCGAAGACCTTGCACTGCTGGATCGCGTTCTGCCCCGTGGTGGCATCCAGCGTCAGCAGCACCGAATGCGGCGCGCTCTCGTCCACCCGGCGCATGACGCGGATGATCTTGCGCAGCTCCTCCATCAGGGCAGTCTTGTTGTGCAGCCGCCCGGCGGTGTCGACCAGTAGCACCTCGGTGCCGGCCTCGCGCGCCGCCTTCAGCGCGTCGAAGGCGAGGCCCGCCGCATCGGCGCCGTCCTTGGCCGGTGCATAGACATGCGCGCCCGTCCGCTCGCCCCAGATCTGCAGCTGCTCCACCGCCGCGGCGCGGAAGGTGTCGCCGGCGACGAAGGCGCAGGAAAGGCCCTGGGCGCGGTACTGCTGGCCGAGCTTGGCAATGGTCGTCGTCTTGCCGGTGCCGTTCACGCCGACCACCAGCACGACATGCGGCGCGCGGCCCGGCTCGATCTCCATCGGCTGCGCCACCGGCTCGAGGATGGCGGCGATCTCCTCGGCCAGGGCCGCCTTCACCTCCTCGTCCGTCACTTCCCTGCCGAAGCGGGTGCGGCGGAAGCCCTCGACGATGCGGCGCGCGGCGGCGACGCCGAGATCGGCGGCGATCAGCGTCTCCTCCAGCTCCTCCAGCGCTGCCTCGTCCAGGCGGCGCTTGTTGAAGAGGCCGGTCACCCCCTCCGTCAGCCGCGCCGTGGAGCGCGAGAGCCCGGCCTTCAGCCGCGCGAACCAGCCACCCCGCGCGGCCGGCGCCTCGGCGGCCTCGCTGGACGGGGGCTCGGCGGCCAGGGGCGCCGCGGCGGCCGGCTCCTCGGGCTCCGGCGCGGGCAGGGCGGCGGGCTCG
>CAYNYQ010000497.1:0-3673 GCA_964401305.1 uncultured Acetobacteraceae bacterium | reverse complement strand
TTCCTAAACCCACATCACCACCATGTCAAAGGAGAAAATGAAGGCCCATGGCGGCGCCACCGCTGGGTGACGCCGGCCGGGCCCGGCTCAACTGTCGATGCGGATGTTGTTCGCCTTGATCACTGCGCCCCACTTCTCGATCTCGGCCGCCAGGAAGCGCCGGCACTCGGCCGGGTCGCTGGCGACCAGGTCGGCGCCCTGCTCCTCGATCTTCGCCTTGATCGCCGGGGTGTTCAGCACCTTGGCCAGGATCTCGTGCATGCGGGCCAGGATGGGCTCGGGCGTGCCGGCGCGGCCGAGGAAGGCCCACCAGGTCGGCGCCACGAAGTCGCCGAAGCCCTGCTCGGCGAAGCTCTGCACCCCCGGCACGTGGCGCGTCGCGCCCTTCGTGGTCACGCCCAGCGGCCGCAGGGTCCCGGCGCGGATGTGCTGGCTGATGATGACCACGTTGCTCATGAACAGCGGCACCTGGCCGGCGATCGCGTCCTGCACGGCCGGCCCGCCGCCCCGGTAGGGCACGTGCACCAGCTTGAAGCCGCCCTGCTGCTGCAGCAGCGTGGTCGAGACATGCGCGAGGCCGCCGACGCCGCTGGTGGCGAAGGGGATGGTCTCCGGCGCCGCCTTCGCCGCGGTCACCACGTCGCCGAAGCTGCGGTAGGGCGTCGACTGGTGCGCCACCATGCAGAGCGGCCCGGTCGCCACCAGGGAGACCGGCGCGAAGGCCTCCAGCGCCCGGTAGGGCAGGCGCATCACGGTCTGGTTCGTCGCCTCGTTGTCATAGGCCAGCAGCCAGGTATGGCCATCGGCCGCGGCGCGGGCGGCCTCGATGGCGCCGACTGCGCCCGAGGCGCCGCCGCGGTTCTCGATGACCAGCGGGCGGCCGAGCAGCTCGGACATCTGCGGCTGGATGATCCGCGCGATGGTGTCCGTCGACCCGCCGGGGGGGAAGGGCACGATCAGGCGGACCGGCCGGTCCGGCCAGGCGGCCTGCGCCCGCGCCACCGCAGGCAGCAGCAGGCAAGCGGGCATCGAGGCCAGGAGGTGACGGCGTTTCATTGGCATGTCTCCATTATGTCGAAGCCGTGTATGGGCGCGGTGGACGCGATTCAACACCAAAGCGCATCCATCGCAGCCCCCCGCCTGCCGGCGGGAGGGGCGGCGATCCCGGACGGCGCAGGGGGAAGGCCGGGCCGGCCCGGCGCCGGTCAGCCGCGCGCGACGAGGGAGGGCTCCGGCTGCCGGCGCAGCGCGGCCAGCTCCGCGCGCAGCGCCGCCACCTCGGCCCGCAGCGCCGCCAGCTCCTCGCCCACCGGGTCGGAGCAGGGCTCGTCGCCGAGGCCATAGCCCGGCGAGGCGGTCCGCGCGGCCCGCTGCTCCGCCCCGAGCATCAGGCGATGCTCCTGCGGCGGCCGCGCCGGGATGCCCACCACCGTCTCGCCCGGCGGCACGTCGCGCGAGACCACCGCATTGGCGCCGATGCGCGCCCCCTCCCCCACCAGGATCGGCCCCAGCACCTGCGCGCCGGCGCCGATGGCGACGCCGTTGCCGATCGTCGGGTGCCGCTTGCCGGGCTTGCCCGACCCCTCCAGGGTCAGCCCGCCCAGCGTGACGCCGTGGTAGATCAGCACGTCGTCGCCGATCTCCGCCGTCTCGCCGATCACCACGCCCATGCCGTGGTCGATGAAGAGCCGCCGCCCGATCCGCGCGCCCGGGTGGATCTCGATCCCGGTCAGCAGCCGCCCGGCATGCGAGACGATGCGCGCCGGCGCCTTCAGCCGCAGCCGGTACAGCGCGTGCGAGAGGCGGTGGATCAGCACGGCATGCAGCCCGGCATAGCAGGCCAGCGCCTCGAGCCAGGTCGGCCGCGCCGGGTCGCGGCCGCGGATGGACCGCGCGAGCTCCAGGATCTCCACGGCGCGCGCGCCCCCTCAGGCCATCCACGGCGGCACGGGCAGGCCGCGCTCGCGCAGGAATTCCGGGTTGAAGAGCTTGCTCTGGTAGCGCGCCCCGCCGTCGCAGAGGATGGTCACGACCCTATGCCCGGGGCCGAGCTGCCGTGCGACGCGGATCGCCGCCGCGACGTTGATGCCGGCCGAGCCGCCAATCGAGAGCCCCTCGTGCAGCAGCAGGTCGTAGATCTGCTCCATCGCCTCGGGGTCGGGGATCTGCAGCGCGTCGTCGATATGGGGACGGCCGAATTCCAGGTTGCCGGGCACGTTGGAGCCCTGGCCGATGCCCTCGGTGATGGAGTTCCCCTCCGCCTTCACCTCCCCCGTCGTCACCCAGGAATAGAGCCCGCTGCCCATCGGGTCGGCGAGGACGATGCGCACCTTCGGATCCCGCGCCTTCAGCGCCCGCGCCACGCCGGCGAGCGTGCCCCCCGTTCCGCAGGCGCAGGTGAAGGCGTCGATCCGCCCGCCGGTCTGGTCCCAGATCTCGGGCCCCGTCGTCGCCTCGTGGATCGCCGCATTCGCCAGGTTGCCGAACTGGTTGGCCCAGAGCGCGCGCTTGCCCTCCGCCGCCAGCTCCTCGGCGATGCGGCGCGAGACATGCACGTAGTGGCCGGGATCGCGGTAGGGCTTCGGCGGAATGAGCCGCAGGTCGGCGCCGATCATGCGCAGGAAGTCGAGCTTCTCCCGGCTCTGCGTCTCCGGCACCACGATGATGGAGCGGTACCCCCGGGCATTGGCGACGAGGGTCAGCCCGATCCCGGTATTGCCCGCCGTGCCCTCGACCACGATGCCGGGCTCCCCGGGCACGAGCTGGCCGCGGCGCTCGGCGTCCTCGATCATGCCGAGCGCGGCGCGGTCCTTCACGCTGCCGCCGGGCTGCATGAACTCCGCCTTGCCGAGGATCTCGCAGCCCGTCGCCGCGCTGGCCCGGCGCAGCCGGATCAGCGGCGTGTTGCCGATGGCACCGGCGAGGCCCTCGACGGCCTGGTCCGCGGGGGCAGCTTCATCGTGCGACGGCATAGGGCTTCTCCACGCGGGCAGGGATGATCTGTTGCTGCCTGGGCCGCGGATTCAAGGGCGGCAGGTCCGCCGCATCCGGTGCATGCGGATCGATGTAAGGCGGCAGGATGCTTGACGAAAGCGCGGTCGTAAGGAACATAATAGGAACATGATGCCGCCCTCCCCCGCCGCCGCCGGCCAGCATCCCCGTCCCGCCGCGCCCGGCGGACAGACCGGGCAGCGGGCGGATACCGGGCGCCGCTTCCTCGCCCTCCATCTCCCCTGCCTGGCGACGGACCGGCTGGGGCTTCCCCCGGCAACCCCGGTCGCCTGCTGGGCCCTGGCCGGCAACCGCCGGATCATCGAGACCCTCTCCCCCGCGGCGGCGGCGGCCGGCCTGCATCCGGGCCAGACCGTCTCGGATGCGCAGGCGATCCTGCCCGATCTCCGCCTCGTCCCGGCCGACCCCGCGGCCGACCGCGCCTGCCTGGAGCGGCTGGCGGCCTGGGCCCTCGGCCTGACGCCGCTGGTCTCGGTGGACCCGCCGGACTGCCTGCTGCTGGACATGACCGGGGTCCCCGCGGACGCGGCCGGGATGGCGCTGCCCGAGGCGACCGAACGGCGCCTGGCGGCGCAGGGCTTCGCCGCCGTGGCGGCGCTCGCCGCCAATCCGGCCGTGGCGCTGGCCCGGGCCCGCGCGGGGGGCGGGCCGCCCGGCGACC
>CAYNYQ010000496.1:0-3676 GCA_964401305.1 uncultured Acetobacteraceae bacterium | reverse complement strand
GTTCGGCAGCTGCGTCCTCGAGCGTCGCCTGGACCTCGTCGTCGAGGCGGACGGATACCGGTGCGCTCATGATGCTGCGTCCCCAGGTGCGGCTCCTACCCTATTGGTGGCGTCATACACATCCAGAAGCACCAATCGGGATTGCCGATGCGGCGCCTGGCCCTGGTTCGTTTGCCGGCAGCCCGGCCCGAAGCATCTCACTGAACGACTTCCCGCGAGCGGGATCTGCACCGGCGCGACAAGGCGGCCACGCAGTTGCAGGATTCCCGCCATGCAAACGCGACCGGCTCGCCGCCTGCTGCTGCTCCTGCCGGCCGCGGCCGTGCTGTCGTCGGCCGCCCTGGCGTCGCCGGCGACGCGCCAGGCGCTGGTCATCGGCAATGGCAACTACCGCGGCGTCCCGCCGCTCGCGAACCTGCCGCGCGACGCACGCCAGGTGGCGCGCGTGCTGGCGCGGCTCGGCTTCGCGATGGACCTGCTGCTGGACGTGGACCACGCCGCGATGCGCGCGGGGCTGGAGCGGCTCGGCCGGGCGGCCACCGGCGCCGAGGCCGCGGTGCTGTTCTATGCGGGACACGCGGCCGAAGTCGCAGGACGCAACCTGCTCTTCCCCACCGACGTATCGGCACGCTCGGATGCAACGCTGCTGACCAGCGCCATGCCCTTCGACGCCGTGACCTCGACGCTGGAGGGGCGGGCGCGGGCGACGCTGATCTTCCTCGATGCGTGCCGCGACAACCCCCTCGGTGCCGCCGCCCCGGCGGCGCCGCAGCGCCGCGCGGGGACCGATGGCAGGCCCACGCGATCGGCGGCCGGCGGCCTCGCCCCGGTGCGCTCCTCGGCCGGCATGCTGATCGCCTTCGCCACGGCGCCGGGCGACGTGGCCCTCGACGGCACGGGCGAGCACAGCCCCTTCACCGCCGCGCTACTGCGCCACATCGAGACCCCCAACCTCGAAGTCCGCACGATGCTCACGCGCGTCCGCCGCACCGTGCAGCAGGCAACGGACGGGCAGCAGGTGCCCTGGGACAACTCCAGCCTGATGGCCAATTTCTTCTTCGCCGCGGCGCCAGGCCGGGACGGGGTTGCGCCCGGTCCGACCCAACGCACCATCGAGGAGGTGGCAAGCCTCGGGATCCCGCTGCCGCAGGGCATCGAGGGCCTGCGCTTCCGTCGGGAGGCCGGCCCTGGCGCCGGGCTCGTCGGCGTCTGGAGAAGCGGCACGCGGCGCTTCGGCGGCGACGGCCGGCACGCCATGCTGGTCGTGCTCCAGGTCGACCACGCTGCCGGCACCGCGGCGATCCTCTTCGCCTACGGCCCGCCGACGCCGCACAGCGCGGACCAGGTGCCGGCCGGATCCTGGCGCAGCATCGCGCAGCTGACGGATCAGACCCTGCGCTGGAGCAACCGCGCCGGCGCCCGCTTCGTCCTGTTCCCGCTGGACCAGAACGAGGCACGGCTGACCGTCCAGCGCGGCACCGGCCAGCCGGTCCCCGTCACGTTGCGACGGCTGGAGTGATGCCGGCCCTGCGGGCTGACGGTGGCCCTATCCCTGCAGGCCATCTACCGCGGAGCAGCGGCGCGGCCAGGGCAACGCCGCGACCCCATGCTATCGTGCCGAATGCGGTAGGCGCCGAAGCCTTGAGAGGCTTGGCAGGCCTTACTGGGGTAGCTGCTAGCACCACCCGGCGCGACCGCCGCCGTCGTCCTCGAAACGCGGGGCGTGGACGCATATTCTCTCCCCCATGAAGGAGCCCGAAGCCGCAGCGGCCGCCCCCGCGGGCTGGCGCGAGAGCCTGGAGCGCAGCAAGGCCCAGATCGCCGCCGGCGAGGCCGTGCCGCTGCTGCCCGTGCTCGACCGCCTGCGCGCCGCAGCCGAGCGCATCGAGGCCGAGCAGGGCGTCACCGCCGACGGGGAGAGGACGACCCTCCGCCGTTGATCGCGCTGACGCCGGAGGCGGCGCGGCAGATCGAGGCTTTCGAACGCTTCTACGCCGACCGGCAGCGGGCGCAGGCCCTGCGCAACCTCGGCCACGCCCTCGCCGAGGCCAGCCTCATCATCGCCAACGCGCCCGAGCGTGGCCTGCCGGCACCACGCCCCTACCCGGATCTCGCCTCCCTCGGCCTGTCCTGGCTCAAGCGCGGCCGGTACTAGATCGCCTACGACCCCGCCGTGCCGGTCATCGCCGGCGTGTTCTTCGAGACCGACGACATCCCCGACAGGGTCCGCTGACCGGCCGGTGGCCCCGTACCGCACACCCAGGGTGGCGGCGCCCCGTGCCAGAACGCCCCGCGCCTCCCCGCCACTCGCTTGCCCTGACGCCCCCCCCCTTGACCGTCGCGCCGGAGCTGTGGCCGAGGCAGGACGCGGCCGGACCTCGTGCGTGCCCGGCCCCGAACAGGGACCTGGCGATGGACCGCCGCCCTCGCCGCGGCGCCGCGCCCACCGTCGCCCTGGCGCAGGAGACCACGGCACCCCGGTGCAACGAAGCGGGCATGCCGGTGCGACGGTACCGGACGATCGCGTCAGAGCGCGCCTGCGCCTGACGCCGTCCGTCTCCGCCGTGCCCGGCGCCTGGCGGAGACGACCATGAGCGACACCATCCCCCGCGCGGCGCTGCGGCCGCCCTGGCAGCCCGGCACCGCCACGACCGGCGATACGCCACCCGGCACCGCATGACCACGGCGCGCCAGCCCGGGCTGCGGGCCGGACAGCGCGTGCCCACACGCAAGCCGAACTCCCGAGCGGAGAAAGCCCATGCCGCGGCGAGTCCTCCCGTGCCGCGCCGCCACGCCGGCGATCCCGGCCGGCGAGGCGCTGCTGCGGGTTCTCGAGGCACTGAACGCCACCGCCGGTGCCACCATGCGCACGGTCACCCGGGCGCTGGGAGAGGATGAGCACCGCCAGCAGGGGGGGCTCACCCTCCGGGCGGAGGCGGCGCGCCGCGGCGTCGCCGGCCTCGCGCGGGCCCTGCTGGCGCCCGGTGGGCGGGCGGCGGCGGTCCCACGCGCCCCACGGACGCCGCGACGATCGCCGCGGCCGCCCGAGAGGCGCCCGATCGCGGCACCCTGCCCGCCCTGCCGCGCGCCCTCCTGGCCGGCCTCGCCCTGCTTCTCGCCCTCCCCTGGGACGGCGCGCGGGCGCAGATCGAGGAGCGCGGCCCGCGCTCGGACGGCCCCATCGAGTCCACCCTGCGCAACACGCTGCCGGGTGGCGGCGATCAGCTCGCGGTCGATGTGGGGTTCCTCTTCTCCGACCTGTCGGTGATGTTCCTCCAGAGCGACTTCCCGACCATCAGCGTGCTCAACCTGTCGGGCGGTGGGCCGGCCTTCCCGCTGGCGACGCCCGGCGCGATGCTGGGGGTCCGGCCGAGCCCGGGCTTCGACCTGAGCGCCGCGATCTTCAACGGCGACACCGGCCCGCCGGCCCCCGATGGCATCGACGACCAGGTCCGAAATCGTTACAATACCAACTTCCGCGTCCGCGACCCGGCGCTCCTCTTCGGCGAGGCGCGCTGGCGATGGCACCAGGAGCCGGGCGCGACCGGCCTCGGGCGCACGCTCAAGCTTGGCGGGTGGGGGCATCTCGGGCGCTTCGACGACCTGCCCCTCGCCCCGGACGGCTAGGTCCTGTGGACTCTTGGGATTCCCGTCTTCTGGATAGTGTGATTCAAGG
>CAYNYQ010000495.1:0-3680 GCA_964401305.1 uncultured Acetobacteraceae bacterium | reverse complement strand
GGCGCCTCGCCGCCACGGCGGGGCTCGACTACGGGCCGGCCTTCCAGGGGCTGGAGGCGGTGCAGCTCGACCCCGGCGCCGGCACGGCCGAGGCGCGGATCGCCCTGCCCGCCGCCGCCCCGCCCGAGACCGCGGCCACCCTGCTGCATCCGGCGCGCCTCGACGCCGCGCTGCAGGCGGCGATCCCCCTGCTGGCCGGGACCCTGGCCGCCGAGCCCGGCAGCGGCATGGTGCCGGTGCGCATCGCCCGGCTGGTGCTGCGCCGCGGCGCGGCGGCCCCGGCGCGGGCCAGGCTGCGGCTGACGGCCCGCGGCACCCGCGCCGCCGCCTGCGACCTCGCGCTGCTCGACGCCGCGGGTGAGACGGTCGCGGTGGTCGAGGGCTGCTGGCTGCAGCGCATCCGGCTGCCGGGCTGGGCCGACCCCGCGCAGGCCGCCTTCCATGTCGCGCTGCTGCCGGCCGATCCGCCGGCCGGCCAGGCCAGCGCGCCGGTGCCGCTGGAGCCGGTGCTGGCCGCCGCCCGCGCCCACGATGCGGCGGCCGATCTCAGCGACAGCGCCATCCTGCTGGCCGGCTACTGCGTGGCCGGCGCGCATGCCGCCCTCTCCGCCGGCGGTCCGCCGCCCGCCGGGCCGCTCGCCCGCGCGCTGCTGCAGGAGCTGGAGGCGGATGGCCTGGCCGCGCCGGGCCCGGGCGGGCTGCGCCCGATCGCCGCCCCCGACCTGCCGGAGCCGGGGGCGATCTGGCGCCAGGTGCTACTGGAGCGGCCCGACCTCGCGCCGGAACTCGCCTGGGCGGCCGCCGCGGTCGAGACCCTGCCCGCCGCCCTCGGCGATGCCGCGCCCGCCGCCCCGCCGGTGGCCGCGCTGCCGGATGCGCTGGCCGGGATGGATGCGCTCGGGCGGGTGCTGGCGGCGGCGCTCGGCGCCTTCGCGGCGTCCTGGCCGGTGGACCGGCCGCTCCGCGTGCTCGAGGTGGGCGCCGGCCCGGCCGAGCCGACGGCGCGGGCGATCGCCGCGCTGGCCGGGCAGGGCCGCCGCATCCTCTACTGCGCGGCCGTCCCGGGCCTCGGGACCGGCGCGGCACCGGCGGTCGAGCCGCCGCCCGAGGCCGGGCCGGTCGAGTTCACGACCGCCGCCTGGGACCCGGTCTCCGGCGCGCCGCCGCCGCTGGCCGCGGACCTCGTCATCGGCGTCGGCGCGGGGCTGCGCCTGCGCGCCGGCGCGCTGCTGCCCGCGGCGCTGCGCCAGGGGGCGGCGCCGGATGCGACGCTGCTGCTGGCCGAGCCGCTGCCGGGGCCGTTCTGGGATCTCTGCTGCGGCCAGGACCCGGCCTGGTGGCAGGGCGGCGAGGGCCCGCTGCCCGGCGCCGCCGACTGGGCCGCGCGCCTCGCCGCCGAGGGCTGGCGCGCCGCGCGGGTCGAGGCGCTGGTCACCACCCCCTGGCCGGCCTTGCTGATCGCCGCCCAGGCCCCGCCGGGTGCCGCCGTGCTGCCGGCGCCGGTGCTGCGCCGCGTCACCCTGCTGGCCGAGGAGCCGCACGCGCCGCTGCGCGCCGCCCTGGCCAGCGCGCTCGCGGCGCGCGGCGCGGCGGTGACGACCGAGCCGCTGGACTCCGCCCTGCCGCCGCGGGCGCTGCGCAACAGCCTCGTGGTCGCGCTGCCCGGCCCGGAGGGCGTCGCGCCGTCGCGCGCGGAGGGAGATGCCGGGGCCCTGGCCGCGCGCCTCGTCGCGCTCGGGCGGCTGGCGGCGGCGGCCGAGGGCAGCGCGAGCGCCCTCTGCCTCGTCACCACCGGCGCCGAGGGGGCGGGCGGCGACGCGCCGCGGCCCGAGGCCGCCGCCTGCCGCGCCGCCGGCCGGGTGCTGGCCAACGAGCATCCCGGGCTGCGGGTGCGCCGCATCGACCTCTCCCCCCGCCTCGCCCCGGAGGCCGCGGCGCGCCGCCTGGCGCAGGAGCTTCTGGCCGAGGCGGAGGGCGAGCCCGAGCTCTGCCTGGCACCGCAGGGCCGGCTGGTGCCGCGGCTGCGGCCCGGCCTGCCGGCGCCGCGCGCGCCCCAGGGGCCGGCGCGGCTGGCGATTCGCCGGCCCGGCCAGCTCGGCAGCCTGGCCTGGGAGCCGCTGCGGCCGCGCCCACCCGGCCCCGGCGAGGTGGTGCTGGCGGTCGAGGCCTGCGGCCTGAACTTCCGCGACCTGATGTGGGCGCAGGGGCTGCTGCCCGAGGAGATCCTGCTGCCGGGCTTCACCGGGCCCGGCCTCGGCATGGAATGCGCCGGCACCGTCACCGCCGTGGGCGAGGGCGTCCGGCGCTTCCGCCCCGGCGACCGGGTCTTCGGCATCGCCCCCTCCGCACTGGCGACGCATGCCCTGACCCGCGCCGAGGCGCTGGCGCCGCTGCCGCCGGGCATCGAGGCGGCCGCGGCGGCCGGGCTGCCGGTCGCCTTCCTCACCGCCCTCCTCGCGCTCGAGGAGCTGGCACGGGTGGAACCCGGGGAGCGGGTGCTGGTGCATGGCGGCGCCGGCGGCGTCGGGCTGGCGGCGCTGCAGGTGGCGCTGGCGCGTGGCGCGGTGGTGGCGGCGACCGCCGGCACGCCGGCCCGCCGCGCCTTCCTCCGCCAGGCCGGGGCGGCGCTGGTGCTGGACAGCCGCGACCCCGGCTTCGCCGACGCGCTGCGCGCCGCATGGGGCGGGCAGGGCACCGATGGCTGCGTGGACGTGGTGCTGAACTCGCTCAGCGGCGAGGCGATGGAACGCTCGCTCGGCCTGCTGCGCCCCTTCGGCCGCTTCGTCGAGCTGGGCAAGCGCGACTTCGCCGAGGATCGCCGCGCGCCGCTGCGCCCGCTGCGCCGCAACGCCACCTGGTTCGCGCTCGACGCCGACGAGCTGGCCCGCGCCCGCCCGGCCCTGGCCGCGCGGGTGCTGGAGACGCTGGGCCGGCGGCTCGCCACCGGCACGCTGCGGCCGCTGCCGGTCACCGTGCACGATGCGGCCGAGGCCGGGATCGCCTTCCGCGCGCTGCAGTCCAGCCGGCGCATCGGCAAGCTGGTGCTGCGCCCGCCGGCGCCCACCGTCGCCGCGGCCGAGCCGGCGCCCGCCGCGCTGTCGCAGGCGGCGCGCGGCACGGTGGTGGTGGTGGGCGGCACCGCGGGCTTCGGGCTGGAGGCGGCGCGCTTCCTGGCTTCGCAGGGGGTGCGGCATCTCGCGCTGCTCTCCCGCCGCGGCGACGCGACGCCGGGGATCGGGGCGGCGGTCGCGGCGCTGGCCGCGCAGGGCGCCACCGCCCGCGTGCATGCCTGCGACGCGGCGGATGCGGCATCGCTCGGCGCCACCCTCGCGCGGATCCGCGCCGAGGGGCCGCCGATCCGCGGCGTGGTGCATGCCGCGGCGGTCTTCGCCGATGGCGCCGCCGCCACGCTCGAGCCCGGCCGCGCCGCGGCGGTGCTGCGCGCCAAGCTCGCCGCCGCCGAGGCGCTGGACCGGCTGACCGCCGAGGATCCGCTGGCGCTGTTCCTGCTGTTCTCCTCGGCCTCCGTGGCGGTCGGCAATCCGGGCCAGCTCGCCTATGTGGCGGCCAATGCGGCGATCGAGGCCCTGGCGGCGCGGCGGCGCGCGGCGGGGCGGCCGGCGCTGGCGGTGCGCTGGGGCCCGATCGCCGATGCCGGCGTGCTGGCCGCGGGCGCCGTG
>CAYNYQ010000494.1:0-3683 GCA_964401305.1 uncultured Acetobacteraceae bacterium | reverse complement strand
GCGACCGCCTCCGCCAGCCAGCGCCGCCCCAGCCCCTGGCCGCGCAGCGCCGCATCCAGGATGAACCAGCGCAGGTGCCAAAGCCCCTCCGGCGAGGGGTCGCCGGCATCGAGCGCGATCGAGCCCAGCACCCGCCCCTCCGCGTCGATGGCGCAGCGGAAGAGGTCGCCCCGGGCCGGATCGAGGCGGCCCAGGAAATCGCCGAGCTCGCGCGCCACCTTCGCCTCGAAGACGGCGCCGAAGCCGTGGCTGCGGGCGTAGAACCGGGCATGCAGCGCGGCGACGCCGCCGATCACGCCCGGCGCCCAGCCCTCGAGGATCATGCGGTCCACCATGCCGCCAGCCTGCCGCCTCGCCGCGCCGGGCGGAAGGCGGTAGATGCCGCGCATGCCCGAAGCCGCCGATGCCACCCGCTTCCACCTGGTCCGCCACGCGCTGGTGGAGGCGCCGGCGCGCGCCATGCTCTACGGCAGCATGGATGTCGCGCTCTGCGACATCGCGCTGCGCGACGAGGCGGCGCTCTACCGCTGGCTGGCGCACCGGCTGCCGCGCCCGGCGGCCTGGGTGGTCAGCAGCCTCTCGCGCACCCGCCTGACGGCGCAGGCCATCTTCGCGGCGGGTTATCCGGACATGCCGCTGGCGGTGGAGCCCGATTTGCGCGAGCAGGAGCTCGGCGAATGGCAGGGCCTGCCGCACGAGGCGCTGGTCGAGCGGCTGCGCGACGCGCCCCACCCCTTCTGGCCGCATGGCGCGGAGGAGGTGCCGCCGGGCGGCGAGAGCATGGCCGCCGTGCGCGCCCGCGTCGCGCCGGTGCTGGAGCGCCTGGCCGAGCGCCATGCCGGCGGCGACGTGGTGATCGTCGCGCATGGCGGCTCGATCCGCGCCGCGCTGGCCCATGCGCTCGACCTGACGCCGCACCAGGCGCTGGTCTTCTCGATCCGCAACCTCGGCGTGACGCGGCTCGAGAAGCACGGCGGAGACTGGCGCGTCGCCGCGGTGAACGAGGAGCCCTGGGCCGGCCCGCCCGACGTCGAGTAGCCGGCCCCGCCCCGCGCCTGCCCCGGGCCTCAGCCGCCGGCGGCGAAGTCGGTCAGCTGGCGCATGGTGCGGATGCCGTTCGCCGGCGCCGCGTCCCAGTCGCGGTTGCGGTAGAAGCTGCCCTCGGAGACGGCGAGGATGCCGGCGATCGTCTCGGCGAGGATGGTGCCGCCGAGCGGGCCGAGCTGCTCGCCCCCGCCGAGCTCGGCCTCCTTCAGGATGTAGTACCAGAGCGGCGTCCTGCCGCGCACGCCGGCGAGGTCGTCGACGCCGAGCTCGGCCGGCGTCAGCACCGGCAGGCCGAGCGCCTGGGCGCACTGCTCGCCGCTCGGCAGGCCGATCAGCCGCGCCCGCTGCAGGTTGCGCCGGGCCAGCGAGCGTTCCTGCGCCTCCGGGTCCACCGCCGGCGGCTTCAGGCCGAAGAGCGAGCCGGCGATGCGGGTGTCGATGCGGCGGGAGAAGTTCATGCGCGGCGGCGGCGCGTAGCCCGGCGTGCCGATGCCGTCGTCGAAGAACAGCCGGTGGTCCCAGGCCAGCGCGGCCGGGATGGGCTGCAGGCCGGAGAGGTCGGCCGGGGCGACGTCGCTGAAGGTCGGCACCGCGGTGGTGGCGTTGAGCCGGTAGCCGTCGCGCACCTGGCTGTGGCCGAAGCGGAAGAGCGCGAAGGCGAACTCGGCCGGCATGTTCACGCGGCGCTGGTAGGCCGCGCCCTCGGCCGCCTTGCGCGCCGCCTCCGCCGCCTCGTTGGCCGCGCGCCAGCGCGCCGCACGCGCCATCAGTACCGACTCCAGCAGCGGCCGCCCGACGAAGCGGCGCAGGTAGTCGTGCACGAGGATGTGGTGGTAGCTCTCGGTCAGGCTGCGCCGCGCCGCGATGTAGCGCTCGGTCGGCGTGCCGGAGGCCTGCTCGTAGAGCCGGTTGTAGGCGCGCACGAAGGCGAGATGCACCTGCGCGACCAGCTTGTTCTCGTCGTTGCGCCCGTCGCCGATCAGCGCCGGGGCGATGCCGTTCGGGCCCGGCTGCTCGCGCGCCAGGTCCCAGGAGGCCTGGTGGGTGTCGCCGCCGGTGCGCAGCCGGAGGTCGTGCGGCGGGTCGCGGAAGAGCGTGCGGGCGATGGCGGGCGCGGCCTCCGGCCCCTGGCCGAAGACGCTGTCGAGCTCGAGCTCGGCGGTGCGGACGTTGCGCAGGGCCGAGATCGGCATCTCCTTGCGGAACTCGCCGAAATCCTCGGCATCGGCGGCCTTGGCGACGCCGGTCAGGGTCAGGTCGTGGTCGATGAACTGGCCGAAGAAGGTGAAGCCGGCGGGTGTCTGCTGGCTGTCGTCGTCGGCGGCGTTGGTGTCGCGCATGCGGTCCTGCAGCGTCACCAGGTCCACCGCATCGGGCTTCGGGCCGACGAGGCCGGGAAAGAGCTGCATGAAGGGAATGGGCTGCTCGGTCGACCGCGCGAGCAGGTTGGCCGGCAGCGGCGCCGTTGTCGCCACGATGGTTCCGTGGGTGAGCAGCTTCGGCATGGTTCTTGTCCTCCCCACCGGGCGAGTGTCCCCCGGGCAACACAACCCTATCGCCCTGCAAGTCCAGGCCACGCCGAATTGCCGGCGCGCGCGATCTTGTGACCGACAGGGCGTTCCGGTGCCGCCCGGCGTCTCGCGCTTGTGCCGACCCAGCCTCTCCCTCTAGGGTCAGCGTTACCGGGACTTAGGGGGAACAGCTCATGCGCCGTCTCATGGTTCTTGCCGCCATGCTGGCGGTGATCGGCTGCGCCGGCCCGCCCGGCCCGGGCGAGGAGCAGGCGCTGGTCGACCGCGCCACCCTGACCGTGCAGGAGATGCTGGGCGGCGGCAACGACCGGCTGGACGCGCAGAACCTGCTGCGCCGGGCCCGCGCCGTGGTGGTCTGCCCGCGCATCTTCCGCGCCGGCTTCTTCTTCGGCGGCGAGGGCGGCAATTGCGTGCTGGTCGGGCGCGACGGCGCCGGCTCCTGGTCCTCGCCGGCCTTCTACGTGCTCGGCAGCGCCAGCTTCGGCCTGCAGGTCGGCGTGCAGGACCTGCAGATCCTGATGCTGGTGATGAACGAGCGGGCGCTGAACGCGCTGCTCGACAGCCAGCTCAAGCTCGGGTTCGACGCATCGATCGCGGTGGCGACGCTGGGCGGCGGGGTGGAGGGCTCGACCACGCTGGCCGTCGGCGCCGATGTCGTGGCCTTCGCCCAGGCGCGCGGCCTCTATGCCGGGCTGACGCTGGAGGGCTCGGCGCTGACCGCCCGCAGCGAGTGGAACCGCGCCTACTACGGCCGCGACATCGGCCCGCGGGGGATCACGGTCGGGATGGAGGCGCACAACCCGGGCTCCGACCCGCTGCGCGCGGTGCTGCTGCGCTACGGCAGCGGCGGCGGCGCGGCGGCGGCGCCGGCCCCGGTGGCCGCGCCCCCGCCCACGGTCGGCGCGGCGCCGGCCGGAACGGTGCAGCGCAGCACCCTGCCGCCCTTGCGCTGAGCGCCCGGCCGGGCGGGGCACCTCCCGCCCGGGCCGGCTTTGCCCTAGAGTCGCTTGGTGACCGAGGACACCGAGGCCGGGACGGCGCCACCCCCCGCCGCCCGCCGCCCTGCGCCCGCCGGCGCCACGCCCTTCTGGAAGGCCAAGCCGC
>CAYNYQ010000493.1:0-3689 GCA_964401305.1 uncultured Acetobacteraceae bacterium | reverse complement strand
GGGGCGCGGCGCTGCCCTACCTGCTGCTGGCGCCGCAGCTGGCCGTCACCATCGTCTTCTTCTTCTGGCCGGCGGGTCAGGCGATCTGGTTCTCCTTCCTGCGCCAGGACGCCTTCGGCATCCGCACGCAGTTCGTCGGCCTCGAGAATTTCGCCGACCTCTTCGCCGACCCGCTCTACGTCGCGGCGATCTGGAACACGGTGGTCTTCTCGGTCGCCGTCACCGCGCTCTCGATCTCGGTGGCGCTCGGCCTCGCCGTGCTGGCGGACCGGCAGATCCGCGGCGCCCAGGCCTATCGCACCCTGCTGATCTGGCCCTATGCCATCGCGCCGGCCATCGCCGCCGTGCTCTGGATCTTCATGGTGCACCCCACCATCGGCCTGCTCGGCCGCGCGCTGAACGGCATGGGCATCGCCTGGGACTACCGGCTGAACGGCGGCCAGGCGATGCTGGTCGTGATCATCGCCTCGGCCTGGAAGCAGGTGAGCTACAACTTCATCTTCTTCCTCGCCGGCCTGCAGTCCATCCCGAAGGCGGTGCTGGAAGCCGCTGCGATCGACGGCGCGCGGCCGGTGCGGCGCTTCTGGACCATCATCTTCCCGCTGCTCTCGCCGACCACCTTCTTCCTGCTGGTGGTGAACCTGACCTACGCCTTCTTCGACACCTTCGGCGTGATCGACGCGCTGACCAAGGGCGGCCCGGCCAAGGCGACGGAGACGCTGATCTACCGCGCCTATATCGACGGGCGGGTGAACCTCGACCTCGGCTCCTCCTCGGCCCAGGCGGTGGTGCTGATGCTGGCGATCGTCGCGCTGACCGCGGTGCAGTTCCGCTTCATCGAGCGGCGGGTGCACTACTGATGGCGCGGAGGGCCTGAGGCGTGTCGACCACCGAACTCCCCCGCGCCGCCATCGCCGCCCTGCCCATGGCCGAGGAGGGCGGCGGCCCGCCGCCGCGCCGCCGCGCCCTCGGCGACTGGGTCACCCATGGCGTGCTGGTCCTCGGCGTCGTGCTCTTCGCCCTGCCGATCTGGCTGGTGCTGGTGGGCTCGACCCACGACGCCGCCAGCATCGGCCGCGGCGACGTGCCCCTGCTGCCCGGGCCGCTCGCCGCCGAGAACTACGTCGGCGCCTGGACCGAGGGCACGCGCCGCGCCGCCGGCATCCCCGTCGCCGTGATGATGGCCAACAGCCTGCTGATGGCGGCGCTGATCGCGGTGGGGAAGATCGCCATCTCCCTCGTCTCGGCCTATGCCGTGGTGTTCTTCCGCTTCCCCGGCCGCATGCTGGCCTTCTGGGCGATTTTCATCACCCTGATGCTGCCCGTGGAGGTGCGGATCTTCCCCACCTTCAAGGTGGTTTCCGACCTCGGCATGATCGACACCTATGCCGGGCTGATCGTGCCGCTGATCGCCTCGGCCACCGCGACGCTGCTGTTCCGCCAGTTCTTCATGACCATCCCCGACGAGTTCGTGGAGGCGGCGAAGATCGACGGCGCCGGCCCGATGCGCTTCTTCTGGGACGTCGCGCTGCCGCTCTCGCGCACCAACATGGCGGCGCTCTTCGTCATCCTTTTCGTCTATGGCTGGAACCAGTACCTCTGGCCGCTGCTGGTGACCACCTCGGCCGATGTCGAGACGGTGGTGGTCGGCATCGTCAAGATGATCGGGTCGGAGGGCAACACCGACTGGAACATCGTCATGGCGACGACCGTGCTGGCCCTGCTGCCCCCCGTCGCGGTGGTGGTGCTGATGCAGCGCTGGTTCGTGAAGGGCCTGACGGATACCGAGAAATAGGCATGGCAACGCTCGAGCTTTCCGGCATCCGCAAGTCCTTCGGCGCGACGCACGTGCTGCACGGCATCGACCTCGCCGTGGCCGATGGCGAGATGATCGTCATCGTCGGCGCCTCGGGCTGCGGCAAGTCCACCCTGCTGCGCATCGTCGCCGGCCTCGAGACCGCGACCGCGGGGGTGGTGCGCATCGGCGGGCGGGACGTCACCGCGCTCGAGCCCGCCGACCGCGACGTGGCCATGGTGTTCCAGAACTACGCGCTCTACCCGCACATGTCGGTCTTCGAGAACATGGCCTATGGCCTGAAGATCCGCGGCCTGCCGCGCGAGGAGATCCGCCGGCGGGTGGGGGAGGCGGCCGATCTCCTCGGCATCGCCGCGCTGCTGGAGCGCCGGCCGCGCCAGCTCTCGGGCGGCCAGCGCCAGCGCGTCGCCATGGGCCGCGCCATCGTGCGAGAGCCGAAGCTCTTCCTCTTCGACGAGCCGCTGTCGAACCTCGACGCCAAGCTGCGCGTGCAGATGCGGGCCGAGATCCGGCGGCTGCAGAAGCGCCTCGGCGTCACCAGCCTGTTCGTCACGCACGACCAGGTGGAGGCGATGACCCTCGGCGACCGGCTGGTGGTCATGCACCAGGGCCATGCGGCGCAGGTGGCGACGCCGATGGAGGTCTGGTCCAACCCGGCCGACAGCTACGTCGCCGGCTTCATCGGCAGCCCGGCGATGAACTTCCTCGAGGCGCGGCTCGCCGAGGGCGGCGCGGCGGCGGCGCTGAAGGCCGGCCCCACGCTGCGCTTCGCCGACGGGCGGCGGCCGGGCGCCGATGGCCGGCCCATCATCCTCGGCATCCGCCCCGAGCATGTCGTGCCGGACCCCGCCGGCCTCTCGCTCGACCTCGACCTGGTCGAGCCGCTGGGCTCGGAGACGGTGGCGCACGGCACGCTGCCGGGCGGCGAGGCGCTGGCGGCGAAGCTGCCGGGTGCGGCGGTCTCGGCCGGCGACCGGCAGCTCGGCGTGGCGCTGCCGCCCGAGGCCTGGCACGTCTTCGACGCCGCCACCGGGCGCCGGCTCGATCCGGGCTGACGCCCAGGCGGGGGACACGATCGCGCATCCTCGCGACCCCGCGATTGCGCTCCCGGCCCCGAGACGTCATCTGCCCCGCCTGGCCTGCCCGCAGCGGCGGGCGCCGAGCAGGGAGAGCCAACATGAACCGTCGCCACCTCATCGCCCTCGCGGGCGGCACGCTCGCCGGGGGCGCCCTCGCGCGCGGCGCGCTGGCGCAGGCTGCGCCCGCCTGGCCGACCCAGCCGGTGCGGCTGATCGTGCCCTTCGCCGCCGGCGGCCCGACCGACATCCCCGCCCGCCTCTTCGCCGAGCATCTCTCCAGCGCGCTGCCGCAGCGCGTCGTCGTCGAGAACCGCACCGGCGCCGGCGTCATCGTCGGCACCGAGGTGGTCGCCAAGGCGCCGGCCGATGGCCATGCGCTGCTCTACACCACCATCGCCCATTCGGTGCTGCGCGCGCTGTTCCAGCGCCTGCCCTTCGACCCGATCGCCGATTTCGAACCGGTCGCGCTGATGGGCGTGATCCCGATGCTGATGATGGTGACGAAGGACCTGCCGGCGCGGGACCTGCAGGGGATGGTCAAGCTGTTCCGCGAGAACCCCGGCAAGTACGACTTCGGCACCAGCGGCAATGGCGGCGCCGTGCACCTCGCCAGCGAGCTCTTCTTCGCGCGCGCCGGCGGCCTCAAGCTGAACCACATCCCCTATCGCGGCAGCTCGGCGGCGATGCCGGACCTGCTCTCCGGCCGGCTGGCGATGTTCCTCGACGTCGCCTCGGGCGGGCTGCCCTATCATCGCAAGGGCGAGGCGCGGGCGCTCGGCGTCGCGGCCGACCGC
>CAYNYQ010000492.1:0-3689 GCA_964401305.1 uncultured Acetobacteraceae bacterium | reverse complement strand
CCAGGCCTCGGCCTGCTCGGCGGCGAGGCGGGCATCCTCGGCGCGATAGCAGAGCAGGTCGGTCTCCGCGTACCTTGCAAGGGCGCCAATCGTCGGCTCGGGGTCGGGGGCGATCCGCTCCTGCGCGGTGCCGACGAGGCGGGTCAGCGGCAGGTCGGCGAAGCTCATCTCACCGCCGCGTGCGCCGCCGGCCTGCATCCATTCGCCCGCGATGGCCTCCGCCAGGGGGCGGGAGCCAGTAGCAAGCGGCGTGCCACCCGGCAGGCGGACGGGGCGCGTGTCCAGCAGCACGCCGAAGCCGCCCTCCCCGGGCAGCGCCACAGCCGTTGCGGTGTCCCAGAAGCGCTTCATCGGCGGCTCCTACTGCGGGATGGGGCAGGTACCATCTCAGCGGCCGAAGAGGCCGGGCAGCTGGCGCCGCAGCTGTTGGACGGCGTCGGCGGGGTCGCGCAGCGGCCTCGGGCCCGGAGGAGCAGGGGCCGGCGCAGGCCCCGTCGGTGCCGGAGCAACCACGGCAGGGGCAGCAGGTGCCTCGGGGGGAGGTGCCTGGGCGGCCGGGGTCGCGGGTCGGGGCCGGCCGCGGGCGACCGCCAGGGCTGTCGGGCAATCAGGGATGACCCCTGTCTGCGCCGCCCCGCGCGCCCCGCCTGCCACCGTACCGCCAAGCACGCCCAGCAGCTGCCCCACCCCTTGTCCCACCCCCGGGCCCAGCGCCTGCTCAACGCGGTCTGCCACCTCGCCAGCTAGCGCAGTTCCCGCAGCGGCGTTCCACTCCAGACGCGGTGCTGCAAGCGTGCCGGTCAGCGGCACCGGCGCGCGGATGCGCAGGCCCGCCGCGCCTAGTCCAGGCACAGGAAGGCGTAGATCCGTGTTCAGACGCAGGTCCAGCGTCTCGTCTCGCAGGCTCAGCGTGCCCGCCCCCTCTCCAGCACCGACGCGGCCGAGGCTGGTCTCGGCCAGCAGCACGCGTGGCCTGGCGATGCCTTCGCGCGCATCCAGCCGCGCCGCGACGCAGCCGAGCTCGAGCCGGCGCCCGGCAAGTTCGGCCAGCCCCGGCACCTGACGGCGCAGCACGGCCAGCGCGTCCTCGATCACCTCCTGCGGCACCGAGCCCTCCTGCAAGGTCAGGCCGAGATGGCCATGCGCCCCTGCAGCGAGGGAGCGGAGGTCGGCACCGCTGCCGCGCAGGTCCGCTGTGACCGACAGCCTGCCTGTCACCCGTGCCGGCATTCCCGCGGTCGCCTGCAGGGCGGCGACGTCCAGGCCCTCCCCCTCTAGGGCGAGTTGCACGACCGGCCGCGCTGCGGTGGCGTCGGCGGCGGCGCGCAGAGTTACCCGCCCGCCGCCTGGGACATTTGCCACCAGCGGGTCGAGCCGGCCGCGCCCATCCTCCACCACGGCATGGACGCTGAACTCTCGCCATTCCGCACCGGCGGCGCGCAGCACCCCCGCCTGCAGGCGCAGGTCGCTGTCGGTCAGGCGAAGCAGGCCGAGCGGCAGCGGCATGTCCGGGATGACGCGCTGCCCGCCGGCCGGCGCTGCCGCCGCGGTGGCCTGGGGCGGGGCAGACGGACGCCCGGGGGGCGATCCGGGGAGCGTCCCGGCGACAGGCGTCGCGGCGGGACCAGCCGTCGCACCCGGCGCGGCGAGAAGCGCATCTAGGTCGAGCCGTGCTGCCCTCAGCGATCCCGTCAGGCCCTGCCGCGTGCCGATCACCCAGGTGAGGTCACCCTCCAGGTCGCCGGCCGAGGTTGTGAGGCGCAGTCCTTGGAGCACCGCCCCGGCGGCGAAGCGCGGGCCCCGCTCGCTCATCCGCGTATCGAGCGCGATGTCGTGGAGGCGAGGCAGGCCGGCTGCGCCTCTCGGCAGAAGCGGTGCAAGAACGGCAAGGGAGGGTACACGCGCGGCGAGGGCGAGATCGGCCCCGGTCAGGGCGCGCGGATCAGCGAACGTTCCCTCGATCGAGAGTCGCGCCTCGCCGAGCGAGGCGCGGAGCACAACCGGCCAAGCCTCGGCCCCCGGCGCGGGTTCGATCAATCGCAGCGGCGAGCCTGTCTGCCCGTGCACCATGAAAGGCGTGGCGGCGAGCCGCGCTGCGACGTCCACCGACAAGGGCCCTGCTAGCCGTGGCAACGCCAGCGCCAGGCGCTCCAGGCGTAGCCCAGGGTGCAGCAGCTGCAAGGGCCCCTCCCCGGCAACGAGGCGGAGGTCGGAGAATGCCGGGGCGCCCTCTGCCTCGGCCAGCGTGGCGGTGGCCTCGACCTGGCGCAGCGGCGGCAGCGGCGCGTCCGGCAGCAGCGGGGCCAGCTGCTCGAGCTGCGGCACTGCTGCGGTGAGGGCAAGCCGGTAGCCGCGGCGGCGGGCCGGGTCGCCGATGCTTCCCTCGACCCCTAACCGGAGCCCGCCATCTCGAGAGAGCACAACGCGCAGCGGCCAGGGCACCGTCGAGGTGGTTCCGGCTGCGGCCGGCGGCGCGAGCACCGCCGAAGGGGGGCCGGTCTCGCCCTCCAGCGCGACGGCCAGCGGGCCGAGCCCGAGCCGGCCCGAGAGGCGGAGCCCCTCGCCCGGCGCCGGTGCCTCGGCGGCGAGCCGCTGGATCGAGAGGGTCCGCACCGGCGCCGCCGGGGAGGCGCGCCAGCCGAGTGCCGAGTCCTCCAGCACAAGGCTGCCGACGCTCAGGGCGAAGGGCGGGGCGCTGGGGCCGGCCGGGTCCTGCGGCGCGAGGGCGGGCGGCGCGGCCGGGGCGGGCGCCGCGGGCTCGAAGACCCAGTTGCCGCGGCCGCCGGCGTCGCGCTCCAGCAGCAGGTCGGCGCCGTCGAGCAGCACGCGGCGGATCTCGACCCGGCGGGAGAGCAGCGGCAGCAGCGCGACCTCGGCCTCCATCCGCCGCGCCGCCAGCATGGTGGGGCGGGAGAAGCCGGGCGGGTTGGCCAGCGCGACGTCCTGCAGGGTGATGGTGGGCACAAGGGAGAGCTTCGTGCGCACCGGGCCGCCAATGGCGAGGTCGCGGCCAGTGGCCGCCTCCACCGCCGCCTCGATCCGCGGCCGGTAGGCATCCGCGTCGAAGGTGAGCAGGAAGACCGCCACCGCGACGGGCGGCAGCAGCACGACCAGCGCGAGCGCGAGCAGCAGCCAGCGCAGCCAGCCTCGGGACCTGGGCCTCATGCGGGGGGAGATGGGGCAGGATGGGGGCGGTGGCTAGGCGGGGGCGCGCCCCAGGTGCCTGGAGGGGGCCCGTAAAGGGGTCAAGCCAGGAGGGGGCGGCCCGGCGCAGAGGGGATGGCGTGGGCGGGTTCCGCGGTGCGTCCGCTGGTCCGGGTGCGGCCAGCCATTCGGCGGCACGTCGCTGGGGCCGGCGATGTTGCGTCGGCGTGACCCAGGGTCGAACGGGCGTTTGGTGCAACGGAGCAGGGGCGGTCGTCGGCGTCGGTCGGAAAGTGGTAGCCGGCCGCATGTCGTAACCGCGCGGTACGCGCCCCAGGCTCGCGCCCGGCACGGCTGCCGCCGATCCGGGACGCCGCAGCGCTGCCGGTCACCCGTATCCGCTGCGTGACCATGATTGCGGTCGAGGCGCTGAGCCGCCTTCGGGCGGCGCAAAAGCGTCCGTCTGGGGTCGGATGGCGCGATGGCGGCCCGGCCAATCTCGCAACCGCGGGAGTGGGTCGATATCGGCCGCTGCGTGTTGAGTC
>CAYNYQ010000491.1:0-3694 GCA_964401305.1 uncultured Acetobacteraceae bacterium | reverse complement strand
TGCTCTTCCTGGCCGGCGCGGCCTGGTACGACTGGCGCCGCCTCTCGGCCGAGGCGCATGCCGACCTCAACCGCCTCTCCGCCATCGTCAAGGAACACGCGCTGAAGGTCGTCGAGACCAACACGCTGATCCTCGAGCGCGTGGACGAGCGGGTGAAGGGGCTCGGCTGGCCGGCGATCGAGGCCGACGCGACGGCGATCCACCGCGACATGCTGCGCCTCGACGAGAACATCGCCCAGGTCACGGCGCTGCACCTGGCGCGCCCGGACGGCCGCGTGGTGATCCTCAGCACGATCTGGCCGACGCCGCCGATCAGCGTCGCGCAGCGCGCCTATTTCCAGGCCCTGGCCCGCGAGGACGCGCCGGAGACGGTGTTCGGCGAGCCGGTGCTGGCGCAGCTCAGCGGCCTCGTCAGCTTCACCATGGCGCGGCGGCGCAGCACGGAGGACGGCGCCTTCGACGGCGTGGTGATCGGCTCCATCCTGCCGGGCTACTTCCAGGCGCACTGGCACGAGCTCGGCGCGCCACGCCACGCCACCATCGCCCTGATGCGCACCGACGGCCAGGTTCTGGCCATGCATCCGCGCGGCGAGACCGACCTGATGCCGCCGCCCGACCCGGACAGCGTGCCGGAGGCCGTGCGCGAGGCCAACTACCTGCCGATCATCGCGCGCACCGGCGAGCGCGCCGAATTCCTCGGCGCCTTCCGGCGCGTGGGCGGGCATCCGCTGGTGGTCGCGGTCAGCTTCTCGCTGGATGCGATCCGGGCGGACTGGCTGATGAACACCATGATCACGGCGGCCTTCTGCCTGGGCGCCGCCGCGGCGCTGGTGGCGGTGACGCTGCTGGCGATCCGCCGCTGGCGGTCGGAGCAGGCGATGCTGGCGCGCCTCGCCGCCACCGCCGAGGAGCTGCGCGGCGAGATCGCCCGGCGCGAGGCCGCCGAGGCCGGGCTGATGCAGGCGCAGCGCCTGGAAGCGCTGGGCCGGCTTACGGGCGGCATCGCGCACGACTTCAACAACCTGCTGACCGCCATCCTCGGCACCGTGCAGCTGCTGGAGCGGCATCTCGGCGCGGCGGCGGACGAGCGGGCGCGGCGGCTGCTCGGCGTGGCGCGGGACGCGGTGAACCGCGGCGCGCGGCTGAATGCCAGCCTGCTCGCCTTCGCCCGGCGGCAGAAGCTGCGCCCGACCGCGCTCGACGCCAATGCGCTGGTGCAGGGCTTCACGCCGCTGATCAAGGGCGCGCTGGGGGAGACGGTGCGGCTCGAGGTCGAGCTCGAGAGCGGGCTGCCGCCCTGCCAGGCCGACATGGCGCAGCTCGAGGCGGCGCTGCTCAACCTTGCGATCAACGCCCGCGACGCCATGCCGGAGGGCGGGCGCTGCGTGCTCTCGACGCGCCTCGCGCGGCTCGGCCCGGCCGATCTCGCGGGCAACCCCGATGCCAGGCCCGGCGAGCACATCGCCATCGCGCTCGCCGACACCGGCACCGGCATGCCGCCCGAGGTGCGCGACCGCGCCTTCGAGCCCTTCTTCACGACGAAGAGCATCGGCCGCGGCACCGGGCTCGGGCTGAGCCAGGTGTTCGGCTTCGTCCGCCAGCTTGGCGGGCATGTGGCGCTCGAGAGCATGCCGGGCCTCGGCACCACCGCCACCCTCTTCCTGCCCGCCGCCCAGGCCGAGGCCGGCGCGCCCGCCCCCGCCCCTGGCGCCACCGAGGCGCCGCGCGGCGCCGCGGAGGCGCACGGCCTGGTCGTGCTCGTCGCCGAGGATGATGCGCGGGTGCGCGAGGTGACGGCGGAGACGCTGCGCGGCGCCGGCATGCGGGTGCTGGCCGCGGCGGACGGGCCGGAGGCGCTGCGCATCCTGCGCCGCGGCGATGCGGTGGACGTGCTGTTCAGCGACATCGTCATGCCGGGCGGGCTGAACGGGATCGAGCTCGCCCGCGCGGCGCGGCGGCTGCGGCCCGGCCTGCCGGTGCTGCTGGCCACCGGCTATGCCGGCACCGTCGCCGGCGGGGACGACCACGGCTTCGAGGTGCTGGCCAAGCCCTACGACCAGGAGGCGCTGGCCCGCCGCATCGCCACGCTTGCCGCCGCGGGAAAGGGCGAGGGCGCGGTGCGGGGCGAGGCGGGCGCCCGGTCGCCGGGCATGGCCCTGTCGGTGCATCCCGGCGGCGGCTGAAGGCCCGGCGGCGGGCGCCGCCCGCTCAGCGCGCCCCGCCCAGCGGCATGTCGCGCGGCACGATCGCCTCCACCCCGCCCGGCAGCGCCAGGCCGGCGCGCCGGAGGCAGTCGCGATAGGCCTGGTTCTCGGCCAGGAAGCGCTCGCGCTCCAGGCGCGGCTCGAGCAGCGGCACCTGCGGGTTCACCTGGCGGTCGAGCGCGCGCACGGAGGGCGCGCGGCGCGCCTCCTCGCGGCAGGCGCGGTGCTGCGGCGTGTCCTGGTCGGGCGGGATCGGCGGCGTCCGCGCGCATCCGGCGGCGAGCAGCGCCAGCAGGAGGGGCGCGAGGCGGCGGCCCGGGCGGCGGCGGATCATTGGCCGACCAGCCAGTCCTCGATCAGCCGGCGCGCGATGGAATCGGCGCGCGGCAGGGAGAAGCCGTGCTCCTTGGCGTTGCGCAGCTGCTCCGGCGTGAACCAGCGGGCGTCGCGCAGCTCCTCCTCGTCGATCGTGATCGCCTCGCTCAGCCCCTCGGCGTGGAAGCCGAGCATGATCGAGGAGGGGAAGGGCCAGGGCTGCGAGGAATGGTAGCGCACGGCGCCGACCTTGATGCCGGCCTCCTCCTCCACCTCGCGGCGCACCGCCTCCTCCAGGCTCTCGCCAGGCTCCACGAAGCCGGCGAGGGTGGAGTACATGGTGGTGTTCGGGAAGCGCTGCGAATGCGCCAGCAGGGCGCGGCCCTCGCGCACCACCAGCATGATCACCGCGGGGTCGGTGCGCGGGAAGTGCTGGGCGTGGCACGCCTGGCAGACCATGACATGGCCGGCCGAGCGCGGCGCGCATTCGGCGCCGCAGATGCCGCAGAAGCGGTGCTTCGTCCGCCAGTGCATCAGCCCGCGGGCATGGGCGAGCACGCTGGCCTCGCCGGCCGGCAGCAGGCCGGCGACGGCGCGCAGATCCGTGAAGCCGCCCATCGCGGGCGGCAGCAGCGGCAGCGGGTCCTCGGCCTGGCTGCAATCGACCGCGAAGACCGGCCGGCCTTCCCAGAGGCCGAGGAAGCTCCAGGGGCCGCCGGCCATGCGCACCGCCTCGGCGGCGGCGCCGGTCAGCAGCACGGCCTCGGGCTGCCCCTCCGCTACGCCCTTCATCAGGCTGCGGCTGCGCCAGACCGGGGCGAAGAGCGTGTCGGGCCCGGCGAGCGCGCGGGCGATGAAGTCCTCGTCGTCGCGCAGCTTCGCGGCGCGGTCGAGGGGGCTGCCGGTATAGGCATTGGGGCGGCTGGCGGGGATCGAGAGCATGCCAGGCGACGGTGCCATGCGGGGCGGCGGCGGGCAATCGGGCCTGCCGCCGGCGGCCTGGAGAGCGGGCGGCGGCGCCCGTGCGGGGGCGTGGACGGCGGGCGCGTGGCCGGCGGGCGCGTGGCCCGCCCTGTCTCACCCGCCGCGCCGGCCGTGCGGCAGCGCCACCAGCACGCCCCCCACCGTGATCACCGCCGCCCCCAGCAGGGTCCAGCCATCCGGCCAGTCCGCGA
>CAYNYQ010000490.1:0-3695 GCA_964401305.1 uncultured Acetobacteraceae bacterium | reverse complement strand
GGCCGATGGGCCTGCTCGCGCTGTTCCGCCGCAAGCCGCATGAGCGGGCCGGCTTCGAACTCTACGGCGCCGCCGTCGCCGCGGCGCGCGACCCCTGGCATTGCGGCCCCGCCATCGGCGCGCCCGACACGCTGGATGGCCGCTTCGACCTGGTCGGCCTCTACGTCGCGCTGCTGATCCGGCGCCTGCGCGCCGATCCCGACCCGCGCGGCGCGGCGCTGGCCCAGGCCGTGTTCGACGCCATGTTCGCCGACATGGACATCAACCTGCGCGAGATGGGGGTCAGCGACCTCGCCGTCGGCAAGCGGGTCAAGCGCATGTGGGAGGCCTTCCACGGCCGCGCCCTGGCCTATGAGGCGGCGCTCGATGCCGGCGACGCGGAGGCGCTCTCCGCCGCCCTGCTGCGCAACCTCTGGCGCGTCGAGCCGGACGTGGCGGAGGTGTCGGGCGATGGCGCCGCGCGCCTGGCCGCGCAGGCCGGGCGGGTGGCCAGCTCCCTCGCGGAGCAGGACCTGGCGGCGCTGCTGCGGGGCGAGGCGCGCTTTCCCGCCCCGCCCGTCGCCGCCTGAGGAGGAGCGGCCATGCCCGAGTTTCCCCGCCCCGTGCCGCTCGGCCTGGTCGGGCCCGAGGGCCGGCCGATGGTGCTGGAGGCGAGGCCCGCCGAGTGCGAGGCGCTCGCGCGCCGGCTCGGCATCCTGGGCGTCGCGGCGGTGCGGGCGGAGCTCGACCTCCGCCCTGCCGCGGGCGGCGCCGTGGTCGCGCGCGGGCACCTCTCCGCCCGGGTCACGCAGGAGTGCGTCGTCACCCTCGAGCCGATCGAGCAGGCGGTGGAGGAAGCGGTGGCGCTGCGGCTGCTGCCGCCGGGGCAGGAGCCGGCCGACGGGCCCGAGGACATGGACGAGATCGCCGCGGGGCCGGGCGGGGTGGTCGACCTCGGCGAGGTCATGGCCGAGCAGCTCGCCCTCGCGCTCGACCCCTATCCGCGGGCGCCGGACGCGACGCTGCCGGCCGAGGTGACCGAGTCCGGGGAGGGCGAGAGCGAGGCCGGGCCCGCCGCGCCGGCCAGCCCCTTCGCCGCCCTGGCCGCGCTGCGGCGCCGCCAGGGCTGACCGCGCGCCCAGGCTCGCCGGGTGCGCACCATGGCAGCGTGCTTGCACCCCGGGGGAGGGGATGCTAAGCGCCCCGGCTCCCGTCGCACCTGATGCTTTTCCGATAGAGAGGCTCGGCACATGGCCGTTCCGAAGAAGAAGGTTTCGCCCTCCCGCCGCGGCATGCGCCGCAGCCACCAGGCGATCCGCACCGAGGCCCATGCCGAGTGCCCCAATTGTGGCGAGCTGAAGCGGCCCCACCACATCTGCGGCTCCTGCGGCCACTACGATGGCCGCGAGGTGGTGCCCGCGGGCGACGCCCTGAAGGCGGCCGTCCGCACCTGACCCGGGCAGCGCCGGCCATGCCGAAGGGCCACCTGCAGCCGGGCGCCGCGACGCCACCGGGCCCGGCAACGGCCCGTCGTCGCAGCGCGGCATGGCGCGGCCTGCTCCCACCCCTCTCGCAGCCCCTCGGCGACGGCCGGGGCCGTCACCACATGGCAGGGGTCTGCCGGGAGCGCGCCTGAATGTCGCAGACCTTCTCCCTGGCCATCGATGCCATGGGGGGCGACAACGCGCCTGAGATGGTGCTCGACGGCCTGGAACTCGCGGCCGAGCGGCACCCGCAGGCCCGCTTCCTGCTCGTCGGCGACGAGGCACGGCTCGGCGCGCTGCTGGCGCGGCGCCGGCGTGCCGCCCAGGCCTGCCGGCTGCGCCACGCGCCCGACGTCATCGCCGCGGAGATGAAGCCCACCGCCGCGCTGCGCCATGGCCGCGCCAGCTCCATGCGCCTGGCGATCGACGCCGTTGCCTCGGGCGAGGCCGCGGGCGTCGTCTCGGCCGGCAATACCGGCGCGCTGATGGCGATGGCCAAGATCATCGTGAAGACCCTGCCGGAGATCGACCGGCCCGCGCTGGCCGCCATCGCGCCCTCGGCGCGCGGCGACGTCGTCATGCTCGACCTCGGCGCCAACGTGCAGTGCGACGCGCGCAACCTGGTGGAGTTCGCGGTCATGGGCGACAGCTTCGCCCGCGCCGTGCTCGGCCTGACCGCGCCCTCGGTCGGCCTGCTGAACGTCGGCTCGGAGGAGCTCAAGGGCGACGACCGCGTCCGCGCCGCCGCCGAGGTGCTGAAGGAGAGCCATATCGGCCCGCAATTCCACGGCTTCGTGGAGGGCCACGACATCGCCGCCGGCACGGTGGACGTGGTGGTGACCGACGGCTTCACCGGCAACGTCGCGCTGAAGACCGGCGAGGGCGCGCTGAAGCTCATGCGCGACCTGCTCAAGCAGGTCTTCACCAGCACCATCCCCGCGCGCATCGGCTACCTGCTGGCGCGCCCCGCGCTCGACCGGCTGCGCGAATGGATGGATCCGCGGCGCTACAACGGGGCGATCCTGCTCGGCCTCAACGGCGTCGTGGTCAAGAGCCATGGCGGCGCCGACGCGCTCGGCTTCGCCCATGCCGTGGACGTCGCCATGGACATGGTGACGCACCGCTTCAACGACCGCATCCGCGACGGGCTCGGCCGCCTCGCCGGGCCGGCGGGCAGCGCGCAGCCCGCCATCGCCGCCGCGGTGGCGGCGGCGCCGCGCTGATGCCCCCGATGACTCCCTTCCGGGCCCGCCCATGACCCTGCGCTCCCTCATTGCCGGCTGCGGCGGCTACCTGCCCGAGCGCGTGCTCGACAACGACGCCCTCGCCGCCGCGCATGGGCTCGACACCACCGATGCCTGGATCGTCGAGCGCACCGGCATCCGTCGCCGCCACGTCGCGGCATCCGGGGAGACCGCCTCCGCCATGGGGGCCGCGGCGGCGCGCGCGGCGCTGGCCCAGGCCGGGCTGCCGGCCGAGGCGGTGGACCTGATCATCGTCGCCACCACGACGCCCGACAGCGCCTTCCCCGCCACCGCGGTGCGCATCCAGGCCCATCTCGGCATCGCCAAGGGCTTCGCCTTCGACGTCTCGGCCGCCTGCACCGGCTTCATCTACGCGCTCGGCGTCGCCGATTCGCTGATGCGCACGGGCCAGGCGCGCTGCGCCCTGGTGATCGGGACCGAGGTCTATTCGCGCATCCTCGACTGGACCGACCGCGGCACCTGCGTGCTGTTCGGCGACGGCGCGGGCGCGGTGGTGCTGACCGCGACCGACGACCCGGGGGAGCGCCGCGGCATCCTCTCCACCCACCTCCATTCCGATGGCCGGCACGGCGACATCCTGCAGATCGAGGGCGGCGCCGGCTCCACCGGCGGCACCGGCCTGCTGCGCATGTCGGGCAAGGAGGTCTTCCGCCACGCCGTCTCGAAGCTCGCCGCCGTGGTGGACGAGGCGCTGGCGGCCAATGGCCTCGGCCATGAGGACGTGCGCTGGCTGGTGCCGCACCAGGCCAATCTCCGCATCATCGAGGCGATGGGCCGCAAGCTGAAGCTGCCGCCCGAGCGCGTCGTGGTCACGGTGGACCGCCACGCCAATACCTCCGCCGCCTCCATCCCGCTGGCGCTGGCCGAGGCGACCGCCTCCGGCCGGCTCGAGCGCGGCGACCTCGTGGTGATGGAGGCGATCGGCGGCGGCCTGACCTGGGGCGCGGCGCTGGCGCGGTTCTGAGGC
>CAYNYQ010000489.1:0-3695 GCA_964401305.1 uncultured Acetobacteraceae bacterium | reverse complement strand
AGCAGGTTGGTGCCGAGGATCTGCCCGAGCCCGCCGGCGGCGCAGAGGCCGAGGAAGGCCCAGCCCGGCATCCCCACCGAGCCGCCGACCAGCGCGAGGTAGAGCAGCAGCAGCAGCACCCCGACCGGCACGCCGTAGAGGTAGCGCACCACCGCCGCGGCATTCACCGAGAGCTGGCCCCGCAATTTCTGCTGCAACGCCGTGCGCCAGCATTGGAACAGCGCGGCCGCCACGGTCACCGGCAGCCAGAGCGGGGAGAGGATCATGCGGCGCCGAGGCTGCGGTGCCGCCCGCGGCGCGTCAATCGGGCGCGGATCGATTGACGCCAGACGCGCGCCGGAGCAGACCGCGACGCGGCTGGGCCACCTGGTCGTGGCCTGGGGGGCCGTCTAGGGGTCGACGCGAAGGCCGGCCGCGCCAGCGATGCCCCCGAAGGCGGAACCGGGCGGGCCCCGGCGACGAACCTCCAGGGTCCCGCGCCCGGCCGCACGGACGTCATCGCCCGAGGGCCCGCCGCCATGTCCCGCGCTTCCCGACCTGACGCCCCACGCCAGCCGCACCGCCAGCGCCTGCCAGACGCCGGGCCGCGCGACGCCGCGACGGCCCCTGGGCCCGGCCGGCGCGCGGCGCTGACACTGGCTCTGGCCGCCGCCCTGCTCCGGCCGGCCCGCGCCGCCGCCGGTGGTGGCGGCCCGCTCCGGGCCGACCCCACGGTGCCGCTGCGAGGGCCCGCGGCCGCGCCCGGCGCGCTGGTCTGGGCGCACCCCTACTACGTCGACGGCGACCCGCCCCCGGCCCTGCCCTTCCTCGGCCGGCTGACCGGGCCCGCCGGCTGGGACCTCTGGCGCCTCGACCGGGCGCCGCGGCGCGATCCGCTGGAGCCCGCGGTCGCCGCGCTGGCCGAGGGCACGGCAGCGCTGCGCGCCTCCGGCTATGGCCAGGTGGTGGTGGTCGGCGAATCCCGCGGCGCCTTCATCGGCGTCATGGCGCTGCGCCAGCCGCGCCTGGCCGATGCGCTGCTCGCCCTGGCCCCGGCGGCGCATGGCACGCGGCCCGAGCGTCGGGCCCAGGCCCTGGCGGATTGGCGCGCGGCGCTGGCGGCCATGGCGCCGGATGCGGTGCGGCGTGCCGGGCTCGTGCTCTTCACCGGCGACCCCTACGACCCCGACCCGCCGGCCCGCGCCGAGGCCTTCGCCGAGGCGATGCGCGCCCATGCCGTGCCCGCGCTGCTGATCGACCGGCCGGAGGCGCCGACCGGGCATGGCGGCGCCTGGGATCCCGGCTTCGATGCGCGCTTCGGCGCCTGCATCACCGCCTGGCTCGCCAGCGCCGCGGGTGGCAGCTGCGCCGGGGCGCGGCCGGTGGCGGCGCGCTGAGCCCGGCGGGGCGCCGGGCCCTCAGGCCGCGACGCAGCCCTGCGGCTTGACCTTGCGCACCGTGCCGGCGGGGAATTTCGCCAGCTTCTCCGCCGGACGGATCGGGCGCCGCAGCAACTCGCCGCCGCAATTCGGGCAATGGCCGCGCAGCACGCCCTCCGTGCAGGCGCGGCAGAAGGTGCATTCGAAGGAACAGATGCGCGCCTCCGCGCTCTCGGGCGGCAGGTCCGTGCCGCAGCATTCGCAACAGGGGCGGAGTTCGAGCATGGGACGGGCCTCCTTGCCGGCCAAGCCTCGGCGGCGGCGGCCCTTGGGTCAACCGGCGGCTTAGCGCCGGCCACGCGGCGCGCCGGGTCCGCGGCGGCGGCGGTGGGCGTCGGGAAATTTGACAGCCTTCTTCGCGTTAAGATTGAAATCTCGAAAAATCAGACGCTTGATCGTGTGGCATGCGGCTTGCAAAACCGTGCTCATTCTCAGTTTTTAGAGAGTTTGCAGCATGCCCGACCTTCTCGATGCCGTCCGCCGCGCCGGCCTGGCCGCCATCCTCGCCACCGCCGCCATGGCCGCGGCTGCCCCCGACGCGGCCGCCAGTCCCATCCAGGTCCGCGATGGCAATGGCGGCAACGTGTTCAACGGCAATGGCGTCGGCTCGCAGAACCTCACCATCAAGGTGGATGGCGCGAACAAGTCCGTCGCCGCCGGCGCCTTCGCCCTGCAGTACCGGCTGAGCCCGTCCGATGCCTGGACCAACTTCCTGACCTATTGCCTCGAGCCGGACGAGGCGCTCGGCATCTCGGGCGGCACCGTCTATTCCGGCGACCTCGTGGCCGACATCGCGTCCAGCAGCGAATACGCGGCGCAGGCCGCCAGCATCGCCCGGATGTACAGCACCCACTTCGCCGACTCGCTGACCGGCGCCACCAAGTCCGCCGCCTTCCAGGTGGCGCTCTGGGAGCTCGCCTATGACGGCGGCGCCAATCTCGCCGCCGGCGCCTTCCAGCTCAGCGGCAGCACGGCGGTCCGCGACCAGGCGGCGATCTACCTCAACAGCGCCGGCTGGGTCCCGGCCGGCGATGCCGGCGTGATCCTGCGCGTGGGCAACCAGGACCTGCTCATCGACCTGCCGAGCCCGAGCGGCGGCCCGGCCCCGGCGCCGGTCCCCGAGCCCGTTGGCCTGACCCTGTTCGGCCTCGGCCTCGCCGCGCTCGGCGCCGCGCAGCGCCGCCGCCGCGCCGCGCGCGCAACAGCCTGAGCCCGTCCGGCCCGGGTGCACGCCTGCCCGGGCCACGACGGACGGCATCGCGCGACCCGGCCTCAGCCCGGGCGCGTGAGCAGCCGCACCAGGCCATGGATGCCGGCGAGCGTCGGCGCGGGCACGTCGCACCGCGCCGAAAGCTCGACCAGCGCGCCGAGGATCGGGCCCAGCTCCAGCCGCCGCCCGGCCTCGAGATCCTGCAGCATGGAGGTGCGGAAGGGGCCGAGCCGGCGCGTCACCACCATCCGCTCCTCGATCGATTGCGCGATGGGCAGGCCGATGCGCGCGCCGATCGCCGCCATCTCGCGCATCATCGCCACGACCAGGCCGGCGACGCCGGGATCCTCCAGCATTGCCTGCATGTCCGCGCGACACAGCGCGGAGAGCGGGTTCATGTTGGAATTGCCCCAGAGCTTCAGCCAGATCTCCATGCGGATGTCGGGCACCGCCTGCGCCGTCACCCCGCCGGCCGCGAGCGCGCCGACCAGCGCCGCCAGCGCCGCCGCATGGCCGCCGGTGGGATCGCCGAAGAGCATGCGGTCCTGCTTCATCAGCCGCACGACGCCCGGCGCCTCCACCCGGCTGCCGACATGGGCGACGCCGCCGATCACCCGCTCGGCCGGCATGGCGCGGCCGAGCGCGCCGCCCGGGTCGACGCCCTCCAGCGTCAGCCCCGCCGCCGGGCCGCCGAAGCCGCCCTGGAAGAACCACCAGGGGATGCCGTTCTGCGCCGTGGCGACCAGGGTGTGCGGCGCGAGGGCGCGCGCGATCAGCGGCAGCGCGGCGGGCAGGTCGTGGCTCTTCAGCCCGAGCAGCAGGATGTCGGCCGGCGGCAGCGCGGCCGGGTCATCGCTGGCGGGGACGGGGAAGGCCTCGCGCCGCTCGCCCTCGAGGAAGACCAGCCCGTCGCGGCGCAGCGCCGCCAGCGTTGCGCCGCGCGCCAGGATGGCGACCTCGGCGCCGCCGCGCGCCAGCCCCGCCGCCAGCCAGCCGCCAACGGCGCCGGCACCGAGGACGGTCACCTTCATGGCGTGCGCCCGGCGGCCGATACACGCCTCCAGGCT
>CAYNYQ010000488.1:0-3700 GCA_964401305.1 uncultured Acetobacteraceae bacterium | reverse complement strand
GGACGGCACGCGCACCGCCGTCTTCGCGCGCTACAGCTTCGTGGGCTCCTTCGCCGCCGCCGGCGGCGCACTGGCTGCAGGCGGGGCGGATGGCCTCGTCGCACTCGGCCTGGGCGAACTGACGGCATTTCGTTCTGCCTTCCTGCTCTACGCCGTGCTCGGCGTTGCCTGCTGGCTGGGCTATCGCGCGTTGCCGCGCCTGCCGCCCGAGGCGCGACAGGCCGCCCATGCACCGCTCGGCCCCTCGCGGGGGATCGTCCTCAAGCTGGCGGCCCTGTTCAGCGTGGACAGCTTCGCCGGCGGCCTTGCCGTTCAGGCGCTGCTGGCGCTGTGGCTTTTCGAGCGCTTCGACCTATCGCTGGCGCAGGCGGGCCTGTTCTTCTTCTGGACGGGGGTGCTTTCGGCTTTCTCGTTTCCGGTCGCGGCCTGGCTAGCCGGGCGGATTGGGTTGATCAACACCATGGTCTTCACCCACATCCCGTCCAGCCTTTGCCTGATCGCGGCGATGTTCGCGCCCGGCATCGAGTGGGCGCTGGGGCTCCTGCTGCTCCGCTCGGCGCTGTCGCAGATGGATGTGCCGACACGGACCTCCTACGTCATGGCGGTGGTGACGCCGCCTGAGCGCACCGCGGCGGCCAGTTTCACCGCCGTTCCGCGCAGCTTAGCGGCGGCGGCGGGCCCCGCCATTGCCGGAGCGATCTTCGCGGCCGGGTGGCAGGCGACGCCCTTCATCATCTGCGGCGTGCTTAAGATCGGCTACGATCTAGCGCTGCTGTGGGCCTTCCGCCACATCCGCCCCCCGGAGGAAATGCGGGGATGAGGGGATATGCTTGTGCCGGCACATGGCCCGGCGGCTAGCAAAGGACATGTTCAGCCCGCTCACCATCCTGACCTATCTCTGTCTCTTCGCGGCCCAGGTGCTGTCCATGCTGGGGACCGGCCTGGCGACCGTAGCCCTGGGGCTGGTTGCGGCGATGGTGCTTTGGCCGAGGCCTGATGTGGAGGAGATCGAGCACCTCCATGCTCGGCTTCCGCCTAGGCATGCGCATCTGGGTGATGCTCGACCCGATCCAACAGGATCGATCCGTCACAGCCATGCCTTCGTGATTGATGAGCTCCACCGGCGCTGGCCCCGCTAGAATCGGGCGCGATGCGCTGAAGGGTCAGAGGCGGCCACTCCTCGATCGTGGATGGTTATGGGATTCGCCGCTTTACGATCTCAACCGATAGCGTCGCCGCTGCCAGATCGAACGTCGCCGCGGAGATGTTCCGCGCCATCACCCGCACTGTGTTGTTCGACCACACTGCAGCGTCGAGCTCGATAAACCGCGTGGACGACACCAGCGATGCCGTCGCCATGTCGCCGGCGCGTGCCCCGTTCACCGTGACGTCGAGCAGCGCGGTTGCCCCGGGTGCCAGGCTGGGCAGATCCCAGGAAACCTCCGCCGCGAATTCCCGCCGCCCCGAGCCGAACAGCGCCCCGGTCAACAGCGGCGTGCCATTCAGCACCGCGGGTGCGGCCTCCGGCAGCCCGTAGAGCCGCAGCGACTGCAGGTCGATCGGCCCATCGAAGCCGATCACCCCCACCTGCGCATAGGCCACGGACGCACCGACGCGGATGGTCTGCCGGCGATTGAAGTTGGCATCATCCATCGGCGCGCCGGCATTCCACCCTTTTGCCGGACCGTTCCACTGCATGGTGGTTATCGATGCCAGCACATCGCCCGCGATGTCCTCGCGCACGTTCCCCGCCCCATCGAACACGCGCACGAACAACCGCCCGCCCGAGGCGCCGCTCGTCAGCCAGTGCGCCAGCGCGAACTCCTTCGCCTGGGAGGTATCGAGCATCCACCCCAGGCCGCGGTTTGCCGCCAGTGTCACCGCCCGATCGGTCGGCGTCAGGTCGGTCAGCCCGTTGAAGCAGAAATCCGCCATGAAGGTCGCGGTGGTGGTCGAGGTGGCGATGGTGATCAGCCCCTCCACCCCAACCTCTGTCGCCGACTGTCGGAACGCCGCGGCCCGGGTGTTCGGCACGCCGGCGAGAAAGCGCTGGAAGCGCGACGCCGGCGCCCGATGCCGGTTGATCACCGCATTGCCGCAGCGATTGGCTGTGGCCGTGTAATCGATCCCGACCAGATAGGTGTTGGTCCAGGCGATGTCGTACTCGCAATCCTGCGCCCCGGCGGTGTGCCGCGCCGCCATCGGCGAGCAGGCTTCCATGCGCATGTTGCGGGCGATGATCGCGCTGCCCGAGGTCTGGTTCAGGAAGGGGATGGCGATGTTGCTGCCGGCCTGGCGCAGTTCGAAGTTCGGCGCGTCGAAGACGTGGCGGTTGTGGTTGGTGTAGGCGCCGGGCTCATTCCCGAACCGCACCCCGAAGCGGTCCTGGCTCGCATTCACCCCGGTGGCCTGGGCGAAGTGGCCGCCGTAGTAGCGGATGGAGGTGTTCCAGGCGGTGGCCGTCGCGCACCAGATGTCGAGCCCGATGCGGTTGTTGACGATGCGGCCCAGGGTAAAGGTGCTGTCCTCGACGCCGCGGCCATCGCCCAGGGTGCGCATGCCGATGGTGAAGCCTTCGACGCGGCGCAGCTCGATCTGGCTGGCATCGACGTTGCGCACGGTGATGCCGATGTCGGCCTCGGAGGACCAGTCGGACTGCGTCTGCCGGATCACGTTCAGACCGGTGTAGTGCTTCTCGGCGTTGCGGATGGTGCCGCCATCGCCCAGCACCAGCACGGAGGTGGGCGCCGTGCCGGTGTAGCGGATGGTGCCCTGCATGATCAGGCCGCGCGCGCCGCCCGGCAGGGTCACGGTGCCGGAGACGTTCCAGGTGCCGGGCGGGATCATCGCGAATTTCTGGTCCGCGCCGGCCCGATCGAAGGCGGCCTGGATGGCGCTGCGATCATCGGCCACGCCATCACCGAGCCCGCCGAAGTCATTCGGCAGCACCGCCTCGCGGTCGCGCAGATACTTCGCGAAGTCGGTCTTGTTGAGGTTGGCGTTGAGGACGAGCAGGTCGTCGATGCGTGCCGGCATTTTTCCCGAATCTCCGATCAGAGGGCTGTGGCGGTGACCGGACCGGCGAAGGCGGAGACGTTGCCCTCGGCTGAGACGCTGCGCAGCCAGTACCAGCGGGTCTGGCCGGTGGTGAGGCCGGTGCGATCCCAAGGGAGTGCTGTCGGCTCGGCGGCCAGCTTGGTTGCGGCGGCAAGGCTGGCGCTGCTGGCCTCGAACACCTGCAGCCGCACCCCGTCCGCGGGAAAGCCGCCCGACAGCCGCACGCCGCCGGTGATGCCGGTCGCCGCTAGGCCGGACGCGGCAGCCGGCACCAGCGCCTCCCGCCAGCCCGACACCGCGCCGCTGCGCGCCTGCGCCCGCACGCGAAAGGCAGTCGGCTCCGCCGTGGGGATGGCAACCGCCGTGGCGCCGAAGCCGCCCGCGTAGCCCTGCCACACGGCGACGGAGGTGGGGCGGAACTCGATCTCGTAGCCGGCCAGATAGGCGGAGCCGACCGCCGACCACGAGACGGCGATCGCGGTGAAGGCCGTCCCAAGCGGCGTCTCCACCAGGATGGCGGCCGGCGCCGCGATCACGCCTGGGTTCGGCAGCACCACCGAGGGGTTCTGGCCTGTCGCACGCTCGTCGGTCGCCGGGTTCCAGGCCCAGACGGCGGGATCCTCCTCGGCCAGTTGCAGGTTCA
>CAYNYQ010000487.1:0-3726 GCA_964401305.1 uncultured Acetobacteraceae bacterium | reverse complement strand
CCCGATGGCGGCAGCGCCGCGAGGCGTGGAGGGCTGAACCGGCCCGCCAGCGCTACCCGCCCCGACCGCGCGGGGGCGGCGGTTCCAACCGTGCCGGGCGCCCGTCCCGCCGGCGGCGGCCGCCCGCACGTTGCGGCCGGGCCCGCCCGCCCGCCATCGCAACGCGTCGGAATCGAAGCTGGCAACGGTTCGGCGGCACGCGCCCGGCTCACGCAATCGGCACAGGATGCGCCGGGTCCCCCGTGCCAGGGTTGCGTGCGCCGAAGACCGCGCGCGCCTTGCCCTGAAGAGCGGTGTCCTTGAACGCTGGAGTACGACCCGGGACCGCCGGCGTCGCGGCCGACCCGCCACCGAGGCCGCCGCCGGCATCCGCTGCGCGGCGGCAGGGCTGGCTGCGGCTGATCCTGGCCGCCGCCATCGTCTTGCCCCTGCTGGCCATGGCCGCGACCGCCTGGGGCGGGCGGCGCGACGTCTGGATGGGGGCGGAACGCGAGCTCAGCCGCGGCGCCGAGGCGGCGGCGGAGTACGCGCTGCGCGTCACCGAGGGGCACCGCCTGCTCGGCGACGCGGTCAACGACCTGCTGCGCGGGCTGAGCGACGAGGAGATCCGCGCCCGCGAAGGCGAGCTCCACGCCGCACTGCGCGCGCTGCTCGAGCGCGTGCCGCTGGTGCGCACCATCGCGGTGCTCGACCGCGAGGCCCGGCCGCTCGTCATGGCCACGGTCTTCCCCGTGCCGCGCGACGTCTCGAGCGCGGACCGGGAATGGATGGGCGCCCTCGCCCCGCCGGAGGCGCCGCCGCTGCATGTCAGCCGCATCTATGCCGGACGGCTCGATCCGGGCCTGTTCTACAGCGTCAGCCGCCGGCGGACGCGCTCCGGCAATGACCTCCCCCCCGGCAGCCTGGAGGGGGTGATCAACGTCTCGGTGGACCCGACGACGCTGGCGGCGGGCTTCATGGCGGTGACCGGGGAGGGGGCGGACGTCGCCGCCCTGGTGCGGGCCGACGGCCAGATCCTGGTGCGCACCCCGGGCTTCGACCGCATCCTCCCGCCGATCCCCGAGACCAGCCCGCTGCGCGACTTCGCCGCCCGCGGCGTGCCGCGCGGCCTCTACATGGGCCGGACCCTCGGCCTGCCGCCGGACCCGCCGGACCTGAGCCGGCTGATTGCGTTCCGGCAGGTCGGCGACCTGCCGCTCTACGTCACCGTGGCGCGGCCGACGCCGGTGATCGAGGCGCGCTGGCGGGAGATGCTGGCGCGGCAGCTTGCGATCGGCGTGCCGACGGCGCTCGCGCTCTCGGGCCTCGCCCTGCTGGCGCTGCGGCGGGCGCGCGAGGCCGAGGCGGCCGAGGCGGCGCTGCGGCGCGAGACCGCCGAGCGCGCGGCGGCCGAGGCCCGGCGCGCCGCCGAGGCCCGGTTCCGCGGCGTCTTCGAGAGCCGCGTCGTCGGCATGGCGGTCTTCGAGCTGGCGACCGGGTGCACGCTGCTGGCCAACGACCGGCTGCTGGAGATGACGGGGACGACGCGCGAGGCCTTCGAGTCCGGCCGCTGGGACTGGCGCCCCGTCACCCCGCCCGAGCACCAGCCGCGCGACGAGCGGGCGATCGCCGAGGCGCGGCAGCGCGGCTGGTGGGACCCGTACGAGAAGGAATACCTCCGCCCCGACGGCACGCGGCTGCCGGTGCGCATCTCCTCCGCGCCGCTGCCCGGCGAGCCCGGGCGCATCGTGGTCCTCGTCGAGGACATCACCGAGCGACGCGAGGCCGAGCTGCGGCGCGACCTCCTGATGCGCGAGGTGGACCATCGCGCCAAGAACGCGCTGGCGACCGCGCGCGCGGCGCTGCGGCTGACCCGCGCGCCGACGCTCGATGCCTTCGTGCGCGAGGTCGATGGCCGCATCGGCGCGCTGGCCCAGGCCATCGCCATGCTGGCCGCGACGCGCTGGGAGGGCGTGGAGCTCGAGACGCTGTTGCGCGGCGAGCTTGCCCCCTTCCTCGCCGCCGACCCGGATGCGCCGCGGGTCGCCCTCGGCGGCCCGCCGCTGACCGTCGCCGGGCCGGCGGTGCAGCCGCTGGCGATGGCGCTGCACGAGCTGGCGACGAACGCGACCAAGTACGGCGCGCTCTCGGTGCGCGGCGGCCGGCTGGATGTGACCTGGTCGCTCGAGCCCGGCCCGCCGGCCCGGCTCCGGCTCGCCTGGTGCGAACGCGGCGGCCCGGCGCTCGACGGCCCGCCGGATGGCAGCGGCTTCGGCAGCCGGGTCGTGCAGGCGACGCTGGCACGCCAGCTCGGCGGACATCTGGAGCAGCGCTGGGAGCGCGAGGGCCTGACCTGCCTGGTCGAGCTGCCGGCGGCGCGGGTGCTGGCCGCCACCCCCGTGCCCAGCATGGCCTGAGCGGCGAAGCGTCGGGGCAGGCCGGCGCAGGAGAGTGCCGCTGCGGTGCCTTGCCTTGACCCTCTCGTGGCAGGGTTGTAACGGCCGCGCCGCTGCGCCGGCCAGCGTTCGGCGTCACCGACGACGCGCCGCGATGGACGCCGCGCCGAGATGAAGGAGCCTTCGATGCGCAACACCAGGCTTGCCGCCGCCCTCGCCGCCCTCGCCCTGCTCGGCGCCTGCTCGTCCGACAGCGCCCAGGATGCCGCGAACACCGGGGCCGGCGGCACCGGCGCGGGCCAGATCCAGCCCGGCAGCCAGGAGGACCTGGTCGCCAATGTCGGCGACCGCGTCTTCTTCGCCTTCGACAGCAGCGTCATCGGCGCCGACCAGCGCCCGACGCTCGAGCGCCAGGCGCGCTGGATGCAGCAGTACCCGCAGGTGACCGTCACCGTCGAAGGCCATACCGACGAGCGCGGCACGCGCGAGTACAACCTGGCGCTCGGCCAGCGCCGCGCCAATGCGGCGCGCGACGTGCTGGTGGCCAACGGCGTCGCCGGCGCGCGCATCGCGACGATCTCCTACGGCAAGGACCGGCCGGCGGCGCTCGGCTCGGACGAGGCCGCCTGGGCGCAGAACCGCCGTGCGGTGACCGTCGTCCGCTGATCCGGCGGGCCGGCGCCCGGCGGACGGGCGGCCTCGCGCCGCCCGCGCCGGCGGGGCCGCGGCCGGCGCCCGCCCCCTTTCCGCTCACCATCACGTGATCCCCGGCCGCCACGCCTGGCGGCCGGGCTTCAGCGTGCTGTGGCCAGCCGCCGGCCCCGCGCCGCGGCTTGGCGCCGCCCCGCCCATCGGGGAGCATGGCGCGGCGCCCGATTCGGCCGCCCATGACCCGAGGAGGCCACCCGATGCGACGTCCCGCGCCCCTCCGCCTCGCGCTCGCGCTCCTGGTCCTGCCGCTCCTCGCCGCGGCGCCGGCCCGGGCGCAGATCGACAGCCGCGAGGCGATCGCCTTGCAGAACCAGATCCTGCAGCTCCGCCAGGAGGTCGACCAGCTCCGCCGCGGTGGGGCTGCGGTGGCGCCGGCCCCGGCACCCTCCGGCCGCGGCGCTCCCGCGGGCGACGTGGTCGCGCGGCTGCTCGAGCGCGTCGGCGTGCTGGAGGAGGAGGTGCGGCGTCTGCGCGGGCGGATGGAGGAGCTCGACTTCGCCAACCGCCAGCAGGCCCAGGCGCTGGAAAAGCTGCAAGGCGACATCGACTTCCGGCTGCAGCAGCTGGAGGGGCAGGGGGGCGGCGCCCGCCCCGCCCCGCCGGCGCGGCCGACGCCGGCCCCCGCCTCCGGCCCCGCCCC
>CAYNYQ010000486.1:0-3728 GCA_964401305.1 uncultured Acetobacteraceae bacterium | reverse complement strand
TGGCGCGGTCAGGCCGCCATGCGCGCCATCGGGTCGAGCCGGTAGCCGCCGGCCTCGGTCAGCAGCAGGCGCAGCTGCGCCGGGTTCGGCTCGATCTTCTGGCGCAGGCGGTAGATATGCGTCTCGAGCGTGTGGGTGGTGACGGCGCTGTTGTAGCCCCAGACCTCGTTCAGCAGGATCTGCCGCGGCACGGCGCGGCCGCCGGCGCGGTAGAGGTACTTCAGGATCGCGCTTTCCTTGTCGGTGAGCCGGATCTTGCGGTTGCGCGCCGGCTCCATCAGCAGCTTGGCCGAGGGGCGGAACAGGTAGGGCCCGATGGTGAAGACGGCGTCCTCGGAATTGTCGAAGACGCGGAGCTGGGCACGCACGCGGGCGAGCAGCTCGTTCAGCCGGAAGGGCTTGGCGATGTAGTCGTTGGCGCCGGCGTCGAGGCCCTTGATCACGTCCTGCTCGGCATCCGCGCCGGTCAGCATGATCACCGGCATGCGCTTGCCCTCGCGCCGGAGCTTGGCGCAGAAGTCGCGCCCATCGGCGTCGGGCAGGCCGATGTCGAGCAGGATGGCGTCGTAGCGCGCATCGGCGTCGGAGAGCTTGCGCTCGGCCTCGGCCGCGTTCTCCGCCTGGTCGGCGGTGAAGTCGCCATCCTCGGCGATCTGCTCGGCGAGGGTGGCGCGCAGCGCCGCATCGTCTTCGACGATGAGGATCGGGCGTGGCGTGGTCATGCAGCCTCCGGTCTTTTGTCGTTCCGGCGGAGCGCCGTGCCGCCCGGAGGGACGGCCGGCGCGCTCGCGACGGAGCTGATAGAAACAGAGATGCTCGCGAAAGCACCTCACGGCCACGTGGGGGGCACTACACAATCCTGCGATCCTACAGTATTCAATGCATTGGGATGCAGCAGGTGAACTCCTTCGCCCTTTGCGGCAGCCCGTGGTTCACGCAGGAGCGGCCGGAAAGTTGCGCGCGCGGCGTCGCCTTTCCCGCGACTCGGGGCGCTGGGCGGCCCTCGCGCGCCGGCACGCCAGCGCGGCACCGGCCTCCCGCGCCACGCGGCGCCGGCCCGGAACGGGCCGGGCGCGTCCCGACTCGGCGTCCGATGCGTGCGTAGCCCCGGGACGCCAGGCGGGCCGGACCCGCTCGGCTACAGCAGCCTTCCCTCGAAGGGGGGCTTCAGGTCGGGGGCGTCGAATTCCACGACCCAGAGGTCGGGATCGTAGCGCACCTGGCGCTCGACATAGGCGTCCGCCGCCGCCTGCTCGACCGGGGCGGGGCCGGTGCCGCGCATCCAGGCCGCCCGCCCCTCCGCATCGCGCACCTGGCTGAGCACGACCAGCCCCTCCCGTCCGCGGAGGACGCAGAGGATGCCGCCGGAATCCGGGTCGCCCTTGCGCAGCACGGCGCCGGCGCGCCCGGCGATATCCGCCAGGCGCAGCGCCATCGAGACCCAGATCCCCGACTTGACCCGCGCGTCCATCGCCCCTCGCCCGCCACGGCGGCCAGGCGCACAAGGTGTCACCACCGCCCGCCCTGGCAAGCCCCGCTTGCCCGCCGCCGCGCCATCCGCCATCTGCTCCTGCGGCAGCACGGTCGCGAGCGACCGGCGGGCGGGGCGGGTTCCCCGCCGGCGGCGGATGGATGCGGGCATGGCGACGAAGACCGATCGGCAGATGAGCGAGGGCCAGCGGGCCTATGAGGCGAAGCGGGCCGCCAAGGCCGGCCTGAGCCTCGAGAAATGGCTGGCCCTGAAGGAGAAGGAGGCCGAGGCCGAGCGGGTGGCGGCAGAGCGCGCCGCGACCGAGCGCGGCCGCAGCGCCGAGCCCGCGAAGAAGCCCGGCTTCTTCTCCCGCCTGCTCGAGCGCGCGCAGAAGCCGCTTTAGCGCGCGCCCGGGGCGGCGCGCGTCAGATCATGCGCAGCAGCGTGTCGTCGCGGCGGATCGCCTGGTGGAACACCGCGCCGCCGACATGCAGGACGAGCAGCCCCAGGATCAGCCAGGCGAAGACGGTGTGGACCGACTTCAGGAATCCGGCCAGCCATTCGATCGGTTCCATGAACTTGGGGAAGTCGATGAAGCCGAGATAGGCAGTGGCGCCCTGCAGCGGGAAGCCGAAGGCGTTGGTCATGAAGAAGCCGATCAGGGGCTGCAGCAGCAGCAGCGCGTAGAGCGCGTGGTGCACGGCATCGGCGGCCAGGCGCATCGGGCGGGGGATGCGCGGATCGAGCGGCGGCGGCGGGAAGCGCCAGCGCCAGAGCAGGCGCAGCAGCACCACCAGGAACAGCGTCACGCCGGCCGATTCATGCACGGCGTAGAACGGCATCTTGCCGTCGTCCGCGATGTGCTGGATGACGAATCCGACCGGCAGTGCGACCGCGATCAGCACCACCGTGATCCAGTGGAACCACTTGGCGACGCGGCCATAGGGCTCGCCCGGGGCCAGGCGCCCCGTCGCCTCCGTCGTCACGCCGTCCATCCGGGTCCTCCGCGCGGTGCCCGCCGAGCATGCCACGGATCGCGGGGCGGAAGGGAAGCGCCGCGGCGGCCCCGCGGATGATCGCCGCCCATGCGGACTGGAGCACCGATCCGCGCAAGCGCTGGATTGCCGTTGCGCGCCGCGAGGGCGGGGGCTGGCTGGCCGCGGCGCCGGAACCGGTGGGCGATCCGGCCCGGCGCCTGGCCGCGCTGCTCGGCGCGGGGGTCCCGGTGGCGCTCGGCCTCGACCTGCCGCTCGGCCTGCCGCGGGCCTATGCCGCGGGCCGTGCCGAGCCCGATTTCCCGGCCTTCCTGCGCGGCCTCGCCGGGCGGCCGGAATTCTTCGCCGTCAGCGCCGGGCTCGCGACCGTCTCGCCCGAGCGGCCCTTCTACCCGGCGCGCGGGGTGAAGGGGATGACGCGGGCGGCGCATGCGGCGGCGCTCGGGCTGGCCGGCCCGGCCGGGCTTTCGCGCTGGTGCGACCGGGCGACGGCCGAGCGGCCGGCCGGCGCGCCGCTGTTCTGGACCCTCGGCGCCAACCAGTCCGGCAAGGCCGCCATCGCCGCCTGGCGGGACTGGCTGGTGCCCGCGCTGGCCGCCGGCGCGCCGATCCGGCTCTGGCCCTTCGCGGGCGGGCTGCACGCGCTGCTGGCGCCCGGGGTGGCGGTGCTGGCCGAGGTCTATCCGGCCGAGGCGCTGCGGCATTGCGGCCTGGTGCTCGGCGGCAGCAAGCGGGCCGAGGCGGCGCGGCGGGCGCTGGCGGCGGCGCTGCGGGCGGCGATGGCGGCGCGGCGCCTGGTGCCCGATGCCGCGCTGGCGGGGATGGTGGCGGCCGGCTTCGGCGCCGATGCCGCCGGTGAGGACCGCTTCGACAGCGTCATCGGCCTGCTCGGCCTGATCGGCGTGCTGGACGGGGCGCGGCCGGACTTCGTGCCGGCGGATCCCTGGGTGCGGCGCTGGGAGGGCTGGGTGCTGGGCCAGACGGCGCTGCCGCGGGACCTGCCGTCGGCCGGCTGATCCGCGCCCCAACGGGCTGTCGAGACCATCCTGGCGGATGGAGAGCGGACGGAGCCCGGGGGAACGACGATCTCGGGTGGGCCGCAGAGCTCCCTTTGGCCTGTGGCCTCGGCGTGCGGAGAAAACTGCCAGAAAAAGGAGGTTGAGGGGGGTCCAGGGGGGAGAAGGAGTTCGCTCCTTTTCCCCCATGGCCGCCGGGGCGTACCCAGCGCCGCGCCGGCCCCTACGCCATGAAGTCGATCGTCG
>CAYNYQ010000485.1:0-3730 GCA_964401305.1 uncultured Acetobacteraceae bacterium | reverse complement strand
GTGTCGTTGCCGGCGCGGCCCTCCAGCAGGTCGTCGCCGCCATAGGCGAGCAGCACGTTTGCGACGCTGCTGCCACGCAGCGTATCGCCCGCGTTGCCGCCGCCGGCCTGCTCGAAGCCCGTGGCGCTGTCTACGAAGCCCCATCCATCGTTCGTCACAACGCCGCTCTCGAGGTCGAGGATGACGGAGTTCGGGCTGTCGCGATGGCTCAGGAAGTCAGTGCCGAGGCCGCCGGTGATGGTGTCCGCCCCGGCATTGCCGCGAAACCAGTTGTCGCCGTCAGTGCCAAGAAGGCTGTCGGCGAAGGCGCTGCCGCGGGCTGCACCAATGCTCACCAGCGTATCCGTGCCGCCCCAGCCATCGGTGGCCGTCTGAGTGGCGAGGTTCACCGTCACGCCGAAGCCGTCGCCATTGGCATCCGCGTCGCGCAAGTGATCGGTGGTGATCCAGCGCTCCTCCCCCGCGACGCCCTGCAGCGTGTCGTTGCCCTGGTTGCCGCGGAGGTAGGATTGCTGGCGGGAGCCATCGGCCGAGAGCTCGGTGATCACCCGGCCCGTCAGGTTGTCGTTGAAGGTGTATCCGATCAGCATCTCGATGGCGTTGGCCGCGCCGCCGGCGATCGATTCGGTTGTGCCGTAGCCGTCATTGGTGATCGTGCCCGTCAGGAGGCTTGCCACCACGCCCTGGGTCGGCGCCACCTCGCTGCCGGAATAGCGTTCGAAGGTGATGAGGTCGAAGCCGGCGCCGCCGTCGAAGAGATCGGAGCCCTGGCCGCCGCCCAGCGTATCGTCGCCGTCGCCGCCCTGGATGGTGTCGTTGCCGACCCAGCCATAGAGCCGGTCACCGCGTTCGCTGCCGAGGATCGCGTCGGACGAGTTGGAGCCGAGCACGCCCTGGATCTTGTCATAGCTGTCGATGAAGCCCCAGCCGTCGCGACCGGTGCGCGCGAGGATGAGATGGCCGGCGAGCATCGCATCCGCGGCCGAGAGGTTCACCCGCACGGTCCCGGGATCCTCTCGGTAGTCGGCGACGACACGGGTATCTTGCCCGGGGGCGCGCAGCGTGTCGTTGCCCTGCAGGCCACGGAGGTTGCTGTTCGTGAAGTCAGGGTTGGCGCGCCCGGTGAGGTCGTCGGCGACAACCGTGCCCGTCACGGCCTCGACATTCGTGAAGGTATCGGTGAAGCCCCAGGGATCGGTGCCCGAGCCGGCCTGCAGGTCGATCACCACGCCGGCGGGCGGCGTGGTACCATAGACGAAGCCGGTCGTGGTATAGCGCACCGTGTCGTAGCCGCCGCGGCCGTCGACGGTGTCGTTGCCGGCGATGGGGCGGATGTCGTTGTCGCCCTCGGTACCGAGCAGCGCGTCATCGAAGTCGCTGCCCGCCAGGTTTTCCATGGAAGAGAAGACCTGCACCGCACCGCCGATCGTTGCCTGGCCGGCCAGCATGTCCACGGTGACGCCGGCGCCGGTCACGGCATTCGGCGTCGGGCGCCAGTTATGGTACTCAAGCCGATCTGTGCCGTTGCCCCCCGCGACCGTGTCGGCACCGCCGGCGCCGAGCAGGAAGCTCTCGGAGGCCGCGGAGCCGGTGATCGAGTCCGCCCCCGACCCGCCGGCGATGTGGACGATGCTGTCGAGGACATCCGTGGCGCCGCCGACTATGACGCTGCCGAGGCCCGCGCCGGCCAGCACGGCCACGATGCCGTTCGTCTCCGCGCGGTAGTCGGCGATGTTGTCGAAGACGCCGTAGCCGCGGAGGGTATCGTTGCCGGCCCCGCCGACGAGATAGACGAAGGAGCCCCCGAAGCTGCCGGTGGTGCGGCCTCGGACATCGTCGTCGCCGATGCCGCCGTCGGCGAAGTCGCCGGTCTCGCTGACCGCGCCGGTCAGAAGCGTGTCGTTGCCCTCCCCGCCGAGAAGCGTGTCGTTGCCCGTGCCGCCGTCGATGGAATCGGCGCCGTCGCCACCCGTGAGCGAGTCCTGTCCGTCCTGGCCGAAGAGGCTGTCATTGCCGATGCCGCCCTCGATCACGTCGTTGCCGCTGTCGCCGAAGGCCGAATCATTGCCCTCCGCGCCGAGCAGGCTGTCGTTGCCGAGGCCGCCCGCGAGCGTGTCGTTGCCGTCACCGCCGTCGATCGTGTCGTTGCCGCCGTTGCCGATCAACCACTCGCCCGCCGTGCCGCCCTGGAGGATGTCGTCGCCAATGTTGGAGCCGGAGGCGGCCAGGACGTTCTGGAAGGTATTGATGCCGCCCGAGGCGTCCTGCCCGGTGCCGGCCGCGAGCAGCACGCCCCCGAGCGTGAGCGCGCCGGCCGAGAGGTTGACGCGGACCGTCCCCGCCTCGCCGAAGTGGTCAGCATTGTTCCAGACGAAGCCGAGGCCGTTGATGGTGTCGTTGCCGGCGTTGCCGAACAGGCCGTAGAAGCCGGGCACCGTCGGGGTCGAGGAGCCTGTCAGGCTGTCATTGCCGGTGCCGCCCCAGATCCGCTCGATGCTGTCGAGGGTGTCGGTGCCACCGAGGCCGTCCGTCGCCACCCCCGTGGTGAGGTTGCCGACAATGCCGGCCGCCGCGCTGCCGTAGTCCGCCGCATCGGCGCCGCTGCCACCTGCCAGGTAGTCGGCGCCGGCGCCACCCCGGAGCACGTCGTTGCCATCACCACCGTCGAGGACGTCGTCGCCCGTCCCGCCCTCGAGCGTGTCGCTGCCGGCATCGCCCGAGACGAAATCATCGCCCTCCGCGCCCTGCGCGATGTCGTCGCCGTCGCCGCCGAAGAGCTGATCATCGTTCAGCCCACCCAACAAGCTGTCATTGCCCGCGCCGCCGTCCAGCAGGTAGCCGACCGCCCCCGCGTTCAGCGTGTCGTTGCCCGCCGTGCCGATCAGGGCGAGGCTCACCGGCTCGGTCCAGAGCGGGTCGAAAGCCGCGCTCGAGGTGCCATCGGTGATGTCGATCCGCGCTGAAAAATCCGCGGCATCGAGCACGAAATTGCCGTTCTGGTCGATGACGACCCAGCCGCCCGTGCCGGCGATGTCCGGCACCCAATAGAGCTCCGCCTCGTCCGGCCCGCCGGGAAGGTCGGGCAGCGCCAGGCCGGCGGTGAGTGCGGCGACCGGCGCCAGGTTGCCGGCGAAGACGAGGTAGCGGAGCTGCGCGTCACCCAGCCCCTCCGCGCCGAAGCCCAGCCGGTCGCCATCCGTGGTCGGGCGGAAATCGGTGACGCGGTCCAGCTCGGCGAAGGTCGAGAAGGAGGGGGCCACGGTATAAAATCGCGCTACCTCGAAGAGGTCTGCGGCGCCGCCGCCGGTCAGCGCGTCAGTGCCGGAATTGCCGAAGAGCGTGTCGCTTCCGGCGCCGCCGAGCAGCGTGTCGTTGCCGCCGCCGCCGTCGATCGCGTCGGGCCCACCCAGGCCCGAGATGCTGTCGCCCAGCGCCGTGACGGGTCCACCCGCGACGCCGCCGGAGATGAAGAAGGGGGTGATGATGTCGCCGCTACCGGATCCCGTGATCGTCGCCATCCGCGTCCGCCTCGCCCAGGAAAATGCCTCCGCGAAATGGATCGGAAGGGATGCGGTCTGTCCAGCAACTCCAGGTTAAGGAACCGACCGAACTATACCTCATATGATCTACGGCGCCCCCCCCCGCCGCGACAGGACGGGGCGCCCGCCTCAATCCACCCTGACCACCAGCTTGCCGAAATTCTCCCCCTTCAGCAGCCCGATGAACGCCT
>CAYNYQ010000484.1:0-3733 GCA_964401305.1 uncultured Acetobacteraceae bacterium | reverse complement strand
CGGCGGCGGCGCCCGTGCCGGGCAGCCTGCCGGCATGGGCCACCCGCCCCGCCCCGCCCGAGGCCGCCGAGGCCGCCATCGCTCCCTCCGCCGTGCCGGGCGAGGCGGAGAACCCGGCCGCCGCCCCGCATGGCGCGGCCGACCCGACCGGGCGGCGCTTCCGCCGCGGGCGGCTGGTGCACGCGCTGCTGCAGCACCTGCCCGAGCGCCCGGAGGCGGAGCGTGAGGCGGCGGGACGGCGCTTCCTCGCCCGCCCCGGCCACGGGCTGGCGCCGGAGGAGCAGGCGGAGGTGCTGGCCGAGGCGCTGGCGGTGCTCGCCGCGCCGGCCGTCGCCGCGGCCTTCGGGCCCGGCAGCCTTGCCGAGGCGCCGGTCGCGGGGCGCATCGGCGGGCAGCTGATCGCCGGCCAGGTGGACCGGCTGGCGATCGAGGCGGAGCGCGTGCTGGTGCTGGACTACAAGACCAACCGCCCGCCGCCCGCGACCGTGGAGGCGGTGGCGCCGCTCTATCTGCGGCAGATGGCGGCCTACCGCGCCGTGCTGCGCCAGGCCTTCCCCGGGCGCGCGGTGGACTGCGCGCTGGTCTGGACCCATGGCGCCCGGGTGATGCCGCTGCCGGCGGCGCTGCTGGACCGCCACGCGCCGGCAGGGTGAGGGCGGCGGCCCGATCCAGCCCGCCGCGCCTCCGGCAATCGGGACTTGTTGAGGGCGGCCCGATTCAGCCCTCCGCGCCTTCCGGCGCTCCGGCCATCGGGCCGCCTACCCCTCCAGCTTCACGTTCGCCCGGCGCGCGACATCGCGCCACTTCTCGACCTCGCTGCGGATGAAGGCGGCGAACTGGTCGGGCGTGCCGGGATCGGGGAAGGTGCCCATGTCGGTCAGGCGCTGCGCAACCGCGGGGTCGGAGAGGATCGCCACGACATCGGCGTTGATCTTGCGCACGATCTCGGGGGGCGTCGCGGCCGGCGCGGCAAGGCCGATCCAGCCGCCGGATTCGTAGCCGGGCGAGATGGTCTCGCCGATCGTCGGCACCTCGGGCAGCTGCGGCACGCGGCGCGCCCCGGTCAGCGCCAGGGCGCGGGCGCGGCCGGCGCGCAGGTGCGGCAGCGCGCTCGGGATGCTGTCGCACATCACCGGGACATTGCCGGCGACGAGGTCGGTCACCGCCGGGCCGCTGCCGCGGTAGTGCACCACGTTGAAGCGAAGCCCCGTGCGCAGCTGCAAGAGCTCGATCGACATGTGCTGCGCGGTCGCCGGGCCAGCGGTGGCGATGTCGACAGCGCCGGGCCGCGCGCGCGCCGCCTCGGCCAGCTCCTCGATGGTGCGGGCGGGGAAGGAGGGATGGCAGATGAAGATCAGCGGCCCGACGGTCAGGTTGCCGATCGGCGCGAAGTCGCGCACCGGGTCGTAGGGCAGCCGCGGCAGCACGCCCGGGTTCACGCCGAAGGTGCCGGACGTGCCGTTGGTGAGCGTGTAGCCGTCCGGCGCCGCGCGCATGCCCGCCTCGATCCCCGGCACGCCGGCGGCGCCGCCGCGGTTCTCCACCAGCACGCGCTGCGGCCAGCGCTTCGACAGCTCGTCGGCGACGATGCGCACTACGATGTCCGCCGCCTGGCCCGGCGGGAAGGGGACGATGATCCGCACCGGCCGCGACGGATAGGGCTCCGCCTGCGCCCGGGCGAGGGACGGCAGGGCAAGCGGCGCGGCGGCGAGCAGCAGCGCCTTGCGGCGTGTCGGGGGGCTGGTCATGGCTGGCGTCTCCCTGGGCCGCGGCCGCGTGCGGGGCGAGCCGCTTGGCGTCAGGCTAGATCAGGTCGGGCGGCCAGGCGAAGACCGATCGGCGCCCGCTTGCCCCGGCCCGCCGGACGGTCCGTACTGGCCCCGCGCCAGGGAGACCGCCGATGCAGTTCAACCACGTCGCCAACCGCCTCGCCCCCGCCTGGTTCGAGACCGTCGTCGAGATGCTGACGTCGGAGCTCGGCTTCGTCGTGCTGCGCCGCACCGAGCGCTCGATCTGGCTGCGCCAGCCCGGCGCCAACGTGGACCTGCAGTTCAGCCGCAGCGCGACGCCGACGCGCGATGCCGACAAGCTGCGCTCGCAGGTGGCGTTCCTCAGCGAGACGCCGCGCGAGGCGCTGGAGGCACTCGCCGCCTGGGCGCGCGCGCGGGGCCTCGCCGCCGCGGTCGGCGCCTATTCCGACCGCGAGTTCTACCTCGACGCGCCCGAGGCCTTCGTCGACTTCGTGATCGAGGCGATGCGGCCCGAACTCGCCGACTACGGCATCGATTGACAGTCGCGCCCGGGTCGCGGCGGGATGGCGCGGCAGCGGGAGGACCACGATGCCCCACCTGGACCGGCCGGATGGCCGCATCCGCTACGAGGTCGCGGGCAGCGGCCCGCCCGTGCTGCTCTTCGCCCCGGGCGGGCTGCGCTCGCGGCTCGAGATGTGGCGGGCGCCGGCGGAGGGGCCGCCGCGGCCCTGGGTCGACTGGACCCGCGCCCTGCCGGAGGCCGGCTTCACCGCCATCGCCATGGACCAGCGCAATGCCGGGGAGTCCCGCACGGCGATCGAGGCCGACCATGGCTGGCACAGCTATGCGGCCGACCACCTGGCGCTGATGGAGCATCTCGGCTTCGCGCGCTTCCTCGTGCTCGGCGGCTGCATCGGCGGCAGCTTCTGCCTCAAGGCGGTGGAGGCGGCGCCCGGGCGCGTGCTGGCCACGGTGCTGCAGAACCCGATCGGCCGCCACCCCGAGCAGCGCCGCTACTTCGAGGACAGCCACGCCGAATGGTCGCGCGAGCAGCGGGCGGCGCGGCCGGAGCTCGACCCGGCGGCGCTCGCCGGCTTTGGCGCCAACATGTGGCAGGGCGAGTTCGTCTTCGCGGTGGACCGCGCCTTCGCCCGCGCCTGCCCCGCGCCCTGCCTGCTGCTGCCGGGCAGCGACGTGCCGCACCCGGCGGCGACCAGCGCCGAGCTCGCCGCGCTGCTGCCGCGGGTGGAGGTGCTCGACCCCTGGCGCGGGCCGGCGCATCTCGAGGCGCAGCGGCAGGGCGTGCTGGCCTTCCTGCGCCGCCACGCGGGGGCCGCATGCTGACGCTCTACATGGCGCCGGGGTCGAGCTCCATGGCGGTGCACATCGCGCTGCACGAGGCGGGCTGCGACTTCGCGCTGCGCCAGGTCTCGCTGGCGCGGCGGGAGACGCAGGCGCCCGCCTTCCTGGCGGTGAACCCGGAAGGCAAGGTGCCGACGCTGCTGATCGACGGGCGGCGGCTGACCGAGGTGGCCGGCATCCTGTTCTACCTGGCCCGCCGCTTCCCCGAGGCCGGGCTGCTGCCCGCGGGCGATATCGAGGCCGAGGCGCAGGCCGTCTCCTGGATGTCCTTCCTGGCCTCCCGCGTGCATCCGGCGCGGGGCCTGGGGCCCGAGCAGGCGCGCGCGGTCTGGGCGCTGGCCGAGGCGCGGCTCGGCGCCGGGCCATGGGCGCTGGGGGCGGCCTACTCGATCGCCGACATCCACCTGTTCCGGCTGTTCTGGCGCTTCCGCGGCGGGCTCGCGCTGCAGCCCGGGGAATTCCCGAACCTCGCCGCGCATCACGACCGGATGATGGCGCGCCCCGCGGTGCGCCGCACCTGCGAGGCCGAGGCGGCGATGGGCTACGAGCTGCCGGCCTGAGAGACGGGCGGGCTTGACGCCGCCGGCGCTTGGGCGAGGCTCTCCGCCAAACCGGAGGAC
>CAYNYQ010000483.1:0-3739 GCA_964401305.1 uncultured Acetobacteraceae bacterium | reverse complement strand
CGGCACGGCCCGCCTCGTCGAAATGGGTGAAGCCGGTCATGGGGAGAGGCTTAGGGCAAAGGGCGAGGGCGGGGGAGGGGGCGAGGCTGTGGGGCGACCGAACCAGAGGGGCGCCGCCCCTCTGGACACCCCGCCAAGGGCCGAAAGGCCCTTGGAACCCGTTCGTTCGAGATGCTTCTCGACCGGGAAGTGCTTGTCGCTGCCACGCGGGCCTGACATGCTCGTTGCGATGCCACGACGGAATCCGCTCGACCTCTTGCTCGATGGATGCGCGCAGGTGCGTGGCACAGGGGCCGGCACTGCCGAGACGTCCTACTATCCGGCCCTCAAGGCTGCCCTGGATGAGGCGGGTGCCGGCCTCAAGCCCAGGGTCTTTGCCCTCCATCATCCGAGCGGTCGTCAAGCCGGGATTCCAGACTTCGGCCTGTTCGAAGCCACCGGCCGCAAGCGCGGCACCACCCCCGAATGGCAGGCGGGCGTCGTGGCCGATCGGGGCGTCGTGGAGGTGAAGGGCGCAGGACAGGCGATCGACGCCCTGGCACGCAGCGATCAGGCAAAGCGCTACGCGCGGCACTACGGCCTCGTCCTCGTCACGAACCTCTGGCAGTTCCGGCTGATAGATGCAGGCGGGACGGAGCTTGAGCGTTTCGACCTCGCAACCGATGAGCCGGGCTTCTGGACGCTCGTGCACGGCCCCCGGCGCGATACTCTTCGTGTGCGCTTCGCCGACTTCCTGGAGCGTTGCTTGCTCACGCGAGCGCCCTTGACCCGTCCGGAGGACGTGGCGTTCTTCCTGGCCTCCTACGCGCGCGACGCGCGGGAGACGTTGGCTGAGCGGGCCTCCCTGCCGGCGCTTCGGGCGCTTCGGGAGAACCTGGAGCGCGGGCTTGGGCTTGCATTCGATCAGCGAGAGGGCGAAGCCTTCTTTCGCTCGACACTTGTGCAAACGCTGTTCTATGGCCTTTTCTCAGCCTGGGTCGCGCATCAGCAGGACAGCCCCGGGGCGCCATTTTCCTGGCGACAGGCGGATTGGTCGCTGCACGTCCCGGTGATGCGGCTGCTGTTCCGCCAGGTTTCGGACCCGGAGGCGCTGCTGCCCCTCGGCCTTGCGCCGCTGCTCGATGCGGCACAGGGCGCGCTCGGGAGGGTGGAGCGCACCGCCTTCTTCACCGCCTTCAGCGCGGCGCCGGCCGTGCAGCATTTCTACGAGCCCTTCCTCAGCTTCTTCGACCCCGACCTCCGCAAGCAACTCGGCGTCTGGTACACGCCACCGGAGATCGTCGCGTATCAGGTAGAGCGCGTGGACCGGCTGCTGCGCAGCGAGCTCGGTGTCGCGGATGGACTTGCGGACGAGAATGTCTGGATTCTCGATCCCTGCTGCGGGACAGGCAGTTACGTGCTGGCGGTGCTGCAACGCATCGGTGCGACACTCGCCGCGCGTGGCATGGGAGACCTCCTGGCCGAAGAACTGCGACGCGCCGCAACGACCCGGGTGATCGGCTTCGAGATCATGCCCGCGCCTTTCGTCATCGCGCATTGGCAGGTCGGCGAGTTCCTGGCGCGGCAGCAGGCGCCACTTGGGCGGGAGGAGCGTGCTTCGATCTACCTGACCAATGCGCTGACCGGCTGGGACTCCGATGAGGCGGTGGGCAGCCTGGAAGGCAGCTTTGCCGCGCTGGAACGCGAGCGCGCGGAGGCGCGGACGGTGAAGCAGGCGCGGCCGATCCTCGTGGTTCTCGGCAACCCGCCCTACAACGCCTTCGCTGGCACCAGTCCCGAAAGCGAGCGCGGGCTAGTCGAGCCCTACAAGGAAGGGCTGAACACGGTCTGGGGCGTCAGGAAATACAACCTCGACGACCTCTACGTGCGGTTCTTCCGGATCGCGGAGCGACGGATCGCGGAGACGACAGGACGCGGCATCGTCAGCTTCATCACCAACTTCTCTTGGCTGACCGGGGCTTCCTACGTCGTCATGCGACAGCGGCTGCTGGACAGTTTCGACGCGATCTGGATTGACAACCTGAACGGGGATAGCCGCGAGACGGGGAAGCTGACACCGGATGGGCGGCCCGATCCGTCGGTGTTCTCGACGGAGTACAACCGCGAGGGAATCCGGGTGGGTACGGCGATTGCGACGATGCTGCGGCGCGGGACTCCGTAGCGGCATGCCGGCCGTGGTGCACTATCGGGAGTTGTGGGGGGAGCGGAAGCGGGAGGAGCTGCTGGCCTCGCTGGAAGATGAAAGCCATTCCGCGGGATATCGGGTTGTAAACCCGGTCGCGAACGCGCGCTTTGGGTTTCGGACTGGCGTCTCAAATGACGTTTTTGGAGCATGGGCCAGTCCCATCGACTTATGTGCCCTGCCGCCGATCAGCGGCCTTCAGGAAATGCGGCGTAGCGCCCTTATGTCCTCGAACCTAAGCGTGCTTCAGGCACGGATGGCGCGGTACGCAGATTCCCGCGTTACGTGGGAGCAGGTCTCGGCCGAGATGTGTGGACCGGTGCACCCAGCCGGCCGCTTCGATCCGCGCGCGGCAAGGACAAAGCTTCTCGAACTTTCGTCAAGCCACGCCTTTGTGTTCAGGCGTTACGCTGTGCTGCCATTTGATGATCAATGGTGTGCTTGGACGCCGTTGCGTCCAGTTTGGAACGAGCCTCGACCCGAGCTTTCTGCCCAGGTTGATGGGAAGACCCTCATCTTTGTGACGCGCATGAAGGCAGAGCGTCCGCATGAGTACGCGCCCACGATCGTGACCCGTTATCTGCCAGATTATCATCTTCTTAGACCGAACGTGGTTGCCATCCCTGCCGTTTTGGGGGGGGATGCCGTCGCTCCGGGCGGCGATCTGCTAAGCGGATTATCGCAATCGGGAGTGCGGCCAAACCTCTCTTTAGCTGCTCTGGCCTGGGTCGCCACCCTGCGCCTTCCGCCTGACGCAGACACCTCACGCCTCGTCTGGCATCACGCGCTAGCCGTCACCTACAGCCCCGCCTACCTCGCGGAGAACGCCGTTGGCATCCGGCAGGGCTGGCCGCGCGTACCGTTGCCCGATGATGCGGACCTGTTGCGCGAGTCCGCTGCCCTCGGAGCGCGCCTCGCGGCTCTGCTCGATGCCGATACGCCGATGCCCGGCGTCACCACGGGCGCGATCGCACCGGCGCTCGCTGCGATCGCGGTGCCCGCGACGCGGGCGGGTGCAGCGCGCGACTGGCGCATGGCTGGTTGGGGGTACCGCACCGACAAGGGCGTGACCATGCCCGGGCGTGGCGACGTGACGGTGCGGGACTATGCAGCACCGGAGGAGGCTACCGCGGCGGAGGCGGCCCTGCTCGGCGAGCGTACCCTCGACGTGTCGATGAATGGCGCGAGCTACTGGCGCAACGTACCCGAGGCGGTGTGGGAGGTTCACATCGGCGGCTATCAGGTGCTCAAGAAGTGGCTGTCCTACCGCGATGGCTCGATCCTGGACCGGCCGCTGACTGCCGAGGAGGTCGCACATGTGCAATCCGTGGCGCGCCGTCTTGCGGCAATTTTGCTGATGGGGCCTGCGCTCGACGCCAGCTTTCGCGCCTGCGCCGCGGCGCACCGTCCGCTTGTCCAGTCCAAGGAATCGAAGGTCCAGGAAACTGAGTTTCCTGGCGGGTGAGGGGTTCGGGGAGAGGGCGGCGCCCTCTCCCCGTCAAAGCGCGTGCACCAGCTCCCCCGCCGCCTTCGCCACGTCCTGCTGCCGCATCAGGT
>CAYNYQ010000482.1:0-3740 GCA_964401305.1 uncultured Acetobacteraceae bacterium | reverse complement strand
GGAGCGCCGCGAGGCGCGGGGGGGTGGTTCGGCCCGCCCGAAATCCCGGGCGCGGTGGCCGCTACCCCGCCCGCACCAGAACGTGGCGCTTGCGGCCGAGCGAGAGCTTGGCGGCGCCGTCGCGCAGGTCCGCCGCGGTCACCGCCTGCAGCGGGTCGGTCACCGGCGCGTCGTTGAGGCGCACGCCGTTCTGCGCGACGAGGCGCCGCCCCTCGCCCTTGCTGGCGACGAGGTTCGCCGCGGCCAGCAGGTCGACGATGCTGGCCGGCAGCGCGGCGGTCACGCTCGGCAGGGTCTCGGCCGCGCTGCCCTCCTCGAAGGTGCGGCGCGCGGTCTCGGCGGCGGCCTCGGCCGCGGCGCGGCCGTGCAGCAGCGCCGTCGCCTCGGTCGCCAGGACCTTCTTCGCCTCGTTCACCTCCGCGCCGCGCAGCGCCGCGAGGCGATGCACCTCCGCCATCGGCAGGTCGGTGAAGAGCGCGAGGAAGCGCCCGACATCGGCATCCTCGGCATTGCGCCAGAACTGCCAGTAATCGTACGGGGCGAGGCGTTCCGCGCTGAGCCAGACCGCCCCCGCCGCGGTCTTGCCCATCTTGGCGCCGGAGGCCGTGGTCAGCAGCGGCGTGGTCAGCCCGAAGGCCTGCACGCCGGGCTGCATGCGGCGCACCAGATCGGCGCCCATGACGATGTTGCCCCACTGGTCGGAGCCGCCCATCTGCAGGATCACGCCCTCCCGCCGGTACAGCTCGAGGAAGTCGTAGCTCTGCAGCAGCATGTAGTTGAACTCGAGGAAGGAGAGCGGCTGGTCGCGCTCGAGCCTGAGGCGCACGCTGTCCATGGTCAGCATGCGGTTGACGCTGAAATGCCGCCCGACGTCGCGCAGGAAGGGGATGTAGCGCAGCGCGTCCAGCCATTCGGCGTTGTCGAGCATTACGGCATCGGTCGGCGCGCCGCCCGCCGCAGGGCCGGAGCCGAAGGCCAGGAAATTCTCGAAGTTGCGGCGGATGCCGGCCTTGTTCGCCTCGATGATCTCCTCGGTCAGCAGTTGCCGCGCCTCGTCCTTGCCCGAGGGATCGCCGACCTTGGTGGTGCCGCCGCCGATCAGCGCGACGGGCCGATTGCCGGTGCGCTGGAACAGGCGCAGCAGCATGATCGAGAAGAGATGCCCGACATGCAGGCTGTCGGCGGTGCAGTCGAAGCCGACATAGGCGCTGACCGGCCCGGCGCGCAGCTTCGCGTCCAGGCCGTCCGCGTCGGTGACCTGGTGGATGAAGCCGCGCTCCTCCGCCGCGTGGAGGAAGTCGCTCCTGCTGCCGCTCATGGCTCGCGTGTCCGGGGCTTGCGGGGAAGGGGGCGGGCGACCTAGCACGACAGGAGGAAGCTGAGAAAGACCGGGCCGCCGGGGCGACGAAGCCCGGGCGCCGCCCGTCCGCGGGGGGGCGATGCTCAGGACCATCGGGCTGATGAGCGGCACCTCGCTCGACGGGGTGGACGCCGCCTGGGTGGAGACGGACGGGGCGGCGATCGGGCGCACCGGCCCGGCCCTGACCCTGCCCTATGATCCCGCGCTGCGGCGCGACCTGCGGCAGCTGCTCGACCTGGTCGCCGGCGCGCCGCCACGCGCGGAGGCCGGCGGCCTCGACCCGGCCGACCCCTTCCTCGCCGCCTGCACCCGCCGCCTGACCGAGCGCCATGCCGAGGCGGTGCAGGCGCTGGCGGCCGAGGCGGCCAAGGCCGGGCTCGGCGCGCCGGCGCTGCTCGGCTTTCATGGCCAGACCATCCTGCACCGCCCGGCCGAGCGCCTCAGCTGGCAGATCGGCGACGCCCTGCTGCTGCACCGCCTGACCGGCGTGCCGGTCGCCCATGATTTCCGCTCGGCCGACGTCGCCGCGGGCGGGCAGGGGGCGCCGCTGGTGCCGCTGGTGCATGCCGCGCTGGCGCAGGCCCTGCCGAAGCCGCTGGTGGTGCTGAACCTCGGCGGCGTCGGCAACCTGACATGGATCGGCGCGACGGAGGCCGAGCTGCTGGCCTTCGACACCGGCCCCGCCAATGGCCCGCTCGACGACTGGGTGCGCCAGCGCACCGGCGCCGCCTTCGACCGCGACGGCGCGCTGGCGCTGGCCGGCCAGGCGGACGGGGCGGTGCTGGGGCGGCTGATGGAGCACCCCTACTGGGCCGCGCCGCCGCCGAAATCCCTCGACCGGCTGGAATTCGACCGCGCGCTGGAGGCGGCGGGGCTCGCCGCGCTCTCGCCGGCCGATGGCGCGGCGACGCTCGTGGCCTTCGTCGCGCTCGCCGTCGCCGCCGCGGCGCGGCACCTGCCGGGGACGCCGCGGCAATGGCTGGTCACGGGGGGCGGGCGGCGCAACCCGGCGCTGATGCGCGCCCTCGCCTCGGCGCTGGAGCCGCCGGTGCGGCCGGTGGAGATCGCCGGCTGGGACGGCGACGCGCTGGAGGCCCAGGCCTTCGGCGTGCTGGCGGCGCGGGTCACGCGCGGCCTGCCGCTCAGCCTGCCGGGCACCACGGGCGTGCCGCGGCCGATGCCGGGGGGCCGGCTGGTGGGGTGGGGGGGCTGAGGGGCGCGGCGCCCGCCGCCCTCAATCCGCCGCCCTCAATCCGCCGCCTGGTCCTTCGCCGCCACCAGGTCCTTCACCCAGGGCCAGCGCTCGAGCGTGACCGGGCTGTCCGCGGCATAGGCGATGCAGCTGCCGACCATCGAGGGCATGCGCCGCGCCGGCGGCTCGCCGTTGGCCGCGCGCCGCGCCGCCTCGGCCCGCTCGCGCCGCGCCCGCAGCGGGTAGAGCGTCTGGTAGGCCACCGTCGCCATCTGCCCCAGCACCTCCCGCAGATGAGTGCAGCCCAGCGTGCCGCCCACGCGCTCGGCGACGCGGCGGTTGAAGCCGGGGCCGATGGTCAGCCCGGCGAGGCGCGCGAAGTTCGGCGCCGCGGACGGGCAGACCGCATAGGGCGTGTGGTCCGAGGCGGCCTCGCAGGCGATGATGGTCAGCCCCTCGTCGATCGTCAGGCGCAGCCACATGCCGTGGATCGGCTCGCCCGGCGGCGTCTCGCGCCGGCCGGTGCCGTTGTGCGGGCTGTCGGTCTTGGTGTCGACGAGATGCGCCTCGATGTCGAACAGCCCGTCCGCCCGGGCGTAGCCGCGCAGGGCGATGTCGCGCAGGTGCAGCAGCTCGCGGTCGGGGGGGGCGGGCAGGGGCATGCGGCGGGCTCGGCGGCTGGGGCATCCGCGTATGCCATGGCGCGGCGCCAGCGGCCAGCCGGCGGCGGCCCGGCGGGAGGCGCCCTGGAGTAGCCGACCCAGAGGCACGCGGGGGCACGCGCCCTGGAGGCACGCGCGTCGCGCCTTCCGGCGCGCCTGCCGTGGTGAACCGGGCGCGGCGCCATGGTTCCTCTCTTCCCGGCTTCTTGATCGGCCGGACGCGCAAGGTCACGCGGACGGGCAGTGGCGGCGCGCCCGGGCCGCCTAGGTTAGGCCCGTCACGGGGAGACTCCGCATGCCGGATGACGGGCTTCCGGCGGCGCCCGACCTCGCGCTGCTGCGGGACATCGCGGCGGCCAGCGCCGCTGCCACGCTGGTGCTCTTCGGGCCGGCGCTGCGCATCCTTGTGGCCAACGCGGCCGTCGCCGAGGCGGTGGGCGCGCCGGCGGAGACGCTGCTCGGCCGCACCGCCGCCACGGCGCTGGCGGGCCTGCGCGCCGGCCATCTCCGCCTGCTCGACCAGACC
>CAYNYQ010000481.1:0-3763 GCA_964401305.1 uncultured Acetobacteraceae bacterium | reverse complement strand
CGCGCCTGCAGGATCGCCGCCTCGCGCGGCGGCAGCACGAGCGCTTCCGAAGTCTCGTCCACCTTCACCTGCGCGAAGAGCGGTCCGGCCATGGCGTGCACCGCGTCGCGCAGCGCCGTCACCTCCTCGCCCGTGCGCAGCAGCCTTGCATCGCCGATGCCGGCGGCGCGCGCCATGCCGGCGAGGTCGACGCCGTGGCGGGTGTGCGTCTCCTGCATGCCGGTCTCGCCGTAGTGCTCGTTGTCCAGCACGACGACGGAGAGGTTCTTCGGCTTGCGCACGGCGATGGTGGCGAAGGCGCCGACGCCCATCAGCATCTCGCCGTCGCCGGTGATCACCAGCACCGGCCGCGCGGGCTGCGCCAGGGCGAGGCCGAGGCCCATCATCGCCGCCCCCCCCATGCCGCCCCAGAGCGGCAGGTTCTCCGGCACGTCGCCGGCGGCGGTGATGTCCCAGGCCGGCGCGCCGAGGCCGCCGATCACCAGCAGCCCGCCGCGGTCGCGCAGCAGCGCCCGCACCACGGCGCGGCGGTTCAGCTTGCCCGAGGGTCCGGTTTCCATGGCCGTCACTTCCCGAAGGTCTTGGCGCCGAGCACGCGCTGGCCGATCAGCGTCGCGGTCGGGCGGAAGGTGTTGAAGGCGAGGCGCAGCGTCGCGTTCACGCAATCGGCCACGTCCTCCGGCCGGTCGGCGCGGTTCAGCAGCGTGCCCATCGCCTCCAGCACGGTGGGCGTCGCCTGGCCCATCGGCACCTGGAAGGGGTTGAACTCGCCGAACTCGCCGCGCATCGTCACCAGCATCGGGCAGGGCGTGCGGTGCGCGACCGCGACCGAGAGCATGTTGATGCAGTTGCCGACGCCGGAGGACTGCATCAGCAGCACGCCCTTCTCGCCGCCGAGCCAGGCGCCGAAGAGCATGGCGACGCCCTCCTCCTCGGTGGTCAGCGGCACGACCTTCATCTCGTTGTCGGCGAGGCAGCGCTTGATCAGGCGGGCATGGCCCGCATCCGGCACCAGCGCCACCTGGCGCACGCCGTGCTGCTTGAGCAGGTCGTAGATCTGGTCGGGCCAGTCCGTCGTGGCGTCCGGCATGCGTGTCCTCGGTGGGCTTCGGGGCGAACATCCCGCGCCCATGCGGGGATGGCAAGCCGGGGTGGCAGGGCGCGCCAGCGCGGGGCGCGGCGCCTAGCCCTCCAGCAGCCCCGCCACGAAGCCCGGCAGCCAGGGCAGGCGCGTCCGCCGCGTCCGCGCCGCATGCAGGATGGCGCGCACTGCGGCGACGGTCGTGGCGAAGTCCTCGTTGACCAGCACGTGCTCGAACTCGTCCCAGTGCGCGATCTCCTCGCGCGCCACCGCCATGCGGCGGCGGACCTCCTCCTCCGCGTCCTGGCCGCGGCCGCGCAGGCGCTGCTCCAGCACGGCGAGGCTCGGCGGCAGCAGGAAGATGCCGACCACGTCCTCCGGCATCTTGGCCTTGAGCTGGCGATGGCCCTGCCACTCGATGTCGAACAGCACGTCGCGCCCGGCCTCCAGCGCCGCCTCCACCGCCGCGCGCGGGGTGCCGTAGGCGCGGCCGAGGAAGCGCGCATGCTCGAGGAACTGGCCGGCCGCCTCCATGGCCGCGAAGGCCTCGGGCGAGCGGAAGAAGTAGTGCACGCCCTCCTGCTCGCCGGGCCGCGGCGGGCGGGTGGTGGCGCTGACCGAGAGGGCGAGCTCGGGCTCCTCCGCCAGCACGGCGCGGGAGACGCTGGTCTTGCCGCCGCCCGGCGCCGCGGCGATCACCAGGCAGACGCCGCGGCGGGAGGGCCCGCCGGCGCCGCGCGCCGCCTCACTCGACATTGGCCGCCTGCTCGCGCAGCCGCTCGATCGCCGCCTTCAGGTCGAGGCCGATGCGCGTCAGCGGCACCGAGGCCGACTTGCTGCAGAGCGTGTTCGCCTCGCGCACGAACTCCTGGGTGAGGAATTCGAGCTTCCGCCCCGCCGCCTCGCCGGCCGCGAGCAGCGCCCGCGCGGCCTCGAGGTGCGCCGCCAGGCGGTCGAGCTCCTCGCGGACGTCGGAGCGCGAGGCGAGCAGCGCGACCTCCTGCGCCAGCCGCTCCTCGGGGATGCGCGCCGCGGCGCCGGCGCCGCCGAGCAGCGCCTCGACCTGCTCCAGGAAGCGCTGGCGCTGCGCCTCGGGCTGCCCCGCGGCCTCGCGCGCCGCCTCGGTGCGCAGCGCGGCGATCTCGTCGAGCAGCGCGCCGAGGATCAGGGCCAGCTTCGCCCCCTCCGCCGCCCGCGCCGTGGCCAGCCCGCCGAGCGCCCGGGCGTAGCTCTCGGCCAGCGCCGCCTGGCGCGCGTCCTCCGCCGGCTCGTCGGGCGTCTCCGCCTCGGCCGTGCGCATCACGCCGGGCAGGCCGAGCAGCGCCTCGGCCCGCGGCGGCGGGGCGCCCGGGATGCGCGCGGCCAGGTCGAGGGCCAGCGCCAGCGCCTGCTCCAGCGCCGCCGGGTCGGGCGCGAGGCGCGGCCGCTCCTCCCGCTTCAGGGTCAGGGTGGCCGAGACGTTGCCGCGCTTCAGCCGCCTCGCCGTCGCCTCGCGCAGCCGGGGCTCGAGCGCGTCCAGCCCGGGCGGCAGGCGCAGCCGGAGGTCGAGCCCCCGGCCGTTCACGCTGCGCAGCTCCCAGGCGAAGGCGGTGCCGTCCGCCAGGGTGCCGCTGTCGCGGGCGAAGCCGGTCATGCTCATCAGCGCGGCGCTCATGCGGGGCTTCTCCCGCGCGGCGCCGGCGCTGGCAAGCCGCCCCGCCCACCCGGTCGGCACCATGCCGGGCCGGCGGCAGGGCGGGCCGCGGCTTGAGGCCCCCGCGCATCCGCGGCATCTCCCCACCATGGCGGAGCGCGCGGGATGACCGGAACCGGCTGGCCCTGGCGCGAGGTGCTGATCACCGGCGCCTCCTCCGGCCTCGGCCGTGCCCTCGCCCTGGCCTGCGCGGCGCCGGGCGCGACGCTGCACCTCTCCGGCCGGGACGAGGCGCGCCTTGCCGAGACCGCCGCCGCCTGCGAGGCGCGGGGTGCCGAGGCCCGGCCGCGCGCCGTCGACGTGCGCGACGCCGCGGCCATGGCGCGCTGGATCGCCGGCGCCGGGCGGCTCGACCTCGTCATCGCCAATGCCGGCGTCTCGGCCGGGACCGGCGGGCGGACGGAACCGGCCCGGGTCGCCCGCGCCGTCTTCGAGACGAACGTCACCGGCGTGCTGAACACCGCGCTGCCCGCGCTCGAGGCGATGGCGGCGCAGGCGCCGGGCCCCGACGGGCTGCGCGGGCGCATCGCCGTCGTCGCCTCGCTCGCCGCCTTCGTCGCCGCGCCGGGCGCGCCCGCCTATTGCGCCGCCAAGGCCGCGGTGCAGCGCTGGGCGGAGGCGCTCGACGCCACCGAGCGCCGGCGCGGCATCCGCCTGCACGCGGTGTGCCCGGGCTATGTCCGCACGCCGATGACCGCCCGCAACGCCTTCCCCATGCCGCTGCTGATGGAGGCCGAGCGCGCCGCGGCGCTGACGCTCCGGGGCATCGCGCGGGGGCGGGTGCGGATCGCCTATCCCTGGCCGCTCTACCTGGCGGCGCGGCTCGCCGGCGCGGTGCCGCCGGCGCTCAGGTCCGCGCTGTTCCTGCGGCTTCCGGCGAAGGCGGACGGGCTGGAGCGCTGACCCGCTCCGCCGCCGCCGGCGCGGCCGGCCGGCAAGACCTGGGCGCCGTCCGACAGTGTCTCATGTGGGCCGCGGGCGCGGCCTCG
>CAYNYQ010000480.1:0-3765 GCA_964401305.1 uncultured Acetobacteraceae bacterium | reverse complement strand
CGGCGAAGCGGCCATCGACGGGACGGGCAACGCGCTTGCGAACGTCATCACCGGCGACCTGGCCGCCAACCGCCTATCGGCGAGAGGGACCTGGCGCTGGCGATCGAGTTCGGCCGCAGCTTGCGCCAGCCGACGTCCGCCGCCTCCGCCGTACGGGAGCTTTTCGCCACCGCCCTGGCGACGGGGCATCGCGGGCAGGACGTCGTGGCGTTGCTGGAGATGTTCCGTGGGTATTCGGGGAAGGGGTAGCCGGCGGTTCGGCTACCCGCGTCGGGTACCGCTCACGCAAAGAGAAACATGCTTGCAGTGAGTTGTGCCTTCGCGACGTATGCCAGGGTGATGGAGCCGCCGTCCGGCGTATCTATCACGCAGCCACCGCCGAGGGCGAGGTCTTGCGTCGCGGCCCTGACTTCCTGGATCGTATTGAAGGCTGCTCCGAAGGCCTTGACGTCGATTTTGTCCCCTGGACCGAAGAAGCCAAGCTCAGGGCTGCCGATGGTGTCGTGTCCGTGGTCGTGCCCGAAGACAAACGTATCGCGCACCGAGTCGTTGCCGCCTGCGTAGAGTTGGTCTCCCGCTGCGTCGAAGAACCGGTCCGAGTTCGTCGTGCCGCGAAAGGCCTCGAAGCCAAGAACTTTGCCAAGGGTCACGCCGCCGATCTTGAGCGTCCCAAGACTGACATCGAGAACCGTGCCTCCGCCCTTGATGCCGGAGAGGTTCAGCGTGTCCCATCCGATCCCGCCATCGAAGCGGTTGCCGGAGGCGGAAAGATTAGTCGAGTTGAGAGGAATGATGACTAGGGAGTCGCCCCAGCCTGGGTAAGTGGGACTGGTGACGGCGGTATAGGCTTCCAGCGACAGCGCCAGCACGTCGTCGCCGCCGCCGAGCGCGATGCGGTTGTTCAGCATCTCGATTCGGCCGGTGCCAGAGTTGCCAACGGCGCCGTCCAAGGTTGCGTCGGCGAAGTCGTTGGTCACGGTGTAGGTGTAGCCGCCGTTGGAAGCGCCGTCATAGACAATGACCTCGGTTGGTCCGACATTCATGTCCTCCGGCCCGATGCCGTCGCCACCCGCTCCTCCTCCAGCACCAATGGCCGAGAGTTGGATCCGCGCGGTATCGGCGCCGGCGTCGAAGGTGAATGTATTGCCCACCATTCGCGCGAGAGCATCGCCGCCACTGCCGCCATCGCCGGCGTTGCCCGTGACGCCCGCGACCACGGCCCCGGAGCCATCGATGTACGAGATGTTTGGCGGCGTAAAATACTGCGCAATATCAGACGTAATCCCAAAGCCCGGCCCGGATCCGTCGCCACCCTCGCCGCCGCGCCCGCCCCGGGCCGCGATCTGGACATCCAAGGTCGTGGCCTCGCGGAAGGTGGCGGTCACCTGCTCGATGCGCGCCAACGCGTCGCCGCCCTGGTCGCCCTGGCCACCGTCCGCGCCGTCACCGCCAGTCCCGCCGTTTCCGGCTTGACCGAGGGCGGTCTGACCCCACTCGTAGATGCCGACGTCGCCACCGTGACCACCCTCGCCGCCCTGGGCAACGACCTGGAGAGTCACCGTGGCCGAACGGCCGGAGAGCGTCACGCCGACGATCGCCGCTTCGGCATGCCCGCCCTGCCCGCCATCGCCACGCGCACCGCCGTCGCCGCCCTGTCCGCTTGATCGTGTATCCGTCCCGGCGTAGGCCCAGGCCCCTTCCGACCGGCGGTATTCGGTCTGCCGTCCCGAAAAATTGTCAAGGCCTTCGAGATACGGGCCGCCGTGCCCACCGGCTCCGCCCTTGCCGCCGTGCCCGCCATAGGCGGTGCTGGCCAGCAGCACGGTGTCCGGCGCGCCTCCGGCCTGCGCGAGACGGAGCGTAATCCCACCGACTATGGGCGTCGCTGCGCCACCACCACCGCCATCGCCACCCGCGCCGCCATCGCCTGCATCACCATATCGCCGGTAGGTGTCATAAATTTCCCCGATTCCGGAAATGTAGTTCCGATAGGTGGAACTTTCGGCCAGAAGTGCTGGGCGCGCGCCATCACCGCCGATGCCGCCTGCACCCCCGCCACCGCCGACCGCGGTCCGCGCGATGGTGATGGAGTCCGCGGCTTTCGTCCCGGTCAGGATTGTCGCGGACGAAAGGAGGAACGCCGCCCCTCCCGCCGCACCATCGCTTGCGGGCTCTCCATCGACCCCGTGGAAGGCGGTGTTATTCGTGCCCTGATAGCCCGCGCCTCGTGCCCCCTGCGCCCCGTTCGCGCCAAAGAGCGTCTGCTGATCGTTCACCGATAAGCTTGCCATGCTGGTCTTCCCTGACGTTGGGGACTACTCGCCCTGCCCAACGCCAGTCTCCGTCGCAGCACCTGGCAGACGCATGACCAAAACTTGCTATGTTGCTTGCACAGCAATGAAAAATTTGGAACCATTTCGGGGGAAATAGCCAAAAGTGCCAGCGAACGATGACGGCAAGAGACCTCCCGGAGCTCCTCGATGCCGCCTATGCCGCCGGCACGGGCGCCGAGCCTTGGGCCGAATTGGGCAGGCTGCTTTGCTCCGCGACCAGGGCGGAGGCTGTCTCCCTGCTCACAGGATCACTGGCGACAGGGCACGTTACCCTCCGCCTCAGCGAAAACGTACCGGCCTGGGCGCAGGAACAATATGGCACCTACTACCACCGCCTTGATCCATGGGTTGGGACTGCCACGAGAGGAGGGCTGCCGGTCGGCATGCACGACGCCCCGCCGGTCTGGCTAGGGCAGGAACTCGTGGATGACGGGGCGCTCCGCAACAGCGAGTTCCACGCCGATTACCTGCGCCGCCTCGACATTTTCCGCATCATGGGCAGCCTTATGCCGCTTGGCGCAACCGGTGATCTCGGCCTGGCACTCTACCGGCCGGAACGCACGTCGAATTTCGACGAGGGTGAACGACGCGTCCTGCTTGCGCTTCTGCCGCATCTTCGCCGGGCGATGCAGCTTGGACATCGGCTTGAGCTCGACGGGATGCGCGACGCAGCAGCGGCGCTCGACGCGATGCCGACTGGCGCGGTGGTAGTGGACGAGACCCTGCGCGTGCTGCACGCAAACCGCGCGGCCCAGCGGATCGTCCGCGGCGGAGGCCCGATGCTACGGCGCGAGGGCGCGACGCTTCGGCTCGGTGCGCAGCGTCTCGCGGACGCCAACCGCCTCGCTACACTCGTGCGCCGGGTGGCACTGGCAGGCGCGGACGGCGGCGCACTCTCGTTGCAACGGGGAGGCGCCGAGGGCGCGGTCGCAGCGCTGGTCATGCCGTTGCCCGCCCTGCTGCGCTCGCCACTCGGAGCCGGCGCGCGGGGGCGCCGCGCCCTCGTCCTGTTGCGCGATGCCGCGGCGCCGCTCGCCGTCGATCCCGCGCTGCTCGGCGACCTCTACGGCCTGACCAGGGCGGAGGCTGCCGTGGCGCTGGACATTGCCGATGGTCGGACTGCCGAGCAGGTGGCGCATGCCCGGGACGTCAGTGTGCATACGGTCCGCATGCAACTCCGGTCAGCCATAGCGAAGACTGGTGCCGGAAGCGCGCGGATGCTGGCGCGCCTCATCGCCCGCCTGCCGACGATCTGACGCGGGCCCCCTACTTCTCCATCAGCTTTAGCAGCTTCCGCATGACCGTCGGCAGCGCCCGCTCCGCCTCCTCCATCGAGCGCTTCTCCTCGCCCTCGGCCTGCTCGATCCGCGCCAACCGCGCGGCGAAGAGGCGCATGGCCAGCTCGAAATGGGTGAAGCCGTGCCGCGCCTCC
>CAYNYQ010000479.1:0-3770 GCA_964401305.1 uncultured Acetobacteraceae bacterium | reverse complement strand
GCGCTCGCCTGCCTCGCCGACGTGACCGATCCCGCCGCCGTCGCGGCGATGGTCGAGGCGGCGGCGTCCCGCTTCGGCGGCATCGACATCGCCGTCTCCAATGCCGGGCTGCGCCGCCAGACCCCCTTCCTCGACATGCCGCTCGCCGAATGGCGGGAGATCCTCTCCGTCGCGCTGGACGGCGCCTTCATCCTAGCCCAGGCGGTGGTGCCGCAGATGATCCGCCGCGGCGGCGGCGCGCTGGTCGGCCTCTCCGGCATCTCGACCCATGTCGGCACGCCGAACCGGGCGCATGTCTCGGCCTCGAAGGCGGGGCTGGAGGGCCTGATGCGCGCCCTGGCGGTCGAGCTCGCGCCGCACGGCATCCGCTGCAACTGCGTCGCCCCGGGCACCATCGACACCGTCCGCGGCGCCTCCGCCGGCGCCCGGCCGGGCATCGTGGCCCCGACCGGCGTTCCGCTCGGCCGCCGGGGCACGGTCGAGGAGATCGCCGCTGTCGTGCGCCTGCTCGCGGGCCCCGAGGGCGGCTACGTCACCGGCCAGACCATCCACGTGAATGGCGGCCTCTTCCTCACCTGAGACGGCGCGGCGCGGGCCGGTGCCCGCCCATGCCAGCCCGCGGGCGCCGCGCCCGCCCGGCGATGCGGGCGGCATCTTCGCCCGCAGGGGCGGCTCCGACTGACCGGAATCCGCCCTACAGCAGGCCGAGGCTCCGCCAGGCCGGCACGCCTTCGGCCAGGGCGGCCACCACCGCCCGCTCGGTGATATCGATCTCGACCTCGCTTGGCCCGGCCAGCATGCTGCGCGCGATGGTGTGGGCGTCCGGCGTCGGCTGTCCCGCCGCAGCCGCGTCGAGCAGCGCCAGCATCGTCGCCGCCGCCACCGGCTTCACCGGCATGCCCGCGCCGAGCATCGGGGCGGCGAGGGCGATGTCGCCGCCGGACGCCAGGACGTCGTTGCCGATCGCCTGCAGCAGCACCCGGTTGAAGCGCGCCGCCCGCGCCTGCATCTCGGGCGTCGGCGCGGCGCGCCAGACCGGCGCGGCGATGCGGCTGCCCACCAGCACGGCGAGCAGCTCGCCCGCCGTGGTGCGCGCCATCTCGGGCAGGGCGAGGAGCTCGCCGATGCTGCGCGGCGCCTCGGCCAGCGCGGCCAGGGCGGCACCGATCACGGGTGGCGGCAGTTCCGCCTCGCCGCCCGGGGCATCGAGCCGCACGCGCCCATCGGCCGGCCGCTGCCGCAACGCGATCGTCAGCGCCCGCACCTGGCCTTCGGCATCGGCCGGGCGGCGGCCGCGCACGAACAGGTCCTGCCGCAGGGTCACGCGCAGCAGCGTGTCGCGGAGAAAGGCGTGGCCGAGTCCCGGCAGCATCTCGCCCAGCGCCTCGCGCAGCGCCGGCGGCATGGTCAGGTCGGGGAAATGGTGCGCCAGCGCGGCCGGGCCGACGAGGTCGAGCTTCGCCTCGGCGAAGGCGGCGGCCACGTCCTCGGGCCAGGCCGGCTCCCAGTGCTCGGAGAGGAATTCGTGCACGGCATAGCGGGCGAAGGATGCGCGCGTGGGCGCCGGCGCCGCGTCGTACCAGCGCATGAAATGGCTGCGCTCCAGCGACGGCATGCCGGCAGCGTGCAACCGGTGCGCTACCTCCAGCGCCTCGGCCATCCGCCGGTCCGCCGGCCCGGACATGCGCGCGCTGACCTCGCTCAGCAGCCGCCGCAGCGCCAGGTCGTCCGCCCAGCCGGGCAGGGCATTGTAGGTGACGAGGACAAGGCCGCCCGGCTTCAGCCGGCTGCGGAGCAGGCGCAGGATCCCCTCCCGCACGCGGCCCGAGACCCAGGTCCAGAGCCCGTGGATGGTCACGACGTCGAGCTCGGGGAGCAACCGCGCCGCCTGCGCCTCGTCCAGCGCGGCGATGTCGGCCTCGTGGAACTGCGCGTTGTCGAGCCCGGCGGCCGCGGCGATCTCGCGCGCCTCGGACACGTGGGCGGGCATGTAGTCGAGGCCGATGGCGGTCCAGCTCGGGTTCGCCGCCGCCATCGCCAGCACGCTCATGCCGCGGCCGCAGCCGAGGTCGAGGAAGGCGAGCCCCTCCTGCGCCAGGCCGCAGTGCACGCCGGCCAGGGCGCAGACCACCGCCATCTCGGGCGGCGCCTGCGCGCTCAGGTAGGTCGGAAGGTAGGGCAGCTCCGCCGTGTAGCCGTCCGACCACTTCGCCCGCATCGCCGCGCCGTCTCCAGACCTGGCGGCGCGATGCTGCCGACGCCGCGAGCGGCTGTCCAGACGCGCCTTGATCCCGCGCGATCCGTTCGCACATGGCTCGGCTGATGGCCGCGACACCACCTCGAGACGACGCCGGCCGCCGGGTCAGCGCAACGCGTCGCACGACGCTCGCCGCCCTGCCCCTCGCCGCCCTGCTCGCGGCCTGCGGCGGGCCACGGACCATGATCGCGCCGGCCGCATCCGGCTACGACGTGGAGCGCGACATCGCGTATGGGGATGGCCCGCGCCGCCGGCTCGACCTCTACCGGCCGCGTGGCCCGGCGGTCGGGCCGCGGCCGATCATCGTGTACTTCTACGGCGGGCTCTGGACCAACGGCGCAAAGGAGGACCCGAGCAGCTTCGCCCTGCCGCAGGCCCTGGCCGAGCGTGGCGCGCTGGTCGTCGTGCCGGACTACCGGCTCTACCCCGAGATCGGGTTTCCCGGCTTCATGGAGGACGGCGCCGCCGCCATCGCCTGGGCGCAGCGCCGCGCCGCCGCGCTCGGCGGGGACCGGCGCCTCGTGTTTCTCTCCGGCCATTCGAGCGGCGCACACATGGCACTGTGGCTCGGCCTCGAGCGGCGGCTCCTCGCGGCCGCGGGCTTCGGCCCAGAGCCACCCGCAGGGCTGATCGGCGTCTCCGGCGCCTACGACGCGCAGGTCTTCGCCCTGCCCATCGTGCGCCCCGCCTTCCGTGCGGTGGAGGATCTGCGCAGCCTGGCGCCCGCGACCCTGGCGCGGCCCGGCATGCCGCCCGTGCTGCTCCTCACGGGATCCTGGGACCTGATGGTCGCGGCCGGGAATTCCCGGCGCCTCGCCGAGGCGATCGAGGCGGCCGGCGGCAGCGTCGAGCTGCACGTCTATCCGCGCGTCGGCCACTCCGACATCCTGCTGACGCTGCTGGTCGCCCCGGGACTCTCGTCGACCGCCGAGGACGCCGCGCGCTTCGTGCGCGCCCGCGCGGCGGCGGTGCTCGGCGGCTGATGCGGCCCGGTCCGCTCAGCCGGTCCGCGAATCGGGCCGCAGCCCGGCGGCCAGCGCGATCCTGACCGCGTCGGGAAGGCTCCGCACGCCGAGCTTGGCCATCAGGTTCCCGCGATGGATCTCCACCGTGCGCGGGCTGATGCCGAGGTCGAGCGCGATCACCTTGTTCTGGCAGCCGCCGAGCAGGCCCCTCAGCACCTCCATCTCGCGCGGCGAGAGGCTGGCCAGGCGCGCCTCGGCCTCCTCCGCCTCCCAGGGCGCGGCCAGCGAGGCGTGCCGCCGCTCGAGCGCGGACTGCGCCGCCCGCAGCAGTTCCTCGCCGCTGAAGGGCTTCTCCAGCACATCGCGGGCCCCGGCCTTCATCGCCTGCACCGCGGCCGGCACCGTGCCATGCGCGGTGATGACGACGACCGGGTGCGCCAGGCGCCGCTCGGCCATCGCGCGCTGCACGGCGAGCCCGTCCATCCCCGGCATGCGCAGGTCGAGCAGCACGCAACCGAAGGGCAGGTCCCCCGCCGCGGCGGCGAGGA
>CAYNYQ010000478.1:0-3783 GCA_964401305.1 uncultured Acetobacteraceae bacterium | reverse complement strand
CCCCGCGGCAGCGCGGCGGCCAGCAGCAGCGCGGCGACGGCACCGAGGCCGCGACGCGGCAGCCCGCGGCCACCGGCGCGGCAGGGTGGCGCGGCGGCCGGATCGGGCTGCCCTGGCCCGGGCCCCGCGGAGTCCTGGTTGCGCATCGACACGCTCGGGACCGTCGGCCCCGGCGCACTGGTCTTCCCCTGCATTGCGGCGGCGCTCCCCCTGCGACGCTGCCGATTGCATATCATGCAACGCCCGGGCTTTGCCACGCGATCCTCATGCGGCGTGCGCGGCGTGGGCGCCCGGCCACCACCCCGCATGGCATGCCAAGGACGCGCCAGGTCGGCCGGCCGGGGGGGTGCGGACTTGCACGCGGTGGTTGTGGGGTCTGGCGGCAGTGTCCGTTTCGCGTCTGAGCGTCAAGGTACCGTTAAAGCCAAGGCGTTTATCCCATGATCCACAGGGTTGTCCCCGGGATTCGTGACGGAACGACATTGAAAGCTGGCGACGTCGCACAACTTCGAGGTGCTGTCTGCGTCGCCTGCCGCGCGGTCACGGTGTTGCGGACTTGTGGAAGCGCCCCCCCTCTGTCTATGGTGGGACGCCCCGGTAGCGCTCGCTGCCGGCGGAGGTACAGGCGCGGTCCGCCCCGCTTCGAGACGCTGGGTTCCGAAGACTAGGTTTCGGCATCCTCGGTTCCGCGGCACAGCCGACGGCCCGAACGTCCCCGCGGGGTTGTTCCACAGCGCCGAGCCCGGCTTGGGGCCGGCGGGCCTTTCCGCCCGCAGCCCTTCGCTTCGCCGGGATCGGCCCGCTGCGGCGGCCGTGCGCCCCTCCGCCCGCGCGGGACCGGTCGCGCAAGGACCCAGCGTCGGCTGCCCCAGTCACGGGAGGCGCCGCGCGTTCCAAGGTCAGCCGCGGTCCGGACGCTGCCGCGTCGGTGCGTCCTCGCGCCGACGACATGCGCGCCTCGGCGCGTCCGGGGGCGCTGACCCAGGGGCTGCGTCCCGGGCCGGCCTTTCGCGCGCGATCCCGCGCGCGGGACGGTCCGCCGGTGCCGGCCCCGCCGAGAGAGGACGGTTCGCCGCCGCCGCATGCCCATCGCCGCGCCGCGCAGCCCGTCCGATCTCGGGCACCTCCACCCTGTTCCGTCGCCGGCGCGCGCTGCGCGCCGCGGCGCGGAGTGCACCGCTTCATGACCAAGCGCATGCTGATCGACGCATCCCACGCGGAAGAAACCCGCGTGGTGGTGCTGGACGGCAACCGGCTCGAGGAGTTCGACCTCGAGGCCGCAACCCGCAAGCCGCTGAAGGGCAACATCTATCTCGCCAAGGTCGTGCGGGTGGAGCCCAGCCTGCAGGCCGCCTTCGTGGAATACGGCGGCAACCGCCACGGCTTCCTCGCCTTCGGCGAGATCCACCCGGACTACTACCAGATCCCCATCGCCGACCGGCAGCGCCTGCTGCAGATGCAGGCCGAGGAGGCGCGCGAGGCCGAGGAGGCGGACGAGGACCCGATCCCCGAATCGCCGATGGACCGCGCCGCCGAGGACGAGTTCACCGCCCGCGCCCGCGCCGCCGAGGAAGCCATCGACGGCTTCGACGCCGAGGCGGCCGAGCCGGACGCGGAGGCGCAGGACCGGCCCGAGACCGCGGACGCGCCGGCGGAGAGCCGGGCCGGGGAGGCCGAGCCGCCGCCCGGCATCGCCTCCGCGGCCGCGGCCGAGAGCGAGGCCGGCGCCACCGCGCCCGATGCCGGCAACCCGGCCGCGGTCGAGGAGGCCGCGCCGGCCGATGCCGTCGACCCCGCCGCGATGGCGGCGACCGGGGCGGACCCCGACGGCGCGCCTCTGGCCGAGGCCACCGGCACCGCGGTGGCGGACCAGGCCGAGGCCGCCACGCCGGGCGAGGGGGAGGCCCCCTCCGGCCCGATCGGCGGGGAGGCCGATGCGTCCGCCGCCGCCGGCACGGAATCGCGCTTCGACGCCGCGCCGGCCGAGGCGCTCGAGGGCGGCAGCCTGGCCGAGGGCGAGGCGGGTCCCGAGGACGAGGCCGCTGCCGATACCGCCGAGGGTGGGCCGGAGGCGGGCGCCGCGCCGCGCCGCGCCCAGGGCGAACCGCGCCAGGCCCGTCGCCGCGATGGCCGCGGCCGTGGCCGCCGCGACGACCGCGGCACCCGCGGTGACGAGTCCCGCACCGCCCGCGGTGACGAATCGCGTGCCGACGAGGATGCCGACGAGGAGGAGGCGCCGCCCGAGACCCTCGGCGGCGAGGGCCCCGAGGAGGGCGAAAACGGCCGCGAGGAAGGCCGCCGCATCCCGCCCCGCTTCCTGCGCCACTACAAGATCCAGGAGGTGATCAAGCGCCGGCAGATCATGCTGGTGCAGGTCGTCAAGGAGGAGCGCGGCACCAAGGGCGCGGCGCTGACCACCTACATCTCGCTGGCCGGCCGCTTCTCCGTGCTGATGCCGAACTCGCCGCGCGGCGGCGGCGTCTCGCGCAAGATCACCTCGGCCGCCGACCGCAAGCGCCTGCGCGAGGCGATCGACGAGCTCGCCCTGCCGGACGGCATGTCCCTGATCGTCCGCACCGCCGGCGCGCAGCGACCCAAGCCCGAGATCAAGCGCGACTGCGAGTACCTGCTGCGCCTCTGGGACAACATCCGCGAGCGCACGCTGGCCAGCACCGCGCCGGCGCTGATCTACGAGGAAGCCGACCTCATCAAACGCGCCATCCGCGACGTCTTCTCCCGCGACGTCGAGGAGATCGTGGTCGAGGGCGAGGACGCCTACCAGGAGGCGCGCGACTTCATGCGCATGCTGATGCCGCAGCATGTCAAGAAGATCCAGTACGCGCGCGAGGGCGGGCTCTTCGCCCGCGCCCAGGTCGAGCAGCAGCTCGATGCCATGCACTCGCCGACGGTGCAGCTTAAGTCCGGCGGCTACATCGTGATCAACCAGACCGAGGCGCTGGTCGCCATCGACGTGAACTCGGGCCGCGCCACGCGCGAGCGGCACATCGAGGACACGGCGCTGCGCACGAACCTGGAAGCAGCCGACGAGATCGCCCGCCAGCTGCGCCTGCGCGACCTCGCCGGCCTGATCGTCATCGACTTCATCGACATGGAGTCCTCGAAGCACGACGGCATGGTCGAGCGCCGGCTGAAGGAGGCGCTGCGCTTCGACCGCGCGCGCATCCAGGTCGGGCGGATCAGCCATTTCGGCCTGCTCGAGATGTCGCGCCAGCGGCTGCGGCCCTCCCTCGCCGAGACCAGCTTCGTCACCTGCCCGCACTGCATGGGGCGCGGCACGGTGCGCAGCCTCGAGAGCAGCGCGCTCTCCGTCCTGCGCGCCATCGAGGAGGAGGGCGCCAAGCGCCGCTCCGCCGAGATCTGCGTGCATGTCTGCTCGGCCGTGGCGCTCTACCTGCTGAACCGCAAGCGCGACCGGCTGACGCAACTCGAGGAGCATTTCGGCATGGCCGTGCTCTTCGAACCCGACGAGAGTCTCTCCGGCCCGCAGCACCGCATCGAGCGCCTGCGCGCCGCCGAGCCCGCCCAGGGCCGCGCCCTGCCGCCTGCCCACCAGGCGGCGCTGCGCATGGACTACGCGCCCGAGCCGGAGGAGGAGGAGGAGGACGAGGCCGAGGAGGTCGAGGCCGTCGCCGAGGCGGGCGCCGCCGAGGCCGGGACTCCGTCGGTGCCCGAGACCGAGGCGGAAGCCGAGGCCCGGGCCGAGGCCGGCCGCCGCCGCCGCCGTCGCCGCCGCCGGCGTGGCGGGCCGCGCCCCGACGGCGC
>CAYNYQ010000477.1:0-3786 GCA_964401305.1 uncultured Acetobacteraceae bacterium | reverse complement strand
GCCCGACCACCGCCGGCGCGGCCGCCAGCGCGGCGGAGAGCGCCGCATCGCCCTCCGCAGGCTCGACGAAGGCGATGTCGAGCGCGATGGCCGCGGCGCCGGCCTCGGCCAGACGCGCCACCAGCGCCGCCCAGCGCGCGCGCGGCCAGGGCCAGGGACCGAGCCGGGCCAGATCCTCCTCCCCCGCCGCCACGGCAAGCACCGGCGGCGGCCCGGCGACGGGGCGCGGCAGCAGGCGCATCAGCGCATCCAGGGCCGAGTCGCGCGCCTCGCCCGCGAGGCCCGGCAGCAGCAGCATGCCGGCAGCGAGCGCCAGGCCCGCCGCCGCCCCCGCCCTCATCGCCGGGCCCGCATGGCTACTCGGCCTCGGCCAGGGCCCGGAGCGCGGCGGGATCGGGCAGGCGCAGCCCGGCGCGCGCCGGCTCCACCAGGCCACGCGCGCGGAGCTCGGTCAGCACGGCATTCACCTTGGGGCGCGTCGCCGCCACCAGCGCGGCAATCTGGCCCTGGGAGAGGCGCACAAGGCCCGCGGGATCGGCCGCGGCGAGGCGCACCAGCGCCCCGGCGACGCGCTGGGAGAGGTTGCGCAGTCCGACCGCCTCGACCTGGTCCGTGGTGCGCCTGAGGCGCCCGGCCAGGGTGCGCAGCAGCGCATGCGCGACGGCGATGTCCTGCTCGATCACCGCCACCGCATCGGCATGGCGCAGCATGAGGCCCGAGACCGGCGTCAGCGCGGTGGCATCGGCGCTGCGCGGGCCGCCGTCGATCAGCGCGATCTCGCCCACGGGCTCGCCAGGGCCGACGAGGCCGAGCGTCAGCTCCCGGCCCGCCGGCGTCGCCATGTGCACGCGCACCAGGCCGTCGAGCACGACGAGCATGCCGTCGGCGCCGGGCTCGCCGCGGCGGAACACCACCTCGCCCTCGCGGTAGCGCACCGGCCGCGCCGCGCCGGCGAGGCGCGCGCGCGCGACCTCCGGCACGCCGGCCAGCAGCGGCAGGCGCGCGAGGATGGTCTCGGCGGCGGCGGAGGGCGGACTCGCCATCGGTGCCAGCATGCACGCGCCGCCCTGGCCCGGCCAGGGCCGGGACGGCGCGAGCGGAGCAGCGTCCGGCCGCGTCGCCCGGCACCCGGGGGACCGGGCGCCGGGATCCTGGCCTAGGACGGCTTCTCGTTCGAGAAGACCACCGTGCCGGAGGCGGAGAACATGCCGCCCACACCATGGCAGACACTGATCTTCGCGCCCGGCACCTGCGCCGGCGCCGTGCCGCGCATCTGCCGCACGCTCTCCTGCAGGGCGAACATGCCGTACATGCCCGTGTGCGTGTAGGAGAGGCCGCCGCCAGTGGTGTTCAGCGGCAGCTTCCCGCCCGGCCGCGTATGGCCGTCGCGGATGAACCCCGCCGCCTCGCCCGGCTTGCAGAAGCCGAGATCCTCGAGCCCGTAGAGCGGCAGGTGCGCGAAGGCGTCGTAGATCATCAGGTGGTCCACGTCCTGGTGCGCGATGCCGGCCATCTGCATCGCGGTCGGCCCGGCCACGCGGAAGGCGCGCGAGGAGGTGAAGTCCTCCATCTGGCTGACCATGTTGGTCTCGACGCTCTCGCCGGTGCCGAGGATGTAGACCGGCTTCTGCGGCATGTCCTTGGCGCGGTCGGCGCTGGTCAGGATCAGCGCGCCGCCGCCATCCGTCACCAGGCAGCACTGCAGGATGCGGAAGGGATAGGCGATCATGCGGCTGTTGAGCACGTCGGCCACCGTGATCGGGTCGCGGAACATCGCGCGCGGATTCTTCCCCGCCCATTCGCGCTGCACGACGGCGACCATGGCGAGGTCCTCGTGCGTGACGCCGCGCTCCTTCATGTAGCGCAGCACCGGGATGGGGAAGAGCGTCGGGGGTCCGAACGGGCCGAAGGGCGCCTCGAACTGGCCGTTCAGGCTCTCGGGCTCGGGCGGGCGCGGGGTGGCGTTGATGCGCGACTTGCCGCTCTCGCCATGGGTGATGAGGATGGTCTTCGCGTAGCCGGCATGGATGGCGGCGGCGGCATGGCGGACATGCAGCATGAAGGAGCAGCCGCCCACCCCCGTGCCGTCCACCCATTTCGGCGTGATGCCGAGGTAGTGCGCGACCTGCTGCGGCATCATCGGGCCGACGCAGGCGACGCCGTCGATGTCGGCGGGCTTGAGCCCGGCATCGGCCATGGCGTTCAGCGCCGCATCGGCGTGCAGCATGATCTGCGACATGTCGGGGATGGCGCCGAGCTTCGTGGTCTCGGCGGCGCCGACGATGGCGATCTCACCTGGTTTGATCATCGCGCGGCCCTCACTTCGATGCCGGCTTGAAGAGCGGCAGCGTGATCTCGCCGTCCATCGGGACGAAGGCGATCTCGAGATCCATGTCGAGCTGCAGCGCCTCGGGCGTCTGCGGGCAGTCGATGATGTTGGTCATCATGCGCGGCCCTTCCGCGAGCTCGACGACCGCGATGGCGTAGGGCGGCGTGAAGCCCGGCACGGGGCGGTGGTGGATCACGTAGCTGTGCAGCCTGGCGCGGCCCGAGGCCTCGAAGACGGTCACGTTGCGCGTGCCGGTGTAGGGGCTGAAGGGCCGCGGCGGGAAATAGGCGCGGCCGGTGTCGCCGCAGCGCTGCAGCAGCAGCTTGCCGTCCTTGCAGCCGTCCCAGAAATGCTTGGTCTCGGGGGTGGGCTTGGGCTTGGCCCGGCCGGGTTCGAGCATGATGGCCGCGTCCTCCTCGCTGGTTGGGGGGCGCAGCCTGCCATGGCCGGGAGGGCCCGGCGAGGGGGGTGGGCGCGCTACATCGCGCCCGACCAGGCCTCCGGCAGCGCCGCCACGCCGCCGCCGGCACGGTGGACCAGGCGGGAGAAGCCGGGGAAGTGCATGTGCATCCCGGCCCAGACCAGCTTCTCGGTCGCCACCATGTCGAAGACCCGGCGGCGCGTGGCCTCGGCCTGGCGGGGATCGATGTCGAAGGCCATCGTTACCTCGGGGCGCGGGATCTGGATCTCGGGGACGTGGATGATGTCGCCCCAGATCAGCAGCGTCTCCCCGCCGGAGGCGATGAGGTAGCCGGTATGCCCCGGCGTATGGCCCGGGAAGGGCATCGCGGTCACGCCGGGGAAGACCTCGCCGCCCTCGAAGCTGCGCAGCGCGCCCGCCGCGCGATAGGGTGCGACCTGGTCGCGCGCGGCCTGGAAGTTGCGGGCGCGCGAGGTCTCGTCGGCCTTCGCCATCGCCGCGTCGTCGTGCCAGAAGGCGAGCTCGGCGGCATGCATGGCCAGCTCGGCCTTGGGGAAGAGCCGCTGCCCGTCCCGGCCCGTCAGCCCGTTCGAGTGATCGGGGTGCAGATGCGTCTGCAGCAGCGTGTCGATGTCGGCCGGCGCGACGGAGGCGGCGGCGAGGTTGTCGAAGAGCCGGCCGCCGGTCGCCGCCATGGCGGTGCCGCAGCCATTGTCGACCAGCGCCAGCCTGCCGCCCGCATGGATCAGGAAGCAGTTCACCGCGGTGCGGCGCGGCACGGGGCGGAAGGCATCCCGCAGCAGCTGCGCCGCGTCCTCGGGCGGGATGTTCTGGATCACCGCCATGGAGCCGTCGAGGTAGCCGTCGGAGATCGCGGTGACGACGATGTCGCCGACCTTGCGGTGATAGACGCCGGGCACCTGCGCCTGTGGAACCGCTGCGGCCATGCCGTGATCCTCCCCCGGGTCTCGCGGGGCGGAGGTTACGCCGCGGCCGGGCGCCTGGGTAGGGCCCGGCCGCGCCGGTAAGCCGCGCG
>CAYNYQ010000476.1:0-3801 GCA_964401305.1 uncultured Acetobacteraceae bacterium | reverse complement strand
GAGCTGCTCCGCTCCGGCGCGCCGATCGGCGAGATGAACTGCATCAGGAAGCACCTCAGCGCCTTCAGCGGGGGTCGGCTGGCGGCGGCGGCGCATCCGGCGCGGGTGGTGACCTTGGCGATCTCCGACGTGCCGGGGGACGACCCGGCGGTGATCGCCTCCGGCCCCACCGTCGCCGACCCCACCACCTTCGCCGAGGCCCGCGCGCTGGTCGCCCATTACGGCATGGCGCTGCCGGAGGCGGCGATGCGCCACCTGGCCGCCGGCGCCGAGGAGACGCCGAAGCCGGGCGACCCGCGGCTCGCCGGCACCGAGCTGCGCATGGTCGCCACCCCGATGATGGCGCTGACGGCGATGGCGGCCGAGGCGCGGGCACAGGGCCTCACCCCGCTGATCCTCGGCGACGCGCTGGAGGGGGAGGCGCGCGAGCTCGGCCGGGTGCTGGCCGGGATCGCCCGCGGCGCGGCGGCGCATGGCCACCCGCTGCCCGCCCCCTGCGTGCTGCTCTCGGGTGGCGAGACGACGGTGACCCTGCCCCCCGGCGGCGGCGGGCGGGGCGGGCGGAGCCTGGAGGGGCTGCTCGGCCTGACCCTGGCGCTGGAAGGGCACCCGGGCATCTGGGCGCTGATGGCCGACACCGACGGCATCGACGGGAAGTCGGACGCGGCGGGCGGCATCGCGGCGCCGGACAGCCTGGCGCGGGCGCGCGCCCTGGGCCTCGACCCCCGCGCGGCGCTGGCCGCCCATGACAGCTACGGCGTGTTCGCGGCGCTGGGCGACCTGCTGGTCACCGGCCCGACCCTGACCAACGTGAACGACGTGCGCGCGGTGCTGGTGGGCTGAGGCGCCGCGGCCGCCCTTAACGTTGCTAAGTCATGCGCTTTTCGCTCGACTACCGGCTTAGGGCGCATAAGTTCAGCCCATGCGCGACCCCAGCCTCGAAGCCCTGCTCGCCCGGCGCGGCGCCGTCACGCGGATCGCCGCTGCGCTCGGCATCTCCACCGCCGCCGTCTCGCAATGGCGCCGCGTGCCGGAGGAACGGGTGGAGGAGGTGGCGCGCATCATGGGCGTCGCCCCCTCGACCCTCCGCCCGGCTGGCGGCGAAGACCCCCCCACGGGCACCGCCGCGCCGGCGGCCCCGCGCCCCCCCGCCCCGAAGGACCGCCGCAGCGCATGGCCACCACCCGCACCCCGCTGCGCCGCCGGCGCCGCACCAAGATCGTCGCCACCCTCGGCCCCGCCAGCGCCGCGCCGGAGGTGATCGAGCGCCTCTACCGCGCCGGCGCCGACGTCTTCCGCCTGAACTTCAGCCACGGCACGCATGAGGACCACGCCCAGCGCATCGCCACCATCCGCGCGCTGGAAGCGAAGCTCGGCCGGCCGATCGGCATCCTCGCCGACGTGCAGGGGCCGAAGCTGCGCGTCGGGCGCTTCGGCGGCGGGCGGGTGCAGCTGCAGACCGGCCAGGGCTTCCGCCTCGACCTGAACGCGACACCGGGCGACTCGCGGCGTGTGAACCTGCCGCACCCCGAGATCATCGCCGCGGCACAGATCGGCACCACCCTGCTGCTCGACGACGGCAAGCTCCGCCTGCGCGTGACCCGGACGCGGGAGGACCACCTGGAGACGGAGGTGGTGGTCGGCGGCCCGCTCTCCGACCGCAAGGGCGTGAACGTGCCGGACATGGTGCTGCCGATCCCGGCGCTGACGGCGAAGGACCGCGAGGACCTGGCCTTCGCGCTCGAGCACGGCATCGAATACCTCGGCCTCTCCTTCGTGCAGCGGCCCGAGGACGTGGCGGAGGCGAAGGCGATCGTCGGCGACCGCGCCTGGATCATGGTCAAGCTCGAGAAGCCGCAGGCGCTCGACAACCTCGACGCCATCATGGATCTGACCGATTGCGTCATGGTCGCGCGCGGCGACCTCGGCGTGGAACTGCCGCCCGAGGAAGTGCCGCTGGCGCAGAAGCGCATCGTCCGGCTGGCGCGGCAGCTCGGCAAGCCGGTGGTGGTGGCCACCCAGATGCTCGAGAGCATGATCAGCGCCCCCGCGCCGACCCGCGCCGAAGCGTCGGACGTCGCCACCGCGGTCTTCGACGGCGCCGACGCGGTGATGCTCTCGGCCGAGACCGCGGCGGGGCAATACCCCTACGAGGCGGTGAACATGATGGACCGCATCGTCGCCCGGGTGGAGCAGGACGAGGACTGGCGCCGCCTGACGGATGCCGCCCGCCCGGCGCCGGAGCGCACCAGCGCCGGCGCCATCGCCGCCGCCGCCCGCCAGGTGGCCGAGACCATCGAGGCCGAGGCCATCGCCACATTCACCTCGACCGGCAGCACCACGCTGCGCGTCGCGCGGGAACGGCCGAACGCGCCCATCCTCGGCCTGACCAGCAGCGCGGCGACGGCGCGGCGCATGGCGGTGGTCTGGGGCGTGCACCCGCTGGTGGTCAGCGAGATCCACTCCATGACGGAGATGGTCGCCCGCGCGCTGCGCGCCGCGCAGCAGGAGGGCTTCGCCACGCATGGCGACGAGGTGGTGGTGACCGCGGGCGTGCCCTTCGGCACGCCGGGCACCACGAACGCGCTGCGCGTGGCGATCGTGAAGTAGGGCGCCGGACCGGCAGCGGCGGCGCTCGCCGGGACCGGCGCGCCCTCAGCGCCGCGCGAGGAAATGTTCCACCACCTCCTCGCCGGCATCCTCCTGCACGAAATGGCCGGCGCGGGGAATGCCGTCGAAGCTGGCGTTGCGCAGCAGCCCCGCCCAGCGGAGGCCCCAGTCGGCCGTGAAGATCGGGTCCTCCTCGGCGAAGATCACATGCGTCGGGCCATCCCAAGCGCGGAGCCAGTCGAAGGTCGCCGCATGGGTGGCGGCGCCGCCCGCCTCGGGCTCGGCGAAGGGGATGCACCAGGGGAAGCGCCGCGCGCCGGCCTTGGCAAGGCCGCCGGCGCGGTAGGGTGCCTCATAGGCGCGGACCAGGGCTGCCGGATCCGCGGGCGGGCGCCGCAGCGCGTTCAGCACGATCTCGCCGCAGGGCAGGTTGCCATGCGTCCAGCGCAGCCAGGCAGGGTTGGTCGCGGCGTCGCGCCAGCGCCGCACCCCGGGCGAGTACTCGATGCCCTCATGGTGCAGCCAGGTGTTCATGATCACCAGCCGCTCGAAGCGCTCCGGCATGGCGGGCATCTGGGAGAGGCCGATCGGCCCGCCCCAGTCCTGCACGAAGAGCGTGACGCGCCGCAGGTCGAGGTGGCGGACCAGCCACTCGAGCCGCGCCCGGTGGCGGTCGAAGACATACCAGGCATCCTCGACCACCTTGTCGGACCGCCCGAAGCCGATGTGGTCGGGCGCCACGCAGCGATAGCCCGCGGCGAGCAGCGGCGGGATCATGCGGCGGTAGAGGTAGCTCCAGGTCGGCTCGCCGTGAACCAGCAGCGCGACGGGCGCATCGCGCGGCCCCTCGTCGAGGTAGTGGGTGCGCAGCCCCTCATGCTCGGCGTAGCGCGGCGCGAAAGGGAAGTCCGGCAGGGCCGCGAAGTCGGCCTCGTCCGAACGATGCACGGTCATGGTCATCGGCTTGCCTCCCGGGTACCTGGCATGGGCGACGCTTCGCAACCATGGCCGCGGACGTTACCGGGGCGGTTCCGTGCGCCTGTCCGGGACGGGGCGCGGCACGGGGCTCCGCGATGATGGTCGGCGGCCCCGGTGGGACAGCCTCCATGGTCACGACGGCTGGACCACGATCCGCGAGGACTGAATCGCGGATCGTGGCCCAGCGCGTCGTTTCGTCGCGTGATTCACGCC
>CAYNYQ010000475.1:0-3827 GCA_964401305.1 uncultured Acetobacteraceae bacterium | reverse complement strand
GCGGCGCCGGCGGGGCGGTGTCGGCCGGCGGCGGGGGCTCCGGCGCGGGGCTCGGCAGAGGGCAGGCGGGCGGGGGCGCGGCCATCGGAATCGCCGGGGGCGCCGGCGGCGCCTGGCCGCCCGGCGCGGTCAGCAATTCCGCCCGCGCCGCCGCATTCTCGGGGTCGAGCGTCAGTGCCCGCGCGTAGGCCAGGTAGGCCTCCTCCACCCGGCCCAGCAGCTTCAGCGCATGGCCGATCTGCAGGTGGAGGTCGGAATCCCCGGGCTGGAGCCGCTCCGCCTCGCGGTAGAGCAGCAGCGCCGCCTTCACGTCGCCGGATTCCTTCATGCAGTGGCCGTACTGCACCCAGATCGGCCAGTCCTGCGGCCGGGCGCGGAGATAGGCGGCATAGGCGATGGCCGCCTCGATCCAGTCCCGGGCGTCGCGCAGCGCATCGGCGCGCTGGAGCAGCGGGGCGGGATCCGCGGGGTCGAGCGGGGCACTGCTGTCCATCTGCCGCCGTGGTCCCCCTCCGCCGGCCGCCGCCGGCGGGCAGCCGTGGCGGCGTGATGCCCGGATCGGCGGCGTCGGACAAGGGCCCGGCCGGCCCCTTGGCGGGGGACGTCGCGTCGCGCCGGCTCGTCTCCGGGGCGGACCGATCCAGCCTGCGCAGCGCCCGGACCGCCGGTTCCTCGGGCCGGCTCAGCCGCGCGCCAGCACCCACAGCAGGAACAGAAGCGGCGCCGACAGCGCCAGCACCGCCGCCACCCGCAGCCAGAGCATCGCCGCGCCGACCAGCAGCGGTGCGGCGCGCCGGCGCAGCGGCTCCGCGAAGCGCGCGCGTGCGGCCGCCTCGGCCTCGGCGAGTGCCAGCCTGCGATCCTGCGTTGCCTCGTCCATCCGGGCGAGTTTCGCGCGCTGCGCGAGCCGGGCGCAAGCGCGCACGCAGTTACCGGCGAGCAGCCGGTGCGGTTCGTCAGCCGCGAGACCCTCGCAACAAGCGCAACGTTCCGCATCGGGGCGCCCTCCCGCCCGGTGCCGCCTTCGTGTAGTCTGTGCTCATGGATCCCCGCGCCCCGAGCCGAGCCGAGCCGCCGACCGCGGGCCATCCCCGCCCGATGCCACGGCGAGCCCGCGGCCGATGACCCGCCCGGCGGCGCCCCGCCCCAGGGTCTTCCTCGACGGCTACAACCTGGCGCTCGACCAGGGCACGGGGGTGGCCACCTATGCCCGCAACCTCAGCTTCGCTATGGGCCGGCTCGGCTTCCGGACCGGCGTGCTCTACGGCACCCGTGCCGCCCCCTCGCGCCATCCGCTGATCCGCGAGATCGCCTTCTTCGACGAGCGCGTCGGCCGGCCCCACCCCTGGCTCGAGGCGATGCGCCGCGGCTGGCGCCTGCTCGGCTCGCCGGGCACGGAGATCGCCGCGCCGGTGCCGATCACCGGCCAGGTCATCGCCACCACCTTCCGCGACCGGCTGCCGCATTTCGACGAGATCTGGAACGCGCGCGAGGTCTTCCAGCAGGGCCATGCGCATTTCCGCCTCTTCGGCTCGCGCCTGTCCGTTCGCTTCCGCGGGCCGCCGCCCGACCTGATGCACTGGACCTATCCGGTGCCGGTGCGCGTGCCGGGGATGCGCAACATCTACACGCTGCACGACCTGGTGCCGCTGCGCCTGCCCTACACCACGCTCGACCACAAGCGGCGCTACTGGAAGCTGCACCAGCTGCTGGCCGGGCGGGCCGACCACCTCGTCACCGTCTCCGAGGCCTCCAGGCGCGACATCGTCTCGCTGCTCGGCGTGCCGGAGGAGCGGGTGACCAACACCTACCAGGCGGTGCACATCCCGCGGAAGTTCACCGACGTGCCGATGCCGCAGGTGGCCGCCGAGGTCGCCGGCAGCTTCGGGCTCGAGGCCGGGCGGTACTGGCTGTTCTTCGGCGCGATCGAGCCGAAGAAGAATGTCGGCCGCATGATCCAGGCCTTCCTCGCCAGCGGGGTCGACGGGCCGCTGGTCATCGTCGGCAAGAAGGCCTGGAAGTCGGAGCAGGAGCTGCGCCTGCTGTTCGACGACCACATCCGCTGGATCGTGCAGGAGGGTGCGACGCTGCGCACCCGCCACAAGATCGTGCTGCTGGACTACGCGCCCTTCCGCCTGCTGGTGAACCTGATCCGCGGCGCCCGCGCCGTTCTCTTTCCCTCGCTCTACGAGGGCTTCGGCCTGCCGGCGCTGGAGGCGATGCTGCTGGGGACGCCGGTGATCACCTCCGACACCGCCTCCATGCCCGAGGTGGTGGGCGACGCGGCGCTGAAGGTCGATCCCTACGACATCTCGGCCCTCGTCGGCGCGATCCAGGCCATGGACCGCGACGCCGCGCTGCGCGCCCGCCTCGCCCATGCCGGGCCGGAGCGGGCCCAGCTGTTCAGCGCCGAGCGCTATGCCGAGCGGCTCGCCGCGCTCTACGGCCGGCTCGGCCTTCCCGTCGCCGCGCCGACGCCGCCCCGCGACGAGGAGGACGGGGCCGCGCGCCTCGCCGCGGCGGAGTGACCGCCGCGCCGCCGCGCCGCCCGGTGCGGGCCGGCGACCTGCTGTTCGGCGAGGACCACGATTTCGTCGTCAACGCCTACCTGGCCATGCTCGGGCGATGGCCGGACACGGATGGCTACGCCCACTACATGGCGGCGATCCACAACCAGCCCGAGCGGAGGGTCGAGGTGCTGCAGGCGCTCGCCGCCTCGGAGGAGGCACGGCGGCCGGGCCAGGCCGGCCCCCGGGTCGAGCTGCCGGAGGGGCCGATCCTGCCCTCCGACCCGCGCCACGCCCTGGCCGTGGCGCTCGACCTGCGCACCGGCGCGCTGAAGGCCGAGATCGAGCGCCTGCGCGAGGCGCTGGAACTGCTCTCCGGCCCCGGCGGCCCGGAGCTCGCCGGCCTCGGCTCCGAGCTGCTCGAGATGCGCGAGGCCGAGCTGCGCGCCGAGATCGAGGCGGTGCGCCGGGAGATGCGGGAGCGGCTGGAGGGGCTGGCCGAGCTACTGCGCGGCCTCGGCGCCCTGCCCCCGGGCGCCCCCGCCCCCGCCGCCACCGCGGAGGAGCGCATCGCCCAGGCGCTGTCGCGCACCATGGCCGACTATGTGGGCGACCTGCTGGCGGTGGCGGAGCTGCGGCTCGACGCCCGGCTGCGCGCCATCGAGGCGCGGCTGCTGGCCGCCGGCGTCGCCCCGCCGATCGGACCGTGACGCCCCCCCGCGCCGCGCGGCCCGCCCCGGCGCCGCCGAGGGACCGGGGCGCCGACGGCGGCGCGCCGGGGGATGCGCGGCTCGTGGTCTTCGCGCCGCTGCCGCCCAGCCCCTCCGGCATCGCCGCCTATACCGCCGAGCTGCTCGGGCCGCTGCACGCCCTGATGCCCTGCGTCGTCGTGGTGCCGACCGAGGAGGCCGCGGCGGCGGCGCGGCCGGGCGCGGCGGCGCCGGTGATCGCCGAGCGCCGCTATCTCGCCACGCCGGCGCTGCACGCGCTGCCGCACCTGCACCAGCTCGGCAACAGCCTCGACCACGCGCATGTCTATCGCGCGGCACTGCGCCGGCCCGGGGTGGTGGCGCTGCACGAGGTGGTGCTGCACCACCTGGTGGAGGCGCTGACCCTCGGCCGCGGCAGCCCCGCCGGCTACGAGGCGGCGCTGGCGCGGGAATACGGCGCGGCCGGGCGGCGCCTGGCGCGGTTGCGCCGGCTCGGCCTCTTCGCCCCGATGCAGCGCTTCCTGATGCCGCTGCACCGCCACGTGCTGGAGCGCAGCCTCGGCGTGGTGGTGCACAGCCGCTTCGCCGCCGCCCGGCTGCAGGCGCCGCC
>CAYNYQ010000474.1:0-3848 GCA_964401305.1 uncultured Acetobacteraceae bacterium | reverse complement strand
CGGATCGTGGTCCAGCTCGTTGTTGCGTCGCGTGATTCACGCCTGCGGGCGTTGCACTCTTCGGCGATCACGCTCTAAGCGCCGCGTCGGCTCACCCCGCCTCGCCGGGCGGGCTCCGGCCGGACAGCAGGTCCGCCACCCAGGCGCCGCCCTCGAACTGGGCGCAGAGCGCGACCCCGGCGATCAGCGCCGGCACGCCGATGAAGGCCCCCGGGATGCCCCACAGGAAGGCCCCGAGGAACACCGCCACCAGCACCATGAAGGGCGAGAGCGCCAGCCGCGCCCCCGTCAGCCGCGGCTCGACGTAGCTGCCGAGGAGGTTCTGGATCACCTGCAGCGACACGAAGACCACCAGGACCACCTGCCAGTTGCCGAATTGCAGCGCGGCGAAGAGCGTCGGGAAGAGCGTCGCCACCAGCGGCCCGATGAAGGGGATGTAGTTCAGCACGAAGGCGATCATGCCCCATTCCGCGGCGAGCTCGAGCCCCATCCCTGCGGCGAAGGCCCAGACCGCGAGGCCGGTCAGCACGCTCATCAGCGTGCGCACCGCCATGTAGCCGCGCAGCTTCGCCGCCGCCGCGGCGAGCCCCGCCAGCACCTTCAGCGCCGCCGGGCGCGTGTGCCCGATGCGCCGCAGCTGCGCCGCCGCCGCATCGGCCTCGAGCAGCCCCATCAACACGAAGACGAAGGTCAGGGCCAGGAAGGTGGCGATGCCCTGCAGCTGTGCCAGCACGCCCTGCGCCAGGCGCACCAGCCGGCGTGCGTCGAGGCCGCCCGACAGCAGGTCCTCGCCGAACACGATCCCCTGCGTGCCCAGCCAGGCGGTCTTCTCGGCGTAGAGCGACTGCAGCAGCGCCGCGTTGGCGATCACCCAGCGCGCCACCCGCCCGAAGGCCCAGCCGGCGGCCCCGGCCAGCAGCACCAGCACCACGAGCGTCGCCAGCAGGGCCAGCAGCAATGCCAGCCCCTGCGGCAGGACGCGGCGCGCCCAGGCCTGCACGGGCCAGGCCAGCGCCATGGCGAAGAGGGCGAAGGCGACGGGCGCCAGCACGGACTGCGCAAGCGCCAACGCGCCGGCCGCCAGGATCGCCGTGCAGAGCCCGAGCATCACCCCGAGGCCGCGCCCGCCGGCCGCCGCCATCGCCGTCTGCGGGTGCAGGCCGCGCTCCTCCGCGCCATCGGCCGCCATGCGCCCGTCTCCGTGATCCGTTCTGCAGGCAGCGTTGGGCGAACCGCCGCGCTTGCGCAAGCGCGATCGGTGCCGGTTCGCGGCGCGGCAGGGCGGATGCGGCGGCCGTCACCCGCGGGCGCGGCGCGGCGCCACGGCCCGCGCCACCATGGCGGTCGGCGCGGTGCAGCACGCTTTGGGACGCGACGCGCAGGGCCGGGACGCTGGGCTGATCCCGCGGCCTCCACGGCCGGCTAGCGTCCGCGCGCCGCCGCACCGCACCTGCGCGTCGCGGCACCCGCTGCGGAGCCCGCCCTGCCGACAGGACAGAGCCCCGGTCGGCACGCCGGCACCTCGGCCGGTGCGAGCCGACACCCACCAGGCCGGCTTCCGGCTTATGGTGGGACGGCCCCGCCGGTCCGCCACCACGCCTGCCATGCCGGGGCCGCGCCGGGACCGGCAGGCCGCCGGGGGAACCACCGGCCGCAGGGGCGGCTGAACGAATGGAGAGGACCGATGCCCCATCCGGCCGACGCGGCGCCGAGGCGTCCCGCGCCCGCCGCCGCCGGGACGGCCCGGGGCCTGGCCCGGCCCGGCCTGCGCGCCGCGTGCCTCGTCCTCGGCGCCATGGCGCTGCTCGCCGCCTGCGACGAGGCGGCGCCGCCCGCCCCGCCCGAGCTGCGCCCGGTCCGCGTCGTGACGGTGGAGCCGCGCACGGGCGGCGACGTGGTCACGCTGACCGGCACGATCGAGGCGGAGACCCTGGCCAGCCTGGCCTTCCGCATCGACGGCCGCATGGTCGAGCGCCTGGTCAACATCGGCGACCGCGTGGCGCCGGTCCAGGTCGTGGCACGGCTCGACCCGACCAATGAGGAGAACAACCTGCGCGCCGCCCGCGCCGACCTGACCGCGGCGCGCGCCCGGCTGACCGAGGCGCGGAACAACTACTGGCGCCAGCGCGAGCTGCTGCAGACCGGCTTCACCACCCGCGTGCGCTACGACGAGGCGACGCGCACCTTGCAGGCGGCGGACTCGGCGGTGGATGCGGCGCAGGCGCGGGTGGGCCTGGCGGAAACCAGGCTCGGCTACACCGAGCTGCGCGCGGATGCCGGCGGCACGGTCACCGGCCGCGGCGCCGAGCCGGGGGAGGTGGTCCAGCCCGGCCGCATGATCGTGCAGGTCGCGCGCGAGGACGGGCGCGACGCCGTCTTCGACGTGCCGCCCAGCCTGAAGGACCGCGCCCCGGAGAACCCCTCCGTCCTGGTGGCGCTGACCATGGATCCGCGGGTGCAGGCCCAGGGTCGGGTGCGCGAGGTCTCGCCGCAGGCCGACCCGGTCACCGGCACCTTCCGCGTCCGGGTCGGGCTGATCGAGCCGCCGCCCGCGCTGCGGCTCGGCTCCACCGTGACCGGCCGCATGGAGATCGGCGGCGGCGCGGCCATCGAGATCCCCGCCTCCGCGCTGACCCGCGCCGAGGGCCAGCCCGCGGTCTGGGTCGTCGACCCGCGCGCCGAGACCGTCTCGCTCCGCCCCGTCGAGGTGGCTCGCTTCGACCCCTCCCGCGTGCTGGTCAGCCAGGGCCTGGAGCGCGGCGAGATCGTCGTCACCGCCGGCGTCCAGGCGCTGCGCCCCGGGCAGCGGGTGCGCCTGCTGGGCGCCGCCACCGCCGCCGCCCCCGCCGCCGCGCGATGATCGGCCCCAACCTCTCCGAGTGGGCGATCAACCGCCGCTCGCTCGTCCTCTACTTCATGATCGTCGCGGTCATCGCCGGGGCGCTGGTGTTCTACCGCCTCGGCCGCAACGAGGACCCGGCCTTCACCTTCCGCACCATGATCGTCGCCGCCGGCTGGCCGGGTGCGACGGTCGAGGAGACGCTGCTGCAGGTGACCGAGCGGCTCGAGCGCACGCTGCAGGAGACGCCGGGCCTCGACACGCTGCGCAGCTACACCGTGGCGGGCCAGACCACCATCTTCGTCGACCTCAAGGACAGCACCCCGCCCGCCGCGGTGCCGGACAAGTGGTACCAGGTCAGGAAGCGCATCGGCGACATGCGCCATACCCTGCCCCAGGGCGTGGTCGGGCCCTTCTTCAACGATGATTTCGGCGACACCTTCGGCATCATCTACGGCTTCACCGCCGACGGCTTCTCGCAGCGCGAGCTGCGCGACTACGTCGAGGACGTCCGCTCGCGCCTGCTGCGCGTGCCCGATGTCTCCAAGGTGGAGATCCTGGGCGCGCAGGACGAGCGGATCTTCATCGAGTTCTCGACCGAGCGGCTGGCCGGGCTCGGGCTGAACTACCCGGCCCTGGTCGCCGCGCTGCAGGCGCAGAACCTCGTGCGCCCCGCGGGCCTCGTGGAGACCGGGCAGGAGCGGCTTGCGGTCCGCGTCTCCGGCGCCTTTGAGACCGAGGCGGACATCCTCGGCGTCAATTTCGCGGTGGACGGGCGGCTGATCCGCCTTGGCGACATCGCCGAGGTTCGCCGCGGCTTCGCCGACCCGCCGCAGCCCATGTTCCGGGTGAACGGGCAGGACGCGATCGGCCTCGCGGTCGCGATGCGCGAGGGCGGCGACATCCTGGCGCTGGGCAAGAACATCCGCGCCGAGATGGCCGCCATCACCGCCGACCTGCCGATCGGCATCGAGCCGATCCTGGTCGCCGACCAGGCGGAGACGGTGGA
>CAYNYQ010000473.1:0-3857 GCA_964401305.1 uncultured Acetobacteraceae bacterium | reverse complement strand
CGCTCGAGCTGGCCGAGCGTGGCGCAGACCGCCGTCACGCGGCAGTGCGGCGCGTAGCGAAGCATGTCGGAATCGCCCGTGCCCCACAGCGTGCGCGGCTCCGGGTTCAGCCAGATCACCTGCTTCGAGCGGTTGGCGATGTCCTGCAGCACCGGCACGCGCGGGTCGGTGCGGTTGCCGCGCCCGTCGCCGAGGATGATCACCGTCGTCTGCCGATCGAGCGTCGCAATGTAGCCGTTCTGGAAATCGGCCAGCGAATTGCCGTAGTTCGACGATCCGAAGCCGATCTTCGACATGATCTCCGCGATTGCCTTCTCGATCGGCTGGCCCTCGAGGATGTCGCTCACCTCCATCAGCTCGCCGGCGAAGGCATAGGCGCGCAGGCCGGATAGCGCCTCCTTCAGGGCATAGAGGAACATCAGCAGGAAGCCCGCCAGCGCCGCGACCGAGCCCGAGACGTCGCACAGCACGACGAGCTTCGGCTTGTCGATCACCTCCTGCTTCCAGATCGTCAGGAAGGGGATGGCGTCCCAGGCCATGTTGCGGCGGAGCGTGCGGCGGATGTCGAGCTGCCCGCGCTTGTCGCGCTTGCGGTTGCGCCCGTACTGCACCGCCAGGCGCCGCGCCATGTTGCGCACCAGGATGCGCATGCGCTCGTGGTCGCGCCGGTCGATCGCGGTCAGCCGCGTCTCGGCCAGCATGCGCTCGCGCCAGCGTTCCGTCTCGCCCTTGGCGAAGAGCAGCAGGTTCTGCTGCACCAGCTCGCGCGCCTGCTCGCGCAGCGCGTCGCGCGCCTGGGCCAGGCGCTGGCCACGCTCCTGCCCCTGGGGCGTGCCGGAGAGGGCGCGGATCTCGCGCTCCAGCGCGTTCAGGCCCATGCGCTCGAGGATGCGCCGGGCGAAGAGGTTCACCTGGGTGAAGACGGCGATGTTGCCGACGCCGGCCTCCTGCGCCGCCTGCTCCATCGCCGCGGCGAGGCCGGCCTGGTCGTTCGCCAACAGCATGCGGCCGAGCTCGCTGCCGGCCCCGCCTTCGCCCTCACCCTCGCCGTCCGGCGCCTCGCTTCCCTCCGGCGGGGCCTCGTCCGGCGCGGGCTGCTCGCCGCGGAAGGCGCCGCGGCGGAAGAAGAGGTCGAAGCATTCCTCGAACTGGCGCTTCTCCTCGACCGTCTTGGCCATGACCAGGGCCAGCGTGTCGTGCAGCGCCGCGCGGTCCTCCCAGCCGACCACCTGCACGGCGCGCACGGCGTCGATGCTCTCGGCCGGGGAGACGCGCAGGCCGGCGCTGCGCGCGGCGCGGAAGAACGCGATCAGCGGGCCGTCCATGCCGCGCCCCGCCTCCGGTGCGGCGCCGTCCACGCCCACCGCCTCAGCCGAAGCCGGCGTCGCGGCGCGCCTGCTGCACCAGCTCCACCACGCGCGGGCTGGCGGCCTCGATGTCGGATTCGAACTTCAGCAGCACGTTCAGCGTGTCCCGCACGAAGTCGGGCTCCAGCTCCCTGGCGTGCAGCAGCACCAGCACCCGCGCCCAGTCCAGCGTCTCGCTGACCGAGGGCAGCTTCTTCAGGTCGAGCCCGCGCAGCCCCTGCACGAAGCCCACCAGCTGCCGGCGCAGCCCCTCGGCGATGCCCGGCACCCGGGTCGCAACGATGCGCCCCTCCAGCTTCGCGTCGGGCAGCCCGATGTGCAGGTGCAGGCAGCGCCGCTTCAGCGCATCGCCGAGGTCGCGCATGGAGTTCGAGGTCAGCAGCACGAAGGGCGGCACCGTCGCGCGCACCGTGCCGATCTCCGGGATCGAGACCTGGTAGTCCGAGAGGATCTCCAGCAGGAAGGCCTCGAACTCCTGGTCCGCCTTGTCCACCTCGTCCACCAGCAGCACGGCGCCCTGCGGTTCGCGCAGCGCGCGCAGCAGCGGCCGCGGCTCGAGGAAGTGGTCGGAGAAGAACAGGTCGCCGACGCCGTGCAGCTTCTCGACCGCGGCCTCGAGCGTGCTCTCCTGGCCGAGCTGCTCGCCCATCTTGTCCTTCAGGATCTGGGTGTAGAGCAGCTGCTTGCCGTACTTCCACTCGTACAGCGCCTTGGACTCGTCGAGCCCCTCGTAGCACTGCATGCGGATCAGCGGCAGCGACAGCCAGGACGATATCGCCTTGGCCAGCTCGGTCTTGCCGACGCCCGCCGGCCCCTCGACCAGGATCGGCTTCTGCAGGTGGTGCGCCAGGAAGACCGCCGTGGCGATCGGGCGCGAGGGGATGTAGCCCACGCTCTCCAGCCCGTGCTCGGTGGCGGCGATGGAGTGGAGCCTGTCGCCGGTGGTGGCGCTCATGCGCCCGCACCCTGTGATGTCGGCATTCCGGCAGGTGTCCTCGACATGCGGGATTCCATGGCCCGGCGCCCGGGTCGCGTCAATTCCGCACGGCCCGGGGCTGGAGCCGCGGCGCCGCAGGGCTACAGTCGCGCCTCCGGGACGGGAGGGATGGGGGTGCAGGTATCGGATCGGGTGTGCGGCGGCGTGCTCGTCGCCCTCGGCGCCGCGGCCGCCTGGGGCGGCTCGCGGCTTCCCGCGGTGCCGGGCCAGGATGTGGGACCGGCCGCCTTCCCCATGGTGATCGGCATCGGCCTTGTGCTCTGCGGTGCGCTCATCGCCTTCGGCATCGGCCATAATTTCGAGGCCGAGCACGACGAGGCGGTGGCGCCGAGCTGGGCCGCCGGGCTGCGCGCCCTGGTGCCGCCCGGCCTGCTGCTGGCCTATGTCCTGCTGGTCGAGCCGCTCGGCTTCCTGCTCACCGCGGCAGCGCTGGTGCTGGCGACCGCCTTCGCCTTCGGCGCGCGCTGGCGCCTTGCCCTGCCGCTCGCGGTGGCGGCACCGCTCTTCCTGCATCTCGTCTTCTACCGGCTGCTGCGGGTGCCGCTGCCCGACGGCCTGCTCGGGGCGCCCTGGTAGATGGAGGGGCTGCTGCAGGGTGCCGCCCTCGTCGCGGCGCCGGACGTGCTGCTGGCGATCCTCGCCTCGGCGATCTATGGCCTCGTGATCGGCGCGCTGCCGGGGCTGACCGCCACCATGGCGACGGCGCTGCTGGTGCCGGTCACCTTCTACCTCTCGCCCATCGCCGCGGTGGCGACGATCATCACCGCCTCGGCCATGGCGATCTTCTCGGGCGACATCCCGGGCTGCCTGCTGCGCATCCCCGGCACCCCGGCCTCGGCCGCCTATACGGACGAGAGCTACGCCATGACCCGCAAGGGCCAGGCGGAGCTGGCGCTCGGCATCGGGCTCTGGTTCAGCGCGCTCGGCGGGGTGGTGGGGACGCTGGCGTTGATGGTGCTCGCGCCGAGCCTGGCGGAGGTCGCGCTCTCCTTCTCGACCTACGAGTATTTCTGGCTCGCCATCCTCGGGCTGATGTGCGCGACGCTGGTGGCGCGCTCCTCGCCCATCAAGGCGATCGCGGCGATGCTGCTCGGCCTGCTCGTCGCCTGCATCGGGGTCGAGAACCCGGCGGGCACGCCGCGCTTCACGTTCGGTCTCACGGATCTCCTCGGCGGAGTGGAGGTGATCCCGGCGCTGGTCGGCGTCTTCGCCGTGGCGCAGGTGATGCGCGCGATGCTGCTGCCCGACCCGCCGCCGCTGCCGCGCCGGCGCTTCGGCTCCATCCTGGCCGGGCAATGGGCGCTGACGAAGCGCTACCCGAAGCCGCTGGTGCGGGGGAACATCATCGGCATCATCGTCGGCGTGCTGCCCGGCGCGGGCGCCGACATGGCGGCCTGGATCAGCTACGCCACCTCGAAGCGGTTCTCGAAGGAGCGCGAGAAATTCGGCACCGGCCACCCGGAGGGGCTGGTGGAGGCGGGGGCGGCGAACAA
>CAYNYQ010000472.1:0-3880 GCA_964401305.1 uncultured Acetobacteraceae bacterium | reverse complement strand
AGCGCCAGATCATCGCCGGCGGCGCGCCGCGGCGTCAGCCATCCGTCTCGCCCTTCTCGTAGAGCGCGTCGCGCCCGATACGGTCGATGCAGAGCTCCGCCGTCCAGGGCAGCATCAGGCTGCCGCAGCGCGCGTCGCGGTAGATCCGCTCCAGCGGCAGCGACTTCAGCATGGACTGGCCGCCGCAGGTGCGCACCGCCTTGGCCGCCAGCGCCTGCGCGTTCTCCATCACCGTGTGCTGCGCGGCCCAGGCGCGCAGCACCTGTTCCTTGGTGGGGTCGGGCCGCGCCTCGGTGATGGCCTGGAACCAGAGCGCCTTGGTCTGTTCCAGCATCACGCGCATCTCGGCGACGGCGATCTGCTTCGTCGGGTACATGCGCCGCTTCACCGGGGGCATGCCCGGCCATTCGCCGCGCAGATAGGCAACGGTGAAGTCGTAGGCCGCCTGGGCGAGGCCCATGTAGGTGGGCGACAGGGTCATGAACATGTGCGGCCAGCGCAGCGCCGCCTGGAAGTAGAGGCCGGGCGGCATCAGCGCCGCGTCCTCCTCCACGAAGACATCGCGGAACACCAGGTTGCGCGAGACCGTGCCGCGCATGCCGAGCGGATCCCACTCGCCCTCCACCGCCACGCCCTCGGCGTCGCGCGGGATGGCGAGGTAGAGCGTGTCGCGGCGGGATGGCCGCGCCTCGCCCTCGCGCAGCTCGGTGCAGAGCACGCCGTAGTAGTCGGCGTGGCCGGCAAGGCTGGCGAAGATCTTCCTGCCCGTCACCACGAAGCCGCCGGGGGCGCGCCGCGCCGTGGTGCCGAAGGCCACGCCGCCTGCCGCCGCCGCGCCGCCCTCGCTGAAGGGCTGCGCATAGACCGCGCCGCGGCCGAGGATGCGGTCGTAGTGCAGCGCGCGGCGCCGGCGGTGCTCGGCCCGCGTCGCCACGTCCATCTCCAGGTCGTCGCTCAGCGGCCCGGACCACAGCGTCGAGCAGACATGCATGTTCCAGGTCAGCGCCGTCGCGCCGCAGAAGCGGCCCATCTCCGCCGCGGCCAGGCAATAGGCGCGGAAATCGGCGCCCGCCCCGCCCATCTCCTCCGGGATGCAGATGCCGAGCAGCCCGTTGGCGTGCATGTCGCGGTAGTTCTCGGTCGGGAAGCTCGCCTCCCGGTCCCAGCGCGGCGCGCGCGGCGCCAGCACGGCGGCGCCGAATTCGCGCACCGCGGCGGTCAGCGCGGCCTCGCGCGGCGTCAGCCGGAAGGCGCCCGGCTCGAAGATCGGCGCCGGGGGCGGCAGGTCGGGCATCGCCCTCAGCCCTCGGGCAGGCCGCGCAGGAAGTCGCGCACCGCGGCGTTGAAGGCCGCGGGGTATTCGAGATGCGCCAGGTGCCCGGCGCCGGGCAGCACGACCAGGCGCGAGCCACGGATCGCGTCGCGCATCCGCTCCATCGTGCGCGGCGGCGCCAGCGGGTCCTTCTCGCCGGCCAGCAGCAGCGTGGGCGCAGCGATCCGCGCCGTGTCGTCGCGCCGGTTGAAGGTGGTCAGGCAGCGCACCGTGGCGCGATAGGCGTCCTCCGGCACGGCGGCCATGGCGGCGATCGCGGCCGGCGCGGCCTCGGGCGGCGCGTCCGGGCCCAGCATGGCGGGCATCGTCTCGGCGGCGAGCCCGGCCATGTCCCGGCCCTGGTCGAGCGGCGCCAGGCGGTCGCGCAGGAAGGCCTCGGCGAAGCCGGGGTCGCGGCCGCCGAAGGCCGGCGTGGTGCCGTAGAGCACGAGGCCCCGCACCCGCTCGGGGAAGGTCAGCGCGAATTCCTGCGCCAGCATGCCGCCGATGGAATGGCCGAGGATGTCGGCGCGCGGGATGCCGGCGGCGTCCAGCGCGTCGCGCAGCGCCTCTGCCCAGCCGGCGAAGCTTGTCTCGGCCGGCAGCGGCGTGCCGCCATAGCCCGGCAGCGGCCAGTCCAGCACAGGCGCGGGTGCGAGGGCCGGCAGGGTCGGCCCCCAGGCCGCGCCGCCGATGCCGTGGAGGAGAACGACCGTCGTCATCGCGTGCGACCCTGCCTTGCTGTCATGGGACCAGCCTGCCTTCCACCACCACCGGCGCGCCGTCGAGCGCGATGGTGCAGTTGCGCACGGGCAGGTCGAAATGCCCCTCGGTGTAGCGGCCGGCGAATTCGTTGGCACCGGTGGAGAACAGGAAATTGCCGGCGAAGCAGCGCAGCTCCGTGCCGTTGGTGTCCTCGCGGTCGTAGAAGGCCAGCGCCTCGTAGCGGGCGCGCTCGTTCAGCCCCCAGCCGACATGGGAGACGGCATAGGCGCTGCGGTCCCCCCAGGCGGCCAGGTAGCGGCGCATCAGCTCGGCATCCGTGCCCTCGCCCTCGATGCGGGTGACGTGGTCGTCCTCCAGCGTCAGGCGCACCGGGCGCTCGAGGTAGCGCTTGAAGGTAAGGTTCACGTCGCCGGCATCGAGCACCAGCGTGCCGTTGACGCTGCCGGCGCGCGGGAAGGAGACGACGACGCCCCCGGGCCAGTGCGCCACGGTGCCGGGCCGGTCGGTCCAGCCCCAGACGCCGGCGGTCGCCGCGCCCGCCATCGCCACGGTCAGGTCGGTGCCGGCGGCGGAGGTCACGCGCATCGCCCGCGCCGCCCGCGCCTGCTTCACCGCGGCCTTGACGCGCGGCTCGTCCTCGTCGCGCGGCACCAGGCGCTCCAGCGCATCCGGGTGCTCGTTGCTGATCATCATGATCCGCGTGCCGGCACCGAGGATCTCCTTCAGCTCCGGCGCGTGCAGCAGCCCCTCCAGCGTCAGGTCGAGCACGAGCGGCGTTGCCTTCAGCGCCGCCAGCACCGCGGGGTGGCCCTGCAGCGCGCGGGAGGCACCGGTGGAGCGCACCGGCACCGGCACGGCCTGCGCCGGCGTCGGCACGATGCAGCGGAAGGGGCGGCAGCCGAGCTGCAGCGCGGCGAGCTCGGCGAGGTCGAGGTTCAGGGCGCGGGACCGGCTCTCGGCGAGAAGGCAGACCGGCAGGCCGGGCGCCGCCCCGCAGCGGGCGAGCACGGCAGCGAAGGCGGCCAGCCAGGGGGCATGGATTGGCGATGTGACCATGACGCGGAGGGTATCACGTTCGTGCCGCCCGGCGATTCATGACATCACATTAAGACGTGAAAGCGATACAAATTCTCAGCACGCTTTCTTATACCTCTGTCTATCATGTCGACATGCAGACGGTCGCTGAGTGCCAATGATGCTCCCAATGCCGCCGCCGCCCACGATGGACCACGCCCGCGGCCGCTTCATTGACGACTACCTCCTCTACCTGCTTGCTCGAGCCTCGCATCTCATTTCTGCCGAGTTTCACCAGGAATTGCGCAAGCGTGGGCTCAGCGTGCCGGTCTGGCGTGTCCTTGCCAGCCTGGTGGGCAGCCCCACGGGAGAAACCGTCACCGGGCTCGCGGAGGTGTGCCTGCTGCAGCAGCCGACCATGACCAAGCTGCTGGACCGCATGGTCCGGGATGGGCTGGTCCGGCGATCCCAGGACGGGCGGGACAGGCGTGTCGTGCGGATCGAGTTGACCGCGCGGGGCGAGGACAAGGCGTTGGAGCTCGTCGCGGCCGCGCGGCAGCACGAAGCGAGCGTGCTGGCCCGCCACCCGGAGGCCGAGGCTGCCCAGATCAAGGACCTGCTTCGCCATATGATGGCAAGGCACCAGAAGCCCGGGCGCCGCGGCGGCTCGCCGGTGCGCTGAACCGCGCGCGCCGCTCCGCCCGGCCCGGGCCCTCAGCCGGTGGCGACCATCCGCCCGAGCGGCCGGCCCGCGAAGATGTGAACATGGAAGTGCGGCACCTCCTGCCCGCCATCCATGCCCATGTTGGCGAGCAGCCGGTAGCCGCT
>CAYNYQ010000471.1:0-3883 GCA_964401305.1 uncultured Acetobacteraceae bacterium | reverse complement strand
GACCTACGGCTTCACCGAGGCCGACTATGACCGGCCGATCTTCCTCGACTTCGTGCTGGGGAAGGAGACCGCCAGCCTGCGCGAGATCCTGGCGATCTGCCGCGCCAGCTACTGCGGGCCGATCGGGGTCGAGTTCATGCACATCCAGGATCCGGACCAGAAGTCCTGGATCCAGCGCCGGATCGAGGGCGCGCCCTGGACCACCGGCTTCAGCCTGGAGGACAAGCGCGAGATCCTGGCCGACCTGACCAAGGCCGAGGGTTTCGAGGCCTTCTGCGCCCGCAAATTCGTGGGCACCAAGCGCTTCGGCCTGGAGGGCGGCGAAAGCACCATCCCGGCGCTCGAGGCGGTGATCGAGACCGCCGTGCCGCTCGGGGTGAACGAGGTCGTCATCGGCATGGCGCATCGCGGCCGGCTGAACGTGCTGGTCAACTCGATGAAGAAGCCCTTCATCCAGGTCTTCTCCGAGTTCAAGGGCGTCGGCGCCAATCCCGACGACGTGCAGGGCTCGGGCGACGTGAAGTACCACCTCGGCACCTCGACCGATCTCGAGATCGCCGGGCGGCGCGTGCATCTCTCGCTGCAGCCCAACCCCTCGCACCTCGAGGCGGTGGATCCCGTGGTCGCCGGCAAGGTGCGGGCGCGCCAGGACATGGCGGGCGACACCAAGGGCCGCCACAGCGTCATGGGCATCCTGCTGCACGGCGACGCCGCCTTCGCCGGCCAGGGCGTGGTCTACGAGACCATGGCGATGTCCCAGCTCATCGGCTACCGCACCGGGGGGACGGTGCACATCGTCACCAACAACCAGATCGGCTTCACCACCGTCCCGGCGCATGCCTATTCCGGCCTCTACTGCACGGACATCGCCAAGGGCGTGCAGGCGCCGATCCTGCACGTGAACGGCGACAACCCCGAGGCCGTGGTGTTCTGCGCCCGGCTCGCGGCCGAGTTCCGCATGGCCTTCAGCACGGACATCGTGCTCGACATCGTCTGCTACCGCCGCCACGGCCACAACGAGAGCGACGAGCCGGCCTTCACCCAGCCCATCATGTACGGCCGCATCAAGGAGATGCGCACGACGCGCACGCTCTACGCCGAGAAGCTCGCCGCCGAGGGCTCGATCCCCGCGGCGGAGAGCCAGGCCATGCTCGACGGCTTCTACCAGCAGCTCGAGGACGCCTACCAGGCGGCGCAGGCCTTCAAGCCGAACAAGGCGGACTGGCTGGAGGGGCACTGGTCGGGCATCAAGGCCGTGGGCTCGGAGGATGTCGAGCAGCTGCACGACACCGCCGTGCCGCTCGACACGCTGCGCGAGGTCGGTGCGGCGCTCGGCCGCGTGCCGGCGGATTTCGGCGTCAACCCGAAGATCGCCCGCCAGCTCGAGGCGAAGAAGCAGGCCATCGACAGCGGCGAGGGCATCGACTGGGCGACCGGCGAGGCGCTGGCCTTCGGCACGCTGCTGCTGGAGGGCCACCGCGTGCGCCTCTCGGGCGAGGACGTGCAGCGCGGCACCTTCAGCCACCGCCACGCCGTGCTGGTCGACCAGCAGACCCAGGCCGAATACGTGCCGCTGAACAACATCCGCGCCGGGCAGACGCGCTTCGAGGCCTTCAACTCGCTGCTGTCGGAATTCGGCGTGCTCGGCTTCGAGTACGGCTACACCCTGGCCGACCCGCATACCCTGACACTGTGGGAGGGGCAGTTCGGCGACTTCGCCAATGGCGCGCAGGTGATCATCGACCAGTTCATCGCCAGCGCCGAGACGAAGTGGCTGCGCATGTCGGGCCTGGTGATGCTGCTGCCGCACGGCTACGAGGGCCAGGGGCCGGAGCATTCCTCGGCCAGGCTCGAGCGCTACCTGCAGCTCTGCGCCGAGCGCAACATGCGGGTCTGCAACTTCACCACGCCGGCCAACTACTTCCACGCGCTGCGCCGCCAGCTGAAGGCGAACTACCGCAAGCCGCTGGTGGTGATGACGCCGAAGTCGCTGCTGCGCCACAAGCTGGCGGTCAGCGACCTCTCCGACTTCGGGCCTGGCAGCGCCTTCCGCTACGTCATCCCCGAGATCGACGCCATCGCGCCGGAGGAGCAGGTGCGGCGCGTCGTGCTCTGCACCGGCAAGGTCTACTACGACCTGCTGCAGGCGCGGCGCGACCAGGGCGTGAAGGACGTCGCCATCGTGCGGGTCGAGCAGATGCACCCCTTCCCGAAGGCCAGCCTTTCCCGCGCCCTCGGCCTCTACCGCAACGCCGAGGTCGTGTGGTGCCAGGAGGAGCCCGAGAACATGGGCGCCTGGCAGTTCATGGACCGGCGCATCGAGAAGGTGCTGGCCGAGCTCGACGTGAAGGCCAGGCGCCCCGCCTATGTCGGGCGCGAGGAGGCGGCGAGCCCGGCCACCGGCCTCGCCCGCACCCATGCGCAGCAGCAGGAGAAGCTGGTGCGCGAGGCGCTGGGCCTCTAGAGCGATGTCGGACCGGACGGAATCATCCGGTCGGACTTCTTGCTCTAGAAACCATAGTCTCTAGAGCAGCTTATCTCCGCCCTGACGGAACGCAGGCGCGCTCCGTCAGGGCGGTGGCTGCTCTAGCCGATCCCGATCCGGGCGCGGCGCGCCCCCAGACACGGATGAAGAGCAGACGATGGCGACCGAGATCCTGGTGCCCACCCTGGGCGAGAGCGTGTCGAGCGCGACCGTTGCGCGCTGGCTGAAGAAGGCCGGCGAGGCCGTGCGGGCGGACGAGCCGCTGGTCGAGCTCGAGACCGACAAGGTCACGGTGGAGGTGAATGCCCCCGCCGCCGGCGTGATCGAGGCGATCTCGGTCCAGGAGGGCGCCGAGGTGGCGCCGGGCAGCGTGCTCGGGCTGATCGGCGCGGCCGGCGCCGCTGCTGCCGCCCCTGCGCCGGCCGCCGCAGCCGCCCCCACGGCGCCCGCGCCGACCGCCGCGCCAGGCCAGCCGCGCGTCGAGGAGCCGCGCCAGGCGCATGGCCCCGTCGCCATCCCCGGCGCGCATGCCCCGATGCCCTCCGCGGCCAGGATGATGGAGGAGAAGGGCGTCGCCGCGGCCGCGATCGGCGCCGGCACGGGCAAGGACGGGCGCATCACCAAGGGCGACGTGCTCGACTTCCTCGCCCGCCCCGCGCCCGCCGCCGCACCGGCCGCGAAGGCCCCGGCGCCGGCCCGCGCGCTCGACGAGGGCGAGGAGCGGGTGAAGATGACCCGCCTGCGCATCACCATCGCGCGGCGGCTGAAGGAGGCGCAGAACACCGCCGCCATGCTCACCACCTTCAACGAGGTGGACATGGGCGCGGCCATGGCGCTGCGCACCGAGTACCGCGACGCCTTCGAGAAGAAGCACGGCGTGCGCCTCGGCTTCATGTCCTTCTTCGTGAAGGCCTGCGTCGCCGCGTTGAAGGAATTCCCGGCGGTCAACGCCGAGATCGACGGCGACGAGATCATCTACAAGCACTTCGTCCACATGGGCATCGCCGTCGGCGGCCCCTCCGGCCTGGTCGTGCCGGTGCTGCGCAACGCCGACACCATGGGCTTCGCCGAGATCGAGAAGCGCATCGGCGATTTCGGCAAGCGGGCGCGCGACGGCGCGCTGAAGCTGGATGAGCTCGCGGGCGGCAGCTTCACCATCACCAATGGCGGCATCTACGGCAGCCTGATGTCGACGCCGATCCTGAACCCGCCGCAGTCCGGCATCCTCGGGATGCACAAGATCCAGGACCGGCCGATGGTGGTGGGCGGGAAGGTGGAGGTGCGGCCGATGATGTACCTGGCGCTCAGCTACGATCACCGCATCGTGGACGGCAAGGAGGCGGTGAGCTTCCTCGTCCGCGTGAAGGAGAGCGTCGAGGATCCGCGGCGGCTGATGCT
>CAYNYQ010000470.1:0-3887 GCA_964401305.1 uncultured Acetobacteraceae bacterium | reverse complement strand
TCCGCCGCCTGCTTCCAGCGCCGCGCGTACTGCAGCAGCGCGTCGTCCGCCACGGGCTCGATCGGCGTGAAGTCGCGATGCGCGATCCACTCCGCCCGGGTCGGCCGGCGGATGTGGTTCGAGACCGCGTTCAGCGTCAGGTAGACGATCTTGCGCGGATAGGGCGTGATGTTCGGCGCCGAGCCGTGCACCAGGTTGCCGTGGAACATCAGCACGCCGCCCGGCTTGCCGGTGGGCGCGACGATGCCGCCCTCCTCGACCAGCTTCGTCACCTCGGCATCGTCCAGCGTCCAGAGCGGATAGGAGGTGGTGCTGACATCGTGCCCGGCCGCGAGGTTGCCGTGCTGCTGGCTGCGCGGGATCAGCATCAAGGGGCCGTTGATCGGCATCACCTCGTCGAGGAAGACGGAGATGTTCATCGCCCGCGGCTCCGGCATGCCATCGTCCCGCAGCCAGGTGCCGTAGTCCTGGTGCCACTGCCAGACATCGCCGGTGAAGGCCGCCTTCGCGTTGATCTTGAACTGGTGCATGTAGAGCTTCTCGCCGAAGACCTGCTCGACGGGCTCGACCAGGCGCGGATGCGCGCCGAGGATGCGGAAGGCCTCGTTGTAGGTGTGCGCGGCGAAGGCGGTGCGCGGCGCGCCGGATTTCTCGCGCCAGATCTCGGGGCGGTTGGCGGCGTAGATGCCCTCGGCCTCGGCCCGCAGCACGGCCACCTCTTCGGCGCTGAACACCTCGGGCAGGAAGAGCCAGCCTTCCTCGTGGAATTGGCGGATCTGCGCATCGGTCAGGCGCATGGCGTTCGCTCCCTTTTCGGGCCGCGGAGCGGCCGGGGGCCCTGCTGGGGCCGCGGCGCGGCCCTGGGCCCTGCTGGGGCCGCGGCGCGGCCCGGGGCAGGATACCGCGGCCGGGCGCCCGCGCCCAGCGCGCGGTGGCTTCCGCCCCCGGGCGGGCCCGTGCAGACTGGCGCCGGATGCCAGGCAACGGGGGGAACGGGATGGCACGCGCAGCATGGGGCAGGCGGGCCGCGCTGGCCGCGGCCGGGGCGCTGGCCTGGCCCGGCACGGGCGCCCGGGCGCAGGGCGGGGCCTGGCCGACGCGGGCGGTGCGCATCGTCGTCGCTTGGCCGCCCGGCGGCGGCGCCGACACGCCGGTCCGCCTCGCCCAGAACGCCATGCAGGGCGTGCTCGGCCAGCCGATCGTCATCGAGAACCGCGCCGGCGCCAGCGGCTCGGTCGGGGCAGGCCATGTCGCCCAGGCGGCGCCCGACGGCTACACCGTGCTCGCCGACACCGCCGCGATCTCGATCAACCACCTGCTGATCCCGGGCCTGCCCTACGACGCGGCACGGGCGCTGACGCCGGTGAGCCTGATCGCGCTCTCGCCGTTGATCCTGGTGGTGCGGGCCGACCACCCGTCGCGCAGCCTCGGCGACCTCATCGCCCGCATGCGCGCCGCCCCCGGCCGCATCGCCTGGGGGCATTCGGGCACCGGCACGGTGACGCATCTCGCGCCGGTGCAGCTGCTGGCGCAGGCCGGCGTCACGGGCAACGGCGTCGCCTATCGCGGCGGCGCGGCCTCCGCGGCGGGGCTGCTGGCAAGCGACGTGGAGTTCGTCTTCTCCACCCTGCCCCAGGCGGCGCCGCAGGTGATCGAGGGACGCATGCGGGCGCTCGCCGTCAGCATCCCGCAGCGCCTGGCGAACCTGCCCGAGGTGCCGACCGTCGCCGAGCAGGGCTTCGCCGGCTACGACATGCCGGACTGGCTCGGCATGTTCGTCCCCGCCGGCACGCCCGCGCCGATCGTGGCGAAGCTGGCCGAGGCCGCGGCCGCCGGCATGCGCGATGCCGAGGCGGTGCGCCGCATGGGCCAGATCGGCATGCTGCCGCGCGGCAGCACGCCCGAGGCGTTCGCCGCCTTCTTCGCCGACCAGCGCAACCGGCTCGGCGCGGTGATCCGCGAGCACGGCATCAAGGCGGAATAGGCGCCGGGCCGGGTCGGCCGGAGTGGCGAGGCAGGGGCGGCGTCGATGCGCGCGAAGGCGGGCGCGCCGCGGCAGCGGGCGCAGGCCGGGAGGATGATCACCCGCCGGGGCGCGGCCACGCGGCCTGGACGGATCGCCGCCCCCCTCCGATAGTCGCCGCAGCATCGCCCGAATGCCCAGGAGGACGCCCGACATGGCCGCGACGCCCGAGGAAGTTTTCGCCGGTCTGCGCAGGATCGACACGCCCACCATCACCAACGTGGTGGCGACCTATCCGAAGAACCCGCTCTGCCTCGGGCTCTACAATCCCTGGACCGAGAACTGGTACACCGACACCTCGATCCGCTGCATCTACCCGGAGATGGGGCCGGTGATCGGCCATGCCGTCACCTGCGTCTACGGCCTGCCCGACCCGAACTACCAGGGCCGGCTCAGCTTCATGGACGTGGTCGACGCGCTGGATGCGATGCCGAAGCCGACCATCCTCGTCATCCAGCAGAAATGGCCGCCGGAGCTGATGGCCAAGGCGGGCCTCGCCGGCGAGATCATGATCACCTCGATGATGGCGGTGGGCTGCGTCGGGATGCTTTCGAACGGCCCCTCGCGCGACGTCGACGCGGTGCGCCGGCTCGGCTTCCAGATGCTGCTCGGCGGCGTCACCGCCGGGCATGGCGAGATGGCGGTGCAGGCGGTGAACGTGCCGGTCTCGGTCGGCGGCATGGACGTCGCGCCGGGCGAGCTGATCCACATGGACGAGAACGGCGCGGTGAAGTTCCCGGCCGACCGGGCGGCGCAGGTGCTGGCCAATGCCCAGACCATGCTGGAGGGGGAGGCCGCGCATCTCGCCCGGCTGCGCGCGGCGAAGACCGCGGCCGAGGTGCGCGCGGCGGGCGGCAGCTACGCCGCCAAGCCGCCACCCAAGGCCTGAGCCGCGGCGCGGCGGCGGCGCCTCAGCCCCGCTTCGGCCGCACGCCCAGGATATGCGCGATGGCGTAGGCGAGGTCGGGGCGGTTCAGCGTGTAGACGTGGAACTCGTCGACGCCGTTGGCCTGCAGCAGCCGCACCTGCTCGGCGGCGACCACTGCCGAGACCATCCGCCTGGTCTCCGCGTCGTCGTCGAGGCCCTCGAAGAGCTGGCCCATCCAGGCCGGCACCGAGGCGCCGCACATGGCGCTGAAGCGCTGCACCTGCGCGAAATTGGTCACCGGCAGGATGCCCGGCACGATCGGCACCGTGATGCCGGCCGCGGCGCAGCGGTCGAGGAAGCGGAGGAAGACCTCGCCCTCGAAGAAGTACTGCGTGATGGCGCGCGTCGCGCCAGCGTCGAGCTTGCGCTTGAGGAAGTCGAGGTCGGCGGCGGGCGAGAGCGCGGCCGGGTGGGTTTCCGGGTAGGCGCCGACGCTGATCTCGAAATCGGCCACGCGCCGCAGGCCGCGCACCAGGTCCTCGGCCTGGGCATAGCCGCCGGGATGGGGCGTGTATTCGCTCGCCCCGGCCGGCGGGTCGCCGCGCAGCGCCACGATGTGGCGCACGCCGGCGGCCCAGTAGCCGCGCGCGACCTCGTCGACCTCCTCGCGCGTCGCGCCGACGCAGGTCAGGTGCGCTGCGGGGGTGAGGCTGGTCTCGGCCACCAGCCGGGCGACGGTCGCATGGGTGCGGGCCTGGGTCGATCCGCCGGCGCCATAGGTGACGGAGACGAAGCGCGGCGCCAGCGGCTCGAGCCGGCGGATGCAGGCCCAGAGCTGTTCCTCGAGCTTCTCCGTCTTCGGCGGGAAGAACTCGAAGGAGAGGCGCGGCGCCGGCATCGCGGCGGGCGCCGGCAGCGCGCCGTAGCGGGGCCCGGTGAGCCAGCGCTGCGGGGTGCCGGGGGGGGTGGGCGGGGATTGGTCCATGCCGCCCCTCT
>CAYNYQ010000469.1:0-3899 GCA_964401305.1 uncultured Acetobacteraceae bacterium | reverse complement strand
GGCCCTCGCTGCGCCGGGCGCGGCGACGGATCAGCAGGCGGTGGCGGAGGGGATGTCCGCCCGATCACTAGGTAAACCGCCGCTTCTAGGCTGGTCTCCGCCCTGCATCCCCTAATCAATCCCCCAATGGAACGCTGTCCAAGGCGCCGGTTGCGTCGGCGGGGCGGCTTGGCATCCTGTCTTAACACGCTGTCCACGTGGCGCGGTATCGCGCCGCAATCTCCCCTCGCGCCCGGATTCCGGCCTGGCTAGAATCCACCCCATGACCGCCACGCCCGAACCGATGAACTGGCAACACCGGCTCTACCAGCCCGCCGTGATCGGCGGATGGTCGGTAGAGGTGTGGAACCCCATGACCAAGGCGTGGCAGCGCAGCGGCTTCGATCCCCATTGGCCGGAAGGCTACGAAGCCGCCGCCCGCGAGTGGGTGGAACTGGCGAACGAAGAACAGCGCGAGCGCACCGCCGCCGTGGCCGCTGCGCTCGCCGCCTGACGATCCCGCCTCACTGTCTGTCCACGCTGTCGGCGTAGGCGTTCCGCTGGCATTATTGCGAGCGAATCGCAGGCGGGGCGGATGGCGCGAACGGGCGTAGCGCAGAAAGGCAAGGCAGAGGCGGCAGGCGCCGCGCTGCTGTCCCGCCAGCGTGCCCTATCGGCCGTCGCCGACGCGGCCAGTGTGGAAGCCGCCCGCGCCGTCTCCCACGCGGCGGCCGTGGCATGGTGGCAGGCCGGCGCGGCGGCTCACGGCGCCCCGCGCCTCGCCGCTGCACGCCTGCCGGACGGGCTGGCGCTGGCCGAGCTATCCGACCCCACCATTGCCGACGCTGCGGCCTTCGGGCGCGATCTCGCCCGCCTGCCGGTCGCCGATGCCGTGGCCGCGCTCGGGCGGCTCTACACGCAAGCCCTGCCGCCGTCGCACCGCGCCGAGCAAGGCATCTTCTACACCCCGCCAGCCCTTGCCGGCCGCCTGCTGGATAAGGCCGAACGCGCCGGCCACGACTGGCGCAGCGGCCGGGCGATAGACCCGTCATGCGGCGGGGGTGCGTTCCTTGTGGAAGCCGCCTCGCGCATGCTGGCCGCGATGGACGGCGCCGAGCCTGCCATCGCCCTCGCCGCGCTCGGTTCGCGCCTGCGCGGATGGGACATGGACCCCTTCGCGGTGTGGCTTGCGAACCTGGCAGTTGAGGCGGTCGCGCTGCCATTGGTGGCCGCGTCAGGGCGCCGCCTTGGACCCGTGGCAGAGGTGCGTGACGCACTCGGCCCATTCGAGGATGCGGCCGGGCAGTATGACCTTGTGATGGGCAACCCGCCGTTCGGGAAGTTGAAGGACACGCCTGCCATTCGCGCGCGGTTCGCGCGCAGCCTTCACGGGCACCCGAACCTGTATGGGTTGTTCACCGACCTTGCGGTGCACCTCGCCAAGCGCAACGGCGGGATCATCGCCTACCTGACGCCCGCCAGCTTCCTCGCCGGCCACTACTTCAAGGCGCTGCGCCGGACGCTGCACAAGCACGCGCCGCCCGTCTCGATTGACCTGCTCGAAAGCCGCAAGGACGTGTTCGCGGACGTGCTGCAAGAGGTGGCGCTGTCCACCTATCGGCGTGGCAGCAAGCGGCGGCAGGCGGAGTGCGCCGTCGTGCAAGCCGAGCGCGACGGGTTGAAGGTGCAGCCAACAGGAACCTTGATTCTGCCGGCTGATCCCGATGCACCTTGGACGTTGCCGCGCAGCGCCGCCGACAGTGAACTTGTTACCCGCATGCGCGAGATGCCGGCGCGCCTCGCCGATTGGGGCTACGCCGTCTCGACAGGTCCGCTTGTGTGGAACCGCCACAAGCCCCGGCTGCACACGTCGCACGCGGCGGGCCGCGTCCCGGTGGTGTGGGCAGAGGCAGTCACGCAGGATGGCCGCTTCGTCTATCGCGCGACGAAGCGCAACCACGCGCCATGGTTCGAACCCCGCGGCGCCGATGATCCGAACATCGTCACGCGGCCATGCGTGCTGGTGCAGCGGACCACGGCGAAGGAACAACATCGCCGCCTGATCGCGGCCGAGATGCCCGCCGAGTTCGTGGCGCAGCACGGCCGCGTCGCGGTTGAAAACCACCTCAACATGGTGTTGCCCATCGTCGCCAATCCGAAGGTGCCGGTGTCCGCCGTGGCCGGGTTCCTCGCCACGATGACGGCGGATCGTGTGCTCCGCTGCATCAACGCATCCGTCGCGGTGAGTGCATCCGAGCTTGAAGCCATGCCGCTCCCAGCGGCGGAAGACGTGCTGGCCGCGCTCGCGTCGCCTGATCCCGAGAAGGCCGTCGCGCGGCTGTATGGTGCAGGCGAATGACGTTGCCTGCCCTGATACCTTGGCAGGACGTGCACGCGCGGCTGTTGGTGATCTTCCCCGAAGGCACGCCGGATCGCGGCTACCTCATCCGCGAGATGACGGCGCGCACGATCTTCACCGCGCTCTATGTCGGCGCTGTTGCCGGCGCCGATCTCTGGATTGCACCGCGTCACGTGGTCCGCATGAGTGACGCGCAGGCCGCGCAGCACGGCGGCGATGCGCGCGCCGGCTACTACGCGGTGATGAGTGCGGCGAACTCACCTTCCCCGGATGGCCGCTGGTATGCTGACAACACGCGCGAGCCGATCCGCGATGAGGTGATCCGCAACGGCTTGGTGCCGGTCAACGCCATCGTGGAACTTGCAGGCGTGCCCACCACGTCGCCAAAGGGCCGCTATGCCCTGCAAGCCGACTTCGCCGCGCTGTTCCTGCCCGGCCTGTCTGGCGCCGCGCTCGAAACCGCCGCAGCCGAGTGGCGCAAGCGGAACCTGTCGCCTGGCGCGCTGGCCCGTGCCGCATTGGTGCGAAGCAGCGCCAGCACGTCCAGCGCCAACATCACGGTGCAATGTCCGGGCGGTCCTTCCGTGATCCTGCCGCCGGGTCCAAGCCCGATCATCACCAAGGCCGTTGTCGAGATTTTCGCGCCGACCTTCCTCGGCAATCCGCGCGTCGCGTGGATCAGTGACAGCGCGAACAAGCGGCCGTTCCGAGATACAACGCTGGAAAAGGCACTCGGGATCACATTGGACGCGGCGACGCTGTTGCCTGACGTGGTGCTTGTGGACCTTGACCCGCCCGGCCGCGCCGGGGAGGTGCTGATCGTCTTCGTTGAGGTCGTGGCATCTGACGGGCCGGTGACGGAACAGCGCCAGCGCGCGCTACTCGACTTGATCGCATCGGCACCACGCGCCTACCGGCCAGAGGATGCGGCCTTCGTCACCGCCTACATGGACCGCGGCAAGGACGAAGCTCGGCGCACGATGCCGGCGCTGGCGTGGCGTTCCTTCGCGTGGTTCGTGTCGGAGCCTGACAAGCTGGTGCAGATGCACGATGGCAGCACGGCCGCGCGCAAGCTGGCCGCGTTGCTGTAGATCGGCGGTCGTCGTGGCATGAAGGACATATTCGACACCGCGCTCGGCATCATCGGCGACGTTCGCGTGCTTCTGTTCATCGCCTTCGGGAGCGCGGCGCTTCTCTACTTCCCCGCCTCCCTGACACCGCCCGGCGCGGCCAGTGTGATCGAACAGCATCGGGGCTGGATATGGGCCGCCTTCATCGTCGGTCTGTCGGGACTGTTCGTGCGCGCGACGATGGCAGCCATCGGCTTTTTCGGTGCCGGCGCACGGCGCATCGCAGCCGCTCGGAAGCAGGCGCGCGAGGTCGCCGAGATGGGCGAGGTATTGCGCGGGCTGACGAAGGAAGAGGCCGCGCTTGTGTCCATGTTCCCTTCGATTGCCTTCCACCCGATCACGGTGCAGAGCAACCATCCTGTCGTGCGCGGCCTGCGATACAAGAAGGTCATCGCGCACCTACGCGGCCCGGTGATGATACTCCGGCGCGA
>CAYNYQ010000468.1:0-3908 GCA_964401305.1 uncultured Acetobacteraceae bacterium | reverse complement strand
GGCTGCCCTGGCGCAGCGCCCGCGCCCAGGCCGCGACCACGATCCGCATCGGCGTGCTCGCCGATATGTCCGGCATGTACCGCGACGTGACCGGGCCCACCTCGGTCGCCTGCACGCGGCTGGCCGCGCAGGAGTTCGCCGGGCACGGCTTCACCACCGAGGTGGTCTTCGCCGACAACCAGAACCGCGCCGACATCGGCGTCAACATCACGCGCCAGTGGTTCGACACCGGCGGCGTCGACGCGGTGGTCGACATCGGCGCCTCCTCCGTCGCGCTCGCGGTGAACGAGGTCGTGCGCGAGAAGAACAAGGTCATGCTGAACACCTCCTCGGCGACCTCGGACCTCACCGGCAAGGCCTGCACGCCGAACACCGTGCACTGGACCTACGACACCTACATGCTGGCCAACTCGGTCGGCGGCGCCACGGTGCGTGCGGGCGGCGACACCTGGTTCTTCATCACCGCCGACTACGCCTTCGGCCATGCGCTCGAGCGGGACACGGGGAACTTCGTCCGCGCCGCCGGCGGCAAGGTGCTCGGCCAGGTGCGCTCGCCCTTCCCCGGCACCGCCGATTTCTCCTCCTTCCTGCTGCAGGCGCAGGCCAGCGGGGCGAAGGTGATCGGCCTCGCCAATGCCGGGACGGACACGACGAACTGCGTGAAGCAGGCCGCGGAATTCGGCCTGAACCGCCGCGGCGTGCGGCTGGCGACGCTGCTGATGTTCCTCACCGAGGTGCGCTCCCTCGGCCTGCGCACGGCGCAGGGGCTGATCTGCACCGAGAGCTTCTACTGGGACCTCAACGACCGGACGCGCGCCTTCACCCAGCGGGCGCGGGCGCTCGTGCCCGAGGCCAACGGCATCGCCTCCACCCATGCCGGCGCCTATGGGGCGACGCTGCACTACCTCAAGGCGGCGGCGCAGATGGGGGTGGCGGCGGCGAAGGCGAGCGGCGCCGAGGCGGTGGCGCGCATGAAGGCCATGCCGACCGAGGACGATGCCTTCGGCGCGGGGACGATCCGCGCCGATGGCCGCAAGCTGCACCCGGCCTATCTCTTCGAGGTGAAGCGGCCGGAGGAGAGCCGCGGCCCCTGGGACCTCTACAAGGTGCTGCAGACGACGCCGGGGGAGCGGGCCTTCCGGCCGCTCGCCGAGGGCGGCTGCGCCCTGGTGCGCAGCTGATCCCTGCGCCGGACGCGGACGGAATGGCCGGGCCTGCCGCCTTGCCGCCGCCCGTGGCCGGCCCACTATCCTGGACGGATCCGAGGGAGAGACCGGTCATGCTGTTGCGATGCGGCACGATGATGGGCGGCGCCACCGCCGCCATGGGCGGGCTGGCGGTGCTGGCGATGACCGGGCCCTTCCTGGCCGGCATGGGCGTGGGCGCCGCGGTGGTGGGCGGCGCCTGCCTGGCCCGCCGCGCCATGCGCCAGCGCACCGGGTGGCGGGACGAGGGCACCGGCGCTGGCCTGGCGAGCGAGCCGATGATGCCGGACGAGGGTGAGAGCAGGCCCGTCGACGCGCCGGACTGAGGCGGCCGGTCGCTGCCAGGCGCGGGCGGCCCGATATGGAAGCGCGGCGCCCGGCGCCGGCCGCGCCGCCTCAGGCCGGGAGGATGGCCGTTGCCTCGATCTCGAGCCGCGCCTCGGGCTCGACCAGCGCGCCCACCTGCACCAGCGTCATCGCCGGGAAGTGACGGCCCATGACCGCGCGGTAGGCGAGGCCGAGTTCGCCGAGGCTCGCCCGGTACTCCTCCATGTCGACGACGTACCAGGTCAGCCGGGCGATGTGCCCGGCATCGCCGCCGGCCTCGGCCAGGATCGCCAGGATGTTGCGCAGCGTCTGCTGGAGCTGCGAGGCGAAGTCCGGCGCGAAGCGGCCGAGCGAATCGGAGCCGACCTGGCCGCTGATCACGACCATCCGGCCGCTGCCGACCATGCCATGCACGAAGCCGCGGGGCTGCGGCCAGGCGGGCGGCTGCAGCGTGGTGAGCGTCGCCATGCGGTTCCTCCTCCCGGAGCCGCATCTTCGGCACGGCCGGCCCACCCCTGTCGAGGGGCGGCGTGCACGCTTTCCGGCGAGCCGGGGGGCTGCCAGCATGCGCGCGGACCGGGGGAGGGGCGCATGGGCGCGGAGACGGGCATCGAGGGCGAGATCCGGGTGGCGCTGTCGCCGCGCCCCGAAGGTGGCGTTCTCGCCCGCGTGGCCATCGACCGGCAGGCGAAGCTGAACACGTTGACGCCGGGGCTGATGCGTCGCTTCATCGCCGAGCTCGGGGCCCTCGGCGCGCGGGACGACCTGCGGGCCGTGGTGCTGACCGGGGAGGGGCCGAAGGCCTTCGTCGGCGGGGCGGATATCGCCACCATGGCGGCGATCGAGGATGGCGCGGGGGGCGAGGCCTTCATCCGCCTCGTGCATGGCTGCTGCGCCGCGGTGCGGGACTGCCCGGTTCCGGTGATTGCCCGCGTCAATGGCTGGACCCTCGGCGCCGGCCTGGAACTGGCTGCCGCCTGCGACCTGCGCATCGCCGCGGAGCATGCCCGCTTCGGCATGCCGGAGGTGCGGGTGGGCATCCCCTCGGTCGTCGAGGCAGCCCTGCTGCCCGGGCTGATCGGATGGGGCCGGACGCGCCGGCTGCTGCTGCTCGGCGAGACCATCGATGCAGCGGAGGCGGCCGCCTGGGGCCTGGTCGAGCGGGTGGTCGAGCCCAAGGCCCTCGATGCGGCGGTGGAGGACTGGGTGGCGCATCTCTGCGCCGCCGGCCCCAGGGCGATCCGCACCCAGAAGGCGCTGATACGGCGATGGGAGGACCTGCCGGCGACCGCGGCCATCGAGGCCGGCATCACCGCCTTCGCCGGTGCCTGGGACAGCGACGAGCCGCGGCGGATGATGCGGGGCTTCCTGGACCGGCCGCGGGCGGGCGGCGGGGCCTAGCGCGTGATCCGCGAAGGCGGAATCGCCGGAGCGGTGAATCACGCGCTCAACCAAGGCTACAGCGTGATCCATCGAAGTGGATCACGCTGTAGAGCAGCCTCCGCTCTGACGGAGCGCGGCTGCGCTCCGTCAGAGCGGAGATAAGCTGCTCTAAAAACAACGTTTTCTAGAGCAAGAAATCCGATCAGATGATTCCATCTGATCGGATATTGCTCTAGGCAGCGTCGCCGCGGGTCGCCACGCGGGGGGATGATCGCCGCTCTGTGACGGGCATTGCCACGGTCCTGGCGCCATCTGCCGGCACAGGTTCTGCCATGGCCCACGACATCGAGCTTCGCCGAAGGCCCGACCCTGCGCCGGAGGCCGTTCCGCCGCAATCGCCCGCTGCCGGCGCCGGCGCGGTGCTGTTGCGCGATTGCGCGCTCGGCACGGAGGCGGCGCGCCTCGAGGTGGCGGTGCTCGACCCCCGGCGGGGCGTGGCGCTCGTTGCGTCGGGGCGGCCTGGGGCCCTGCCGGCGCTGGCGGAGGCGCTGCGTCGCCGCCTCGCCGATGCCCGATTCGGGGCCGTCTTCCCAGGCCATCTGCCCGTGGTCGTGCTGCCGGGCGAGGCCTGGGCCGCGCAGGAGGCCACCGGTGCGCCCCTGGCGGCGCGGCTGGAGCGGGCCTTCACGGACGCGCCTCCGCTCAGCCTGCCGGCGGGCGGGGCCTGGATGCCGAGCGTCGCGCGCCTGTTGCGATCCCCGCAGACCGCCGCACGGCCGCAGGGGCCGGCGACGCGGGCGCGCCGGCGGCGGCGGACCGCGCGGGTGCGTTGGCTGGCGGGCGGCCTCGGGCTCGGGCTGCTGCTGATCGGCGGCGTCGCAGGCCTGTCCGAGGGGGGGAGGGTCCTGTACGGCGAGGCCCCGCCGCGGGCCGACGGCGCCGCCGCGCCGCCGCCCGGGCCAGGGATCGCGGCGGCCAGGCCCGAGGCGGAGC
>CAYNYQ010000467.1:0-3917 GCA_964401305.1 uncultured Acetobacteraceae bacterium | reverse complement strand
CGCTGGTGCGCCGCTTCGGCGAGGGGCGGCTCTTCGCCGCGGGCGGGCTGGGCCTTTCGGTCGGGCTCGCGCTGCTGGCGGCGGCGCCTGGCTGGGGGGCGGTCGCGGCGCTGCAGCTGGGCCTCGGCTTCGCCTTCTACCTCTTCCACGGCGTGCTGCAGACCCGCGCGACCGAGGCGCTGCCGGCGGCACGCGGCACGGCGGTGGGCGGCTTCGCGCTGGCGCTGTTCCTGGGGCAGAGCGCCGGCGCGCTGGGCTTCGGGCTGGTGCTGGCGCTGGCGGACTACCGCACCGCCTTCGCGCTCGCCGCAGCCGGCGTGCTGGCGCTGACGCTGTACGCGGTGCGCCATCTCGGCTTCGCCGCGCGACCCGTGGGCTGAACCGCGCCGGCGATTGCCGCGCCGCGGCCTGAACCGCGCCAGGCGCGGGACGTTGCAGCGGCATGCAAGCCCCGCCGTTCCCCGACCAGCCTGCCGCGCCGTGTTGCCCCGATGCGGGGCGCGGCGCCGCGCCGCGGGTGCCGCCCGAGGGCGACGTTCCCACCGCCCGGCCCGCCATCCCCGACCTGCCCGATGGCCCGCCCCGCCCCGCCCGCGCGGAGGCCGAGGCCGCCGTGCGCACCCTGCTGCGCTGGGCCGGCGACGACCCGGCGCGCGAGGGGCTGCGCGACACGCCGGCCCGCGTCGCCCGCGCCTTCGAGGAGTTCTTCGAGGGCTACCGCATCGATCCCGTCGCCCTGCTCGAGCGCACCTTCGAGGAGGTGGAGGGCTATGACGAGATCGTGCTGCTGCGGAACATCCGCCTGGAATCCTATTGCGAGCACCACATGGTGCCGATCATCGGCCGCGCGCATGTCGCCTACCTGCCGGGGCGGCGCGTGGTCGGCATCAGCAAGCTGGCGCGGGTGGTGGAGGCCTATGCCAAGCGGCTGCAGATCCAGGAGAAGCTGACGGCGCAGGTCGCCAACACGATCGAGGCCGTGCTGCAGCCCAAGGGCGTGGCCGTGGTGATCGAATCGGCGCACCAGTGCATGACGACGCGCGGCGTGCACCAGACCGACGTGACCATGGTGACCAGCCGCATGCTCGGCGCCTTCCGCGACGACGCCAACACGCGGCGCGAGGTGCTGGCGCTGATCCGCGGCGGCGCCTGAGGGAGCGCGGGGCTGCGCGCCGTCGGGCGCCCCCGGGCATCGGGGCGCCCTCTGTCGTGGCGGGCCGATCCTGGCTTGCACGCCCGGCGGGCCGCCTCAGCGGCAGGACTGCGCGCGGCCCTCGGCGAAGTCGAGCAGGCAGGGGCCGTAGCGCAGGGTGAAGCGGCTGTCGGCGCCGCCGCCATGGCCGTGCACCTCGGGCGGGCGGTCGAGGAAGAGCAGCCCGCCGACCCGCTGGGCAAGGTCGTGGAAGATCGCCGCGCGGCCCTCGGGGTCGGGGTCGAACTCGTCGCCGGCGAAGGTGGCGACGATCACCCGGGCGGCGCGGTCGCGGGCGCGCTCGGCGACCTCGCGGAGATCCTCGAGCGCCCAGGCCCAGGCCGGGCTGCCGCGCGCGCCATGCGCGGCCGGGGCGATCGCCACCACGGCATCCACCAGCCCTGGCTCGGCCAGCGCCTGCAGCGCGTTCCAGCCGCCGCGCGACTGCCCGCCCACGACGATGCGGCGGTAGCCGCGGGCGCGCAGCTCGCGGATCGCGTCGCGCAGCCAGGCGGCAGCGGCATCGGTCTCGTCGGTCTCCGGCGCGCGGTCGAAGCGGATGACGTCGTAGCCGGTGTTGTTGAAGGCGCGGACGTGCGGCTGCGGCTGGGTGAAGCGGCTGTCCTGCCCGCCGGCGGCACGGCCATGCGCCCAGATGTAGGCGCCGCGGGCCTGGGCCGCGCCGCGCCAGAAGAAGCGCCAGTCGGGGAAGAGGGTCCAGCCCGGGCCACCGGCGAGCGGCACCTCGGCGATGCGGGGCGTGGCGCTCTCGCGGCCGGGCCAGACCACGTCGAGGTCGCGGGCATAGAGCGCGCAGCCGCCGCTGGCGCTGCCGCGGGCACAGATGGCGAGCGCGCGGGCGGCGGCGGCCTCGGGGCTCTCCTGCGCCGCGGCCCAGCCCCAGGAGCCATCGGGGCTGAGGGCGAAGGCGCGCGGCGTCGCCTGCAGCAGGAAGCGGCCGTAGTCGGCCTGGCCCTCCGGTGGCAGGTGGGGCAGGGCGGCCGTGTCGAGGATGGCGGCGTCGAGCAGCGGCGCCGGGTTCGGGCCGCTGGTCGGGGAGCCGGCCGGGTCGGTCCCGGCGCGGGGCGTCGTCGGCGCCTCGGCGGGCGGCCGTTCGTCGCCGGGCGCGGCGGGCTGGGCCCTGGTCGCGGCGGGCAGGGCGAGAGGTCCCAAGGTAAGCAGAATGCCTACAATATGTTTCAACATTGCGTGAGATATCCCCCACGCGAGAGAACCATATCGCGAAGGCGCGATGCAAGAGGCGCCTGCGGGCGGCGGGACGGATGTGACCGCGCGAGGGCGAGACCTGCCGCCAGCGCAGGCAGCGACAGGCGGCGCCCCGCCGATGCCGCAGGCTGTTGCGGCATCGAGAGGATGCACACCGCGTCCGATTCAACCTGCGGTGTCTTTACCGCCTCGGACCGGGACCGTTAGGACTCCGGCGGTTGCGCGACGAGCGACCCGCCCGGCAAGCAAGGCGCCACCCCGGAGCAGGCCCGCTCCGCGAGCCGCCGGGACGGCGCGCCGTGCGGACAGGAGCGCCCCATGAACAGCGACATCATCACGACCGACAGGATCGCCAGCTACACGCTGCTTGCGGGCGATTTCCTGCTGGTCACGGAAACCGGGATCCTGCGGAACAACCCGATCACGATCAACATCGCCGGGTCCGGCGTCGACGTCACGAATGACGGGACGGTCTTCAGCCTCGCCGAAGCGGTCTTCGTGCAGGTCTCGGGCGTGGCGATCGACAACACCGGCCGGATCACCGGAAGCTTCGGCATCTCCGTGACGCCCAGCGGTGGGGGCAGGATCGACAATGCCGGCACCATTTCCGGCTCGGAAGCCGGGATCGCCACGCGGTCCTTCGTCAGCATCGCCAATACCGGCCGGATCATCGGGGGCACCGACGGCATCTACGTCGAGAATGCGAGCGGCCCGGTGATGAATGCCGGCACCGTCAGCGGCGGGACCAGCGGGATCACGCTCTCGGGGTTCGTCGGCGGCTTCGTCCTGACCAATCTCGGCACCGTCGCCGGCAGTGGCCAGGGGCTCGGATACTCGGTCTTCGGGACGGCATCCGGCAACGTGAGCATCGTCAACGCGGGCACGATCCTGTCGACGGGCAGCGGGTTCAACGACGCCACGGTGAAGCTGCATCCCGGCTTCCACACCATCGTCAACACGGGGTTGATCAGTGCCGCGGCAGGGCGCCCGGCCCTCGATCTCGATCTCGCCACCGTCTCGCTGACCAACGACGGCACCATCGTCGGCGGCGTCTTCCTCGGCGACGGCGACGACATGGTGCGGAACGGCGGCACCATCCTGGGCCAGGTCGGGATGGGCGAGGGCGACGACCTCTACGACGGGGCCGCCGGTACCGCGCCGGCATCGGTCGCCGGCGGCGCCGGCCAGGATACCCTGATCGGGGGCGCTGGCGCCGACGTGCTCGATGGCGGCGCGGGCGCGGACCTGCTCGACGGCGGCGCCGGCAGGGACACCGCGTCCTATGCCACGGCGGCCGCCGGCGTCCTCGTGGACCTGGCCGACGAGACGCTGAACCAGGGCGATGCGCGTGGCGATCTCTACCTCGAGATCGAGGCGGTGGAGGGCTCGTCCCACAACGATACTCTGCTTGGCGCCACCGGCAACGACACGCTCGACGGCAATGCCGGCAACGACGTGATCGACGGCCGCGGCGGCAACGACCTGATGCGCGGCGGCG
>CAYNYQ010000466.1:0-3919 GCA_964401305.1 uncultured Acetobacteraceae bacterium | reverse complement strand
CAGGGCGACCTGCTGCGCTTCGTCGGCTACGGCGCCGGCAGCTTCACGAACATCGCCGGCGACCAGTGGGAAATCCGCTCCGCCGACAACAGCATCGTCGAGGTCATCGCCGTGACCGGGAGCATCGGAGCGACGGACTTCATCTTCATCGTCTGATCCGCGCGCCGAGGGCGCACGGAGAGGGGCCGTTCGGCGGGAGCCGGGCGGCCCTTTCGCATTCAGCCGTCGCGCCGCGGCCGCTTCGGTCCCGAGCGCTTACCGCGGCGTGCAGGGCCTGCTGGCCCTTCCGGCTTGTCCCCAATCCGCCGGGCCTCCGGTCCAGCCGTCGCGCTTCCGGCTCCCCGCGCTGCGCGCCGCGCTGCCCGTCGCGCCTCGGCCTCCGGCGAGCGGCCATCGGCGCCATCGCTCGTGTCCTTTGCCGACTCCGCCTGGCCGGGCACTGCCTTGCGCAGGACGCACAGCGATTGGCCGAAGGCGTAGCTGCCAGGGGGTATCGCGTCCGTCGCCTCGGCCTCCGTGACGGTCACCGAGCCCGGCTCGCCGGCCCGAACCAGCTCGACCCGGAAGCCGAGGCGGCGCGCCCAGACGCGGATATCGGCCCGGTGGATGAAGACGTTCAGCTGGCTCGCCACGATCCGCTTTCGCACCCAGTCGAGATTCGCCTCGAAAACAACCGCGCCCATCGGCGTATCGTGCTCGACAAATGAGAACACTACCCGTCCACCTGGCTTCAGCACACGATGCGCTTCCTGCAGGTAGAGGTAGGATTCCTCATGCAGGAGGTGCGTCAGCACCGAGAAGAAGGCCACGATGTCGGTGCTTTCGTCCGGCGCCGGGATGGCGATCCGGTCGACATGGATGAAGCGGAACTCGGGCCGCCCGGCCCTCTGCCGCGCATACTCGAGCATGGCCGGCACAACGTCGGTGCCGAGGTAGCCCAGGGCCGGGTGCCGTGCCAGCTGAACGGTCAGCCGTCCCGACCCGCAGCCGACATCGATCACATGCGATTCGGGGGTCAGGCCGGCCTCGCGCAGCACGGCGTGCTCGAGAACGCCGAAGCGCTCGAAGTCGCCGCCGACGGCGCGCTCCATCGCTTCGTCTTCGGCGTGGTGCCGGCGCAGCGTGGCGATCACCTGCTCGGGCGTCAGCAGGTAGCGGAACTGGTTGCTCATCCGGGAATCCTGGCCGGGTTGCGCGGCTGCTGCTTACACCCGTCGCTACGTCCTCGCATCCCCGCTGCCGTGTGGTCAGGTGGGGTGGAACGCCCGGTACCATTCGACGAAAGCGTCGATGCCATCCTGCAGCGGGGTGGCCGGCGCGAAGCCCGTCAGGGCGCGGAGCAGCGTGGTGTCGGCCCAGGTGCGGTGCACGTCGCCGGGCTGCATCGGCATGAGGTTGCGCACCGCTGGCCGGCCCACGGCGCGCTCGATCGCGGCGATGAAGTCCAGCAGCTGCACGGGTTGCCCGTTGCCGATGTTCACCAGGCGATAGGGTGCGGCCGGGCTCAGCGAGTCCTCGTCGCAGGCCGGGCGCCCGGGCTCGGGGAGGCAGGGGATCAGCCGTAGGATGGCCTCGACGATGTCGTCCACGTAGGTGAAGTCACGCTCCATCCGGCCATGATTGTAGATGTCGATGGTCTCGCCGGCCAGGATGGCGCGGGTGAACTTGAAGAAGGCCATGTCCGGCCGGCCCCAGGGCCCATAGACGGTGAAGAAGCGGAAGGCCGTAATGGGCTGCTTCCAGAGATGGGCATAGGCATGCGCCATGTGCTCGGTGGCGAGCTTGCTGGCTGAATACATGTTCAGTGGCGTCGCCGCGGCATCACGCTCGCGGAAGGGCATCGCCTCATTTGCGCCGAAGGCCGAACTGGTGGAGGCCATGAGCAGGTGGCGCGCGGGTCGCTGGCGCAGCCCCTCCAGCAGGTTGAAGCTCGCCTGGATATTGCAGGCGATGTAGCTCTCCGGGTGCTCTAGCGCATAGCGGACACCGGCCTGCGCGGCGAGGTGCACCACGATCTCGGGTGTCGCCTCCTCCAGCAGTCGCGGCACGACGGCAGGGTCGGCGAGGTCTGCGCGGTGGCCACGATAGCCCGGCTCCTGTTCCAGCAGCGCGTGCCGGGCCTCCTTCAGCCGCAGGTCGTAGTACGGAATGAAGGCGTCGACGCCGGTGACCCGGTGACCCTCGCGGAGCAGGCGTCGCGCCAGGTGGAAGCCGATGAATCCGGCGCTGCCGGTAACGAGGATGTTCATGCGCGCGCCCCGGCCTGGATCATGCGCCGGTAATGCCGGTGCCCTGGTCCGGCTGTCCAGGGGCGGAGGAAGGTGTGCAGAAGGTCGTTGCGAATACGGTCTCGGATCGGTTAGGAATTGTGCAACGATGCCCAACGGACACCCGATCCTCGCGGCGCCGTCGCGTGGCCCTTTGGCCGCCGAGACCGATGCGCCCGATGCCCAGCTCGCCGCGCGCATCGCCGCGCGCGGCGCGACGGTTGCCGTGGTCGGCCTCGGCCACGTCGGGCTGCCGCTGGCCGAGGCAACGGCGGCGGCCGGGTTCCGGACCATCGGCCTCGATATCGACCCGGTGCGGGTGGCACGGATCGCGGCTGGTCACTCGCCGCTCGCGCACCTGCCGGCGCGGCGCCTGCGGGCGCTTGTGGATGCCGGTCGCCTCGTGGCGACGACCGAGACGCAGGCACTGGCCGAGGCCGATGCCGTGCTGCTCTGCGTGCCGACGCCCTTGGGTCCGGACGGTGCGCCCGACCTCACCCATGTCAGTGCCGCCGCGGCCGCAGCCGCCGCCGTGTTGCGACCGGGCTGCCTGGTTGTGCTCGAATCCACCACCTGGCCGGGAACCACGCGCCGGCTGATCGCCCCTCTGCTGGAGGCGCGCGGCTGGCGCATCGGGCATGACGCCTTTCTCGCTTACTCGCCGGAACGCGAGGACCCTGGGAATGCCAGCTTCGGCACCGCGGACATCCCGAAGCTGGTCGCCGGGATGGATCCCGCGTCGCTGCGCCTCGCGCTCGCGCTCTATGGTGCGGTGGTGGCGCAAACCGTCCCGGTCGATTCCCCCGAGACGGCCGAGGCCGCCAAGCTCGCCGAGAACGTGTTCCGCGCCGTGAACATCGCGCTCGCCAACGAGCTCAAGCTGGGCTTCGCGGCGATGGGGCTCGACGTCTGGCGCGTGATCGAGGCGGCGGCGACCAAGCCCTTCGGCTACATGCCCTTCTGGCCCGGCCCTGGGCCGGGCGGCCACTGCATTCCGGTCGATCCGGTCTACCTCGCCTGGGCGGCGCGCGAGCGGGGGGCCAGCCTGCCGCTGCTCGAAGCGGCGATCGCGGTCAATGCCGCGGCGCCGCTGCACGTGGTGAGGCGGCTGGAGTCGGCGCTCGGCGGCCTGGCCGGGCGGCGCGTGCTGCTGCTCGGCGTCGGCTACAAGCGCAACATCGCCGATGTGCGCGACAGCCCATCGCTGACCCTGATCGAGGCGATGGAAGCACGGGGCGCAACCGTCGGCTTTCACGACCCGCTGGTGCCGGCCATTCCCCACACGCCCGAGCATCCGGCGCTGGCAGGGCGCCGCGGCCTCGGCTGGGGCGAGGCGTTGGCTGGTGGCTGGGATGCCGGCCTTGTCGCCACGGATCACGACGCGGTGGACTATGCCGCGCTGCTCGCACGGCTCGGCCTGATCGTCGACACCCGCAACGCCTTCGCACGCCGGGGTCTGAGCGGGGCGCAGATCCTGAAGGCTTGACGCGTCACCCACGCGCGGGCGGGGCGACCGCGCCTCAACGCATGGCAGCCTGAAGCGTCGCCTCCATCTCGGTCAGGATGACCGGGTCGTCGATGGTGGGCGGCACGACGTACTGCTCGCCATCGGCGATCTTGCGCAGCGTGGCGCGCAGGATCTTGCCGCTGCG
>CAYNYQ010000465.1:0-3937 GCA_964401305.1 uncultured Acetobacteraceae bacterium | reverse complement strand
GGCTGCGACGCGGCGATGGAAGCGGTGCTCGCCCCCCGCGCGCAGGCGCGATACCGGAACGGCGAGAATTGGTTCTTCCACCTCGAGGTCGCGGCCGATCAGGCGCTGCCGATGGCACCCCCCGCCCGCCTGGGCTAAAGCGGCGCGGCGATGACCGTCCCAGCACCGGCCAAACCCACCCACGACATCTTCGCCGCCCTCCGCGCCCGCACCGTCGCGGCGCTGCGCGGCCTGCTGCCCGACCTGCCGGAGGAGGGTTTCGCCCGCGTCCAGATGGAGCCGCCGCGCGACCCCGCGCATGGCGACATGGCCACCAACGCGGCGCTCGTCGTCGGCAAGGCGGCGCGGCAGCCGCCGCCGAAGCTGGCCGCCGCCCTGGCCGAGGCGCTCGCCGCCCTGCCCGAGGTCGAGGGCGCCGCCCCGGCCGGCCCGGGCTTCGTCAATCTCCGCCTGCGCGAGGATTTCATCCGCGCCCAGCTGCCCCTGATCCTCGGCGCCGGCGAGGCCTATGGCGACGGCGCGACGGGGCAGGGCCGGCGGATCGATGTGGAATACGTCTCCGCCAACCCCACCGGGCCGATGCATGTCGGCCATTGCCGCGGCGCGGTGGTTGGCGATGCGCTGGCCAACCTGCTGGCCAAGGCCGGCTGGGCGGTGACCAAGGAGTACTACATCAACGATGCCGGGGCGCAGGTGCAGGCTTTGGCTTGGGCTGCCTTCTGGCGTTACCTTGTGATGGCAATCCGCAGCAACCCAACAGAGGCACACCGACTGCTTCCTTGGCTGGGTGAGTTGACCGATGTCGAACGCTGGATGGTCTCAGCATCCGACGAACCGGACGGCCTCATTCAGGTCATCAAGCAGCGGATCGAAGGCCAATACAACATCACGCTCCAATACGGTGGCACGTATCTGGTGCCCGTTGGCGAGGCATTGTTCAGCCGGTTTGGCCTGCGTCTGCTCCCCCCTACGGAAGATCATTTGGCGACAATCCGCTCCTTCACCGTCGCCCGCATGATGGAGGCGATCCGCGACGACCTGGCGCTGCTCGGCGTGGCGCAGGACGTCTTCGTCTCCGAGGCGCAGCTGGTGGCCGAGGGCAAGCTCGACCAAGCCGAGGCGCTGCTTGCCGCCCGCGGCCTGATCTATCGCGGCGTGCTGGAGCCGCCGAAGGGCAAGACACCGGAGGACTGGGAGCCGCGCGAGCAGACCCTGTTCCGCGCCACGCAGTTCGGCGACGAGGTGGACCGGCCGCTGCGCAAGTCCGACGGCTCGGGCACCTACTTCGCCAACGACATCGCCAACCACCTGCACAAGATCGAGCGCGGCTTCGCCGAGCTGGTGCATGTCTGGGGCGCCGACCATGGCGGCTATGTCAAGCGCATGCAGGCCGCCGTCGCCGCGCTGTCGGACAACAGGGTCCCGCTCGACGTGGTGCTGACGCAGATCGTGCATGTCGTGAAGGGCGGGCAGCCGGTGCGGATGTCCAAGCGCGCCGGCACCTACGTGACCTTGCGCGACCTGATCGAGGAGGTGGGGCGGGACGCCGTGCGCTTCACCATGCTGACCCGCAAGGCGGATGCGCAGATGGAGTTCGACCTCGACAAGGTGGTCGAGCAGAGCCGCGACAACCCGGTCTTCTACGTGCAGTACGCCCATGCCCGCTGCCGCAGCGTGCTGCGCCAGGCCGGCGACCCGGCCCCGGCCGAGCTCGCGACGGCGCCGCTGCACCACCTGGCCGACCCAGGGGAGCTGGCGCTGATCCGCCGCATGGCCGCCTGGCCGCGCACCGTGGAGGCCGCGGCGATCGCACGGGAACCGCACCGGATCGCCTTTTTTCTCCATGACTTGGCGTCCGACTTTCATGTACTGTGGAACAGGGGCCGCGATGACGCGACGCTCCGGTTCATTCGGGGGGATGAGCCGGAGGCGACCCGGGCGAGGCTGGCGCTGGTCGCCGCCACGGCGGGCGTCATCCGATCCGGCCTCGCGGTGATGGGGGTCACGCCGGTCGAGGAGATGCGCTGAGGCATCCCGCGCCGGCCATCGGGGGGCGCATCGTCGTCCCCCGCGGTTCAAGGGGATGCCGTGAGCGACGTCACGATTCCGTCCTATCGGGTGCCGCGCGACTCCCGCGGCGGCGTGCCCGCCCGCATGCTGCTGGTGGCCGGGGGGCTGCTCGGCGGCATCGCCGTGGCGGGTGCCGTGGCCTGGGGGGTGGGGCGCGTCGGCGGCGCGGCCGGCCCGCGCGGCGTGCCGGTGATCGAGCCCGACAGCCGGCCGATCAAGGTGCGGCCCGAGAATCCGGGCGGCCTCGTCGTGCCCAATACCGACCAGCTTGTGCTGGAGCCGCCGGCGGTGCGCCGGGCGGCGGAGCGCGAGCAGGGCGCCCATGCCCGCCTCGCCCCGGTGCCGGAGGCGCCGCAGCTCGACCTGCTGCGCCGCGCCGCCGCGCCGCCCGCGCCCCCCGTGGCGGTGCCGCCGCCCGAACCCCTGCGCGGCGTGGAGCCGGAGCCCGCGGCGCCGCCCCCCGCCGGCACGCAGCTCGGTGCCGCGGTGCCGGCCCTGCCGACCCCCGTCGCGGAGCCCGCGGCGGCCGCCGCCGCGCCCGCACCGCCGGCCGCCGCGGGCCGGCTGCAGGTGCAGCTCGGCGCGCTGGCCACCGAGGCGGCGGCGCGCGCCGAATGGGCCCGGCTGCAGCGCCGCGTCCCCGCCCTCGCCGATCGCCAGCCGCAGATACTGCGCTACGACCGCGGCGCGGAGCAGGCCCCGCTCTGGCGGCTGCGCGCCGGCGGCATCGCCGATGCCGAGGCCGGGCGGGCGCTCTGCGAGCAGGTGCGCGGCGCCGGCGGCGCCTGCCTCCTGGTGCCGCCGCCGCGGGGTGGCTGAGATGGCGCGGCCCCACCCGCGCGCCGCGGTGGTCGGCCTGGCCGGCACCGCCCTCACGGCCGAGGAGGTGGCGCTGTTCCGCGACCTGCCGCCGGCCGGGCTGATCCTCTTCGCCCGCAACGTCGCCGACCCCGACCAGCTGCGCGGGCTCACCACCGCGGCGCGCGAGCTGCTGGGCGAGGACCTGCCGATCCTGGTCGACCAGGAGGGCGGGCGCGTCGCGCGCCTGCGCCCGCCGCACTGGCCCGCCTTCCCGCCCGCCGCCGCCTTCGAGGGCCTGGCCGAGGAGGCCGCGCGCGCCAATGCCGCGCTGATCGGCCATGCCTGCCTGCTCGCCGGCATCGACGTGGTCTGCGCCCCGGTGCTCGACCTGCGCCTGCCCGGCGCGCACGAGGTGATCGGCGACCGCGCCTTCGCCGCCGCCCCGGCCGAGGTGGCGCGCCTCGGCCGCGCCTGCGTCGCCGGGCTGCAGGAGGCCGGCTGCATCCCCGTGGTCAAGCACATCCCCGGCCATGGCCGTGCCCTGGTGGACAGCCATCTCGACCTGCCGCGCGTCGCCGCCGACCGCGACCACCTCGCCGAGGACTGCGCCCCCTTCGCCGCGCTGGCGGGCTCCGGCGCCTGGGCGATGACGGCGCACATCCTCTACGAGGCGCTGGACCCGAAGCACCCCGCGACCCTCTCGCACGAGGTGATCGGCCGGGTGATCCGCCGCGCCATCGGCTTCGAGGGGGTGCTGATCAGCGACGACCTGGCGATGAAGGCGCTGCGCGGCGCCCCCGGGGCGCTGGCGCAGCACGCCATCGCCGCCGGGTGCGACCTCGCGCTGCACTGCACCGGCGTGCTGGCCGAGACCGCCGAGGTGCTCAAAGACACCCCGCCGCTCGACGAGGCGGCGCAGGCCCGCATCGCCGAGTCGCGCGCCATGGTCGCGGCGGCGCGGCGCCCCGTCCTCGATGCGGTGGCGCTGGCGGCGCTGCGCGATTCCCACCTGGCGGCGGCGGCGTGAGGCGGCGGAAGTCGCCGGGCGGCGGCGGCGTGGTGCAGC
>CAYNYQ010000464.1:0-3939 GCA_964401305.1 uncultured Acetobacteraceae bacterium | reverse complement strand
CGCTGCTCGTGGAAGACGTTGCGGATGACGGAGAGGCACCAGGGGCGCAGCGCGGGCGGTTCGGTCGCGCCGTCGAACCGACCCTGCTCGGCGGCGCGCAGCGTGCGCAGCAGCGCTTCCTGCACCAGGTCGTCGGCCTCGGCGCGGGAGCCGGCGAGGAATCGCGCGAATGCGCGCAGTTCGGGCAACAAACGCGCGAGAGCCGGACGCAGCCTATCCTGCGCCACCTCGGCCGGGGGGATATGATCCATCCCGATCAGTCTAGCCCGTGGGGCGGAGAGCGACGTGCATGCACGAGATGACAAGGCGATGAGCGCGATGGATCGCGCCGCGCTGCTGCGCGCCTTGCCCTACGCGCGCCGCTATGCGCGGGCGCTGGCCGGCGGCCAGGCCGTGGGCGATGCGATCGTCGCCGACGCGCTGCGCGACGTGCTCGCCGAGGCGGGCCCCGAGGTGGCGAGCGATGCCGGCGCGCGCACCGCGCTCTACCGCGTGATCGGCGACCGCGACCCCTCGGCGCCGGGCGCGTCGCAGGACGGCACGCACGACACCTCCGCCCTGCAGCGCCGCCTGCTGCTGCTGACCGCGCTCGAGGAGCAGACGCTCTCCGCCGCCGCCGCCGCCTGCCGCATCACGCCGGAGGCCGCCGAGCTCGAGCTGCGCCTGGCGCGCGAGCAGCTGCGCTCCGTCACCGCCACGCGCGTGCTGATCATCGAGGACGAGCCGATCATCGCCCTCGACATCCAGGAACTGGTGGAGCGCTGCGGCCATGCCGTCGTGGGCATCGCCGCGAGCGAGGCGGAGGCGGTGGAGATCGCCGCGGCCGAGCGGCCCGGCCTCGTGCTCGCCGACATCAACCTCGGCGCCGGCGGGGACGGCACCAGCGCGGTGGCGCGGATCCTCAAGGTGCTGACGACGCCGGTGATCTTCGTCACCGCGCACCCGGAGCGGCTGCTCACCGGCGCCGCGGTCGAGCCCGCCTTCGTGATCACCAAGCCCTTCGATCCGGTCACCCTCGCGGTGGCGACCTACCAGGCCGTGGCGCGCGGCCTGCCGCCGGTCTGAGCCAGCGCGGCGCGCGCCGCGGCTCGTTCAGCATCGGCAACCGATCCGCGGCCCCCGCGTTTGCGGCGCAACGGCAACGGAGGACGCCATGCTCTACTGGACGATCATCTTCCTGGTCATCGCGCTCGTCGCGGGGCTCTTCGGCTTCGGCGGCATCGCCTCGGCCTCGGCCGGCATCGCCAAGATCCTCTTCGCCATCTTCATCGTGCTCTTCCTCGTCTCGCTCATCTTCGGGGTGATGCGTCGCGCCTGACGGGGCAGGGGGGAGCGTGGCGACGCGGCGGAGGCGTCTCTTCCGGGCGCTGGCGGGCCTGCTGCTCGCCGGCGCGCCGGCCCTGCCGCGGGCGCAGCCGGCCGGCGGCGGCAGCGCGCCGCGCCGTGCCGGCGATCTCTGGTTCGACCCGACCCAGCTTCCCGCCTTCACCGGCGTGGTGGAGCGCTACCTGCTGAACCCGGACGGGCAGACCGATGCGCTGCTCTTCCGCGAGGGCCCGCAGATCGTCTTCCCCCCCGACATGGCCGAGGCGGTGCGCCAGGCCGCCGCGCCGGGCCGGCCGCTGACGGTCTGGGGCATCCGTGCGCGCAGCGCGCCGGTGATCACCATGCTGGCCTTCGCGCCGGATGCCGAGGCGACGCCGCGCTTCGTCGAACGGCCCTATTGGCGCCCGCTCGGCCGCCAGGCGCAGGAGAGGATGCAGCGCCTCTCGGTCGCCGGCACGGTCCGCCAGCCCTACTGGTCGCCGCAGGGCGAGGTGGTGGGCGCGGTGCTGGAGGATGGCAGCGTCGTGCTGCTGCCGGCCGGTGCTACGGCGCCGCGCGATCTGTTCCGTGCCGGCGCCCGGCTCGCTGCCGAGGGGCCCGGCGCCCGGGTGCCCGGCACCGAGGGCGGGCCGCCGGCCGCGCAGGCACTGCTCGCCGAGCGCCTGGGCGAGACGCCCGAGGCCCTGCGCCCGCTGCCCGAGCCGCCACGCGTCGCCCGCTAGGCCATGCCGGCGGGAGAGGCAGGGGCCGACGGCACGGACCCCGAAGGCCCTGGGGCGCGCGAGGGTTTCCTGCGCCGCTTCGGCCGCCTCGCCGCGCTCTACTTCAACGGCGAGGAGCGCGGGCGGGCCCGGCTGCTGGCGGGCGGGGTGCTGCTGCTGACCCTGCTGCAGATCGCCATCCAGGTGCGCTTCAACATCTGGAACCGCGACTTCTTCAACGCGCTCGAGGCGCGCGACCGCGCCGCCTTCTTCGGCCAGATGGGGCTGTTCCTGCTGCTGGCCGGCGCCAGCATGACCACGGCGGTGTTCCAGCTCTACATCCGCCAGCTGCTGCAGCTGCACTGGCGGCGCTGGCTGGTGTTCCGCCTGCAGCGCCGCTGGCTCGACGGCGGTCGGCACTACCAGCTGAACTTCCTGCCCGACGCCGCCGACAACCCCGACCAGCGGATGAGCGAGAACACGCGCTGGGCGACCGCCATGGCGGTGGACATGGCGGTCGGGCTGGTCACCTCGGTGCTGATGCTGGTCTCCTTCGTCGGCATCCTCTGGACGCTGTCGGGGCCGCTCTTCGTGGCGCTGGGCGCCACCGAGTTCACCATCCCCGGCTACATGGTCTGGGCGGCGCTGCTCTATGCCGGCATCGGCTCGGGCCTGACCTGGCTGATCGGCCGGCCGATGGTCGAGATCAACCTCCGCCGCAACCAGGCCGAGAGCGACCACCGCTTCGCCCTGGTGCGCATCCGCGAGAGCAGCGAGGCGATCGCGCTGATCCGCGGCGAGCCGGACGAGGAGCGCGGGCTGCGCGCCGCCTTCGAGCACGTGGTGCGCGTCATGCGCGACCTGATGCGCAGCGAGCGGAACCTGATGTGGCTCACCTCGGCCTACGGCATGCTGCTGACGGTCTTCCCCATCCTCGTCGCCAGTCCGCGCTACTTCGCCGGTGCCATCACCCTCGGCGTGCTGATGCAGATCGCCTCGGCCTTCGGCGAGGTGACGCGGGCGCTGAACTGGTTCGTCGACAACTTCCCGCGCATCGCCGACTGGCGCAGCCATGTCGAGCGGGTGATCGAGCTCGAGGACACCCTCGCCGCGGAGCCCGAGGATGCCGGGACCGGCACCATCGACATCGCCGAGGGAGCGCTGGAGGACGGGCGGGAGGTGCTGGCCTTCCATGACCTGCAGATCGCGCATGCCGACGGCAACGTGGTGATCGGCGAGGCCAATGCCGAGGTCGCCGCCGGCGAGAAGGTGCTGATCGTGGGCGAGAGCGGCAGCGGCAAGTCGACGCTGTTCCGCGCCATCGCGGGGTTCTGGCCCTGGGGCTCGGGAAGCATCCGCGTCCCGCCGCGCGAGAGCATGATGTTCATGCCGCAGCGGCCCTACCTGCCGCTCGGCACGCTGCGCGCCGCCATCACCTATCCGGCCGCGCCGGCGAGCTTTGCCGAACCGGCATTGCGCCAGGCGCTGGAGCGCAGCGGGCTGCCGCACCTGGTCGACCGGCTGGACGAGGAGGAGCGCTGGGATCGCATCCTCTCGCTCGGCGAGCAGCAGCGGCTGGCCTTCACGCGGCTGCTGCTGCACCGGCCGCGCTGGGTCTTCATGGACGAGGCGACGGCCGCGCTCGACGAGGCGAACCAGGACCGGCTGATGGGGCTGTTCCGGGAGGAGCTGGCCGAGAGCGCGCTGGTCTCGATCGGCCATCGCCCCGGGCTCGACGTCTATCACGACCGCACCCTGACCCTGGTGCGCGGCACCGAGGGCGCGCGACTGACCGCGCGGCGGCGCCGACAGCCCGGCACCGGCACCGGCGCGGTGCCGGCGGCGGGGCAGGGGACGATCCGGCGGCTGCTGCGGCGCGGGGAGAGCATCGCGCCGCTCATCGACGAGATGC
>CAYNYQ010000463.1:0-3940 GCA_964401305.1 uncultured Acetobacteraceae bacterium | reverse complement strand
AGGTTGAACTCGGCCGCCAGCGCCTGCATCTCGGCATCGGCGAGGCCGCGCGCATCGGGGAAGACGGCGAGTTGGTTGCCGCCGAAGCGCTGCCCCGTGAAGACGTCGACCGTGACGAAGCGGAACCGCCGCGTCATCCGAGCGCGCCGAGCCGCCCCGGGTCCAGGGTCACGGCATGGTCGAGCGGCCCGTGCCCCTGGCCATAGCCCGGCGCCGCGGCGATGGCGGCCCGCACATAGGCCCGCGCCAGCGCCACCGCGTCGCGCAGCGCCAGCCCCTGCGCCAGGCCGGCGGCGATGGCGCTGGCCAGGGTGCAGCCCGTGCCATGGGTATGGCGCGTCTCGATGCGCGGGCTCTCGAAGGCCTCGACGAGGCCCGCATCGGTCGCCAGCAGGTCGGTGACCACCCCGCCTTCCAGGTGGCCGCCCTTCAGCAGCACCGCCGGCACGCCGAGCGTCAGCAGCATCTCGGCGGCGTGCCGCATCCCCGCCGCGTCGCGGATCGGCATGCCGCAGAGCACCTCGGCCTCCGGCAGGTTCGGCGTGATGATGGTGGCCAGCGGCAGCAGCCTTCGCTTCAGCGTCTCGACCGCGTCGGGCTGCAGAAGCGCATGGCCGCCCTTGGCCACCATCACCGGGTCGGCGACCAGCGGCACGCCGCGGGCGAGCGCCGCGACCTCCTCGCAGACGGCCTCGATCGTCGGGCTGTCGTGCAGCATGCCGGTCTTGATGGCGTCGGCGCCGATGTCCTGCAGCACGACGCGGATCTGCTGGCGGATGAAGCCGGGCTCGATCGGCAGCACGCCATGCACGCCGAGCGTGTTCTGCGCCGTCAGCGCGGTGACGGCGGTCATGCCGAAGGCGCCGAGGGCGGTCACCGCCTTGAGGTCCGCCTGGATCCCGGCGCCGCCCCCGGAATCGGAGCCCGCGACGATCAGCACGCGCCCGCGCATCAGGCCACACCCGGTGCGGTATGGGCGCGGATGGTCGCGGCCAGGGTGCGGACGGTGTCCTCCACCAGCCCCTCCTCCTCGGCCTCGGCCATGACGCGGATCACCGGCTCGGTGCCGCTGGCGCGGATCAGCACCCGGCCGCGGGCGCCGAGCCGCGCCTCCTGCCGGGCGATCTCCTCCTGCACGGCGGGCTGGCGGAGTGGCGATTCCCGCGCGCCGTCGAAGCGCACGTTCACCAGGCGCTGCGGCAGGGGCGTGAAGCAGCGCAGCGCCTCGCTGGCGCGCCTGCCCTCGGCCACCAGCACGCCGAGCACCTGCAGCGCGGCGACCAGGCCATCCCCGGTAGTGCCGAAATCCGACATGATCATGTGGCCGGACTGCTCGCCGCCGAGGTTGCAGCCGGTCTCGCGCATGCGCTCGCCGACATAGCGGTCGCCCACCGCGGTGCGCAGCAGGCCGAGGCCGCGCCCGCCGAGGAAGCGCTCGAGCCCCATGTTGGACATCACCGTGGCGACGACGCCGCCGCCCTTCAGCCGCCCTTCCTCGTGCCAGGAGCGGGCGATGAGGGCGAGGATCTGGTCGCCGTCCACCACCTGGCCGACATCGTCGATCAGCACGAGCCGATCGGCATCGCCGTCGAGGGCGATGCCGAGGTCGGCCCGGCGCTCGCGCACCAGCTCCGAGAGGCGGCCGGGGGCGGTGCTGCCGCAGCCCTGGTTGATGTTGAAGCCGTCCGGCGCGTCGCCGATGCGCACCACCTCGGCGCCGAGCTCCCAGAGCACGGTCGGCGCCACCCGGTAGGCGGCACCGTTGGCGGTATCGACCACGATGCGCAGCCCCTCGAGCGTCAGCCCGCGCGGGAAGGAGGACTTCACCGCCTCGATGTAGCGCCCGGCCGCATCCTCGAGCCGGCTGGCGCGGCCGAGCCGCGACGGCGCGACGAGCGCGGCGGCCAGGTCGCCCTCCATCAGCGCCTCGATCTCGGCCTCCTGGCTGTCGGAGAGCTTGAGCCCGTCCGGCCCGAACAGCTTGATGCCGTTGTCCTCGTAGGGGTTGTGCGAGGCGCTGATCATCACGCCGAGATCGGCGCGCAGCGAGCGCGTCAGCAGCGCGATCGCCGGCGTCGGCAGCGGCCCGACGATGACGACATCCATGCCCGCGCCGATGAAGCCCGCGGTCAGCGCCGGTTCCAGCATGTAGCCGGAGATGCGCGTGTCCTTCCCGATCACCACGCGATGGCGGTGCGTCCCGCGGTTGAAGTAGCAGCCCGCGGCCTGGCCAAGGCGCAGCGCCGTCGCCGCGTCCATGGGTGCGCGGTTGGCCGTGCCACGGATGCCGTCGGTGCCGAAGAGCCGGCGGCGCGGCGCGGGGATGGCAGTCTCGTCCTTGGGCATGCGCGCACTGTCCATTGTCGGGCGGGCGGGGAAATGCGGCCAAAGCCCCGCGCTTGCCAGGGGGGCGGCGGTGCCTTCGCGGGCATCCTGCCCGGTCGAGGGATGGTGCGTGACATACCTCAGGAAACCGTATCCAGTCCATGTTCAATACGCATGGAGCGAGACAATGACCTAAACCGGAAGTTGCATGCGCAACGGTAGCACCGCGCCGGGCCCGCGGAGGGCGTCCACCGATTGCGGGATGCGGGCCGGCGGCGCCCGGGCGTAGCATCGGAACCGTTGCGTCTACGACGTTTCGAAGCGGGCGCGACGCCACGGAAAAGGACCAGGACCATGGCCGATTTCGTCATCCTCCGCGACATCACCGCCAGCCCCACGGCCTCCCCCTTCGACCTCGCGCCACGCGGCCGCGCCGGGGCGCTGCCCGGCGGCTTCGGCCCCTCCGCCAGCGCCCGCGGCGGCTTCGCCCTGCCGCCCGAACCCAGGGTCGAGGTCGCCGACCTCACCCATCGCGGCGTGCGCGAGGCGGCGCGCGACCCCACCGTGGTCGGCATCGCCCGCCGCATGCCGACCCGGCTGATCCGGCCGCTCGAACTGCAGCACACCGTCGCCGCCCTGCCCGAGGCCGCCGCGGCCGGCGACGCCTGGGGCATCGGCGCGGTCGGCGCCGACGCCACGGCGCGTACCGGGGCCGGCGTCGTCGTCGCCGTGCTCGACACCGGCATCGACCGCAACCACCCGGCCTTCGCGGGCGTGCACATCGTCGAGCGCGACTTCAGCGGCACGGGCAACGGCGACCGCCAGGGCCACGGCACGCATTGCGCCGGCACCATCCTCGGCCGCGACGTCGGCGGGCGGCGCATCGGCGTCGCGCGCGGCGTGACGCAGGTGCTGGCGGGCAAGGTGCTGGGCGACGACGGCGGCGGCAGCTCGGAGATGCTCTTCGAGGGCATCCAGTGGGCGATGACCAGCGGCGCGCAGGTGATCTCCATGTCGCTCGGCTTCGACTTCCCGGGCCTGGTGAAGATCCTGGTCCAGCAGGAGGACATGCCGGAGGAGGCGGCGGCCTCCGTCGCGCTCGAGGCCTATCGCGGCCACCTGCGCATGTTCGACGCGCTGATGGACATGGCCCAGGCGCGCGAGCCCTTCGGCGGCAGCCCGGTGGTGGTCGCCGCCGCCGGGAACGAGAGCGCCCGGACCGCCCGCCGGCCCTACGAGATCGCCGCCTCCCTGCCGGCGGCGGCGGAGCGGGTGATCTCGGTCGCGGCGCTACGCCAGGAGGCCGGCGGCAAGCTCGGCGTCGCCGACTTCTCCAACACCTTCGCCGTGGTCAGCGCCCCGGGCCAGCGCGTGCTCTCCGCCCGCGCCGGCAGCCGCGGCCTGGTGGAGCTGAGCGGCACCAGCATGGCCTGCCCGCACGTCGCCGGCGTGGCCGCGCTGTGGTGGGAGGAGTTGCGCCTGAACGGCGTGGCCATGCCCTCGGCGAGCCTGGTCGCGGCCAACCTGCAGGCCCGCGCCCGCGCCGACGTCTTCACCCCGGGGCTCGACCCGGTGGATCGCGGCTCGGGCCTGGTGCGCGCGCCAGGCGTCTAGG
>CAYNYQ010000462.1:0-3940 GCA_964401305.1 uncultured Acetobacteraceae bacterium | reverse complement strand
GGTCAACCGGCGGCGGGCCGCCGGCCCGCCCGATGCCGGCTGGGGCGGTGCGTCAGGCCCTGGTGCGGCGCGCGGCGGCGAGGCCGGCGAGGCCGAGGGCGAGCAGCGAGAGGCTCATCGGCTCGGGCACTGTCGCGGGCGGCGGCGCGGTCTGCAGGGTGGCGGTGAAGGTGCCGCTGCTGTCGACAGACGCATCGGTGTTGACGATCGCAATGACGACGTTCTCGAAGAGGACGTAGTTCATCGAACCGATGGCGAACCCAATCGGGCCGAATACCGAGAACAGATTGCTGTTGCCCCCGAAGGTATTCGGCGGCAGCAGGGCGGTGATCGCACCCAGCGTCGTGCTGCTGCCTGTGATCGCGGTGACGACGCCGCCATCGACGGTCAGCGTGCCGGTGAAGGTGCCGGCCGAGAGCGGCCCGGACTGGTTTTCCTCGGTGAAGGTCCAGTCGTAGATCTCCGCCGCCTCGGCGTCGTTGGCGGCGAGCCCGGCCGCAAGCAGGGCGGCGAGGGTGGCGTTGCGAAGCATTCGGTCTCTCTTGCGTTTTGGTTCGCAACAGCCGGGCCGGCTGCGCTGGAAAAGCCGCGAGCAATCTCCGCGCCGCTCGAAATAATTGCCGCGATTCAAGGCGTTCTCCGAGAGCCAGCGCGGCGACACCCGCGCATGTAAAGTTTTCCGACACCTGCCTGGGCAGGGGAGCGAGGGGCCCTGCCGGCACCGTCTGGCTCGGCAGCCCGCCGCACCGGTCGGGGAGCGCGCGGAACAGCGCCGCCCGGCCGTACCCGAAATCGGCGATGTCGACGCAGCTCCCCGCCCCGCAGATCGTCGCCGTCAGCGCCAGCGTGAGCAGACCCGGCAGCGCATCCCGACGCGCATTGCCCGACCGCGGATCGGGATTCCGCCACGCTGCGTCGGCAGAAGACCTCTTCGGGCTTATGCTGCCCCCTGGAGCGGCTCAGGCGCCGGCGGCGGCCGGTTCTGCCTGCGCGTTGGGCAGGATGCGCCCATCCTCCATGGCGACGATGCGGTCGGCGATGTCGAGGATGCGCGGGTCGTGCGTCACCATCAGGATCGGCACGCCCCGGCCCTTCGCCAGGTCGCGCAGCAGCCGCACCACCTCGCCGCCGGTCTGGCGGTCGAGCGCGGCGGTGGGCTCGTCGGCCAGGATCAGCCCGGGGTCGGCGGCGAGCGCCCGAGCCACCGCCACGCGCTGGCGCTGTCCGCCCGAGAGCTGGTCCGGCCGGCTCTCGCCGCGATCGCCGAGGCCGACCGCGCCCAGCAGCGCGCCGGCGCGCTCGAGCCGCGCGCGCTCGGGCGTCGTGGGGTCGAGCTCGAGCGCCATCGCCACGTTCTGCCGCGCGGTGAGGAAGCCGAGCAGGTTGTGGCTCTGGAAGATGAAGCCGATGCGCCGGCGCAGCGCGACGCGCTGGCGTTCCGAGGCGCCCATCAGCTCCTGGCCGAGCACCACCGCGCTGCCCTGCTGCAGGGCGCGCAGCGCGCCGATCAGCGTCAGCAGCGTGGTCTTGCCGCTGCCCGAGGGGCCGGTGAGCAGCACGATCTCGCCCGCGCCGACGGTGAGATCCACCTCGCGCAGCACCGGCCGCGCCAGCTCGCCCTTCCCGTACGCATAGGTGACGCCCGAGAGCGCGACCGGTGCGCCCGACATCGAACCAGTGGGCATCAGAACATGTCCGCCGGGTTGGCGTCGCGCAGCTTGCGCATCGCCAGCAGGCCGGCCACGGCGCACATGGTGAAGATCATGGCGAAGACGCCGAGCGCCCGCTCCCAGTCCATGGCCAGCGGCAGGAAGGTGCCCTTGCCCACCACGTCGTAGAGCACCGCCGAGAGCGCGAGGCCCGGCAGGAAGCCCAGCACCGCCAGGATCAGCGCCGCCGAGAGCACCGCGCGGCCGAGATACCCGTTGGAATAGCCCATGGCCTTGAGGGTGGCGTATTCGCGCAGGTGGCTGGCGATGTCGCTGAACAGGATCTGGTAGACGATCACCATCCCGACCACGAGGCCCATCAGGCTGCCGAACATGAAGATGAAGCCGATCGGCGTCGCCTCCTCCCAGTAGCGGCGCTCCCAGGCCACCAGCTCGGGCTGCGTCAGCACGGTCACGTCGTCCGGCAGCACCTCGGCCAGCCGGCGCTTGGCGGCGTCGATGTCGGCGCCCGGCATCAGGCGGATGGCGACGAGATCGACCTGGGCGACCAGGCGCTCCTTCACCACGCGGCGGAAGTTCAGCTCCGACATCACCACGTTGCCGTCGGCGCCGAAGGAGGGGCCGATCTCGACCAGCCCGACCACCTGCATCTGCCGGTTGCCGACCTGCACGTCGAAGGGCCCGCGCTCGGCCAGCAGCTTCGCCACGTCGCCGAATTCGGGGCGTGAGCGCAGGTCGAAGGCCATGCTGTCGGGCCGCTTCAGCGCCTCGATCAGCGGGGCGAGGCCGGGGAAGTCCATCACCCCCGCCTCCACGTCGAAGCCGACGAGCTGGATGGCGCGGCGCGTGCCGTTCTCGGGGTTCCGCCAGGTGGCCTGCGCCAGGTAGACCGGCGCGGCCGCCTGCACCTCCGGCAGGGCCAGCGCCTGGCTCGCGCGCACGCGCGGCAGCGTTTCCGGCTTGAAGCTGACCGTCGTCAGCGGGTGCATCAGGAAGATGTCGGCGCGGAAGGCCGAGAGCAGCGCCGTCGCGCTGTCGAACAGCGCGGCGCGGAAGCCGAGCTGCATGAAGACGAGGACGGCGGCGAACATCACCCCGGCGATGGCGGAGAAGAGCCGCGCCTTCTCCGCCCGGAGCTGCCGCCAGGCCAGGCGCAGCGGCAGCAGGATCCAGGCGAGCGGCGCGGGCCGGGCCCGGCGGGGCGGAGGCGCTGGCGGCGCGGCGGCGGGCGCGGGCCCGGGTGCAGGGCCCGGGGCCGGCGCGCTGCGCTCCGGCGCCCAAGGCAGCAGCGCCGGCTCGGGCGGGGCGAGGATGTTCACGGCCGGATCGCCACCTGCACCTGCATGTTGGTGCGCCGCAGCAGCGCCTCCCGCCCCTCCTCCGAGAGGCGGAGCCGCACCTCGACGGTGCGGGCATCGACCGCGGCGATGGGGTCGGTCCCGGCCTGGGTGGTGCGGCGGATCAGCCAGCCGATCTCGCGCACGGTCGCGGCGTAGCGGCGCGGCTCGCCCGGCACCACGACCTCGGCCGGCGCGCCGAGGCGAAGCCGCGGCAGGTCGGTCTCGTAGACATCGGCGACGACGTCCATCGTGTCGAGATCGGCCATGTCGAGCAGACCATCGGTGCCGATCTGGTCGCCGGCGCGGGTATAGACCTTGAGGATGGTGCCGGCGATCGGCGCCGCGACGCGCGAGAGCGCGGCCTCGGAGCGCGCACGGGCAAGCTGCGCCTCGGCGCTGCTGAGGCGCGCCTCGGCGAGTGCGACGTCCTCGGGCCGGGGGCGGCTCAGCGTCTCGAGCTGGGCCTCGGCCTCGGCGCGCTCCGCGGCGGCGCGGGCGGCGGCGACGCGGTTGCGGTCGGCGACCGCGACCGCACCGGCGCCGGAGGGCACCAGGCGTTCCGCCCGCTCGGCGTCGCGGCGGGCGATCGACTCCAGCAATGCCAGGCTCTCGATGCGCGCGCGCTGGGCGGCGATCTCGCTCGGGCGGCCGGCGGCGCGGGTCTTCTCGAGGTTGGCGCGCGCCTCGGCCAGCGCCGCCTCGGCCTGCGCGACGGCGGCATCCTTCTGCGCCGCATCGGCCAGCACGGCAAGCATCTGCCCGGCCTCGACCCTGTCGCCCTCGGCGACCAGCATCTGCTGCACGCGGGAGATGGCGAAGCCGCCGGGCTGGTTCAGCTTGCGCACCCGCGAGGCGGGCTCGACCCGCCCGAGCGCGCCGACGCCGAGCGGCTCGCGCTGCACGGCGGCAATGCCTGCCGGGGCGGCACCC
>CAYNYQ010000461.1:0-3941 GCA_964401305.1 uncultured Acetobacteraceae bacterium | reverse complement strand
GCGTCATGGAGCAGTCCGACCCGGCGCGCATCCAGGACCTGGTGATGGGCTTCGCCGGGGGCGTCGCGGAGAGGACCTGAACGGCGGGCGGGGGAGCCAGGGATGACGGCAACCGACCCGGGGCTGGCCGAGGCCTTCGACCTCGCGGCGCTGACCCCGGAATTCTACGCCGACCCCTTCCCCACCTACCGCGCGCTGCGCGAGCACGCGCCGGTCAGGCGCATGCCGGATGGATCACTGTTCCTGACGCGCTGGGCCGATCTCGACCGGATCTACCGGGACACACGCAGCTTCGCCTCCGACAAGCAGGCGGAGTTCGCGCCGAAATTCGGCGTCGGCACGCCGCTCTACGCGCACCACACCACGAGCCTGGTGTTCAACGACCCGCCGCTGCACACCCGTGTCCGCCGGCTGATCATGGGCGCGCTGACGCCGCGCGCGATCGCGGGCATGGAGCCCGCGCTGGCCGCCCTGGTCGACCGGCTGCTGGATGCGATGGCCCGCAAGGGCGAGGCCGACCTGATCGAAGACTTCGCCGCCGCCATCCCGATCGAGGTGATCGGCAACCTGCTCGGCGTACCCGAGGCGGAGCGCGGGCCGCTGCGCGGCTGGTCGCTGGCGATCCTCGGCGCGCTCGAGCCGGTGGTCGGCGCGGAGGCCGCGGCGCGCGGCAATGCGGCGGTGACCGGGTTCCTCGACTATCTCCGCGGCCTGGTCGCCCGCCGCCGCGCGCAGCCCGGCGACCCGCGCACCGACGTGCTGACGCGGCTGATCCAGGGCGAGGAGGGCGGCGAGCGCCTGAGCGAGGCGGAACTGCTGCACAACTGCATCTTCCTGCTGAACGCCGGGCACGAGACCACCACCAACCTGATCGGCAACGGGCTCGAGGCGCTGCTGCGCTTCCCCGACGAGAAGGCCCGGCTGCTGGCCGATCCCGGCCTGATCGGCACGGCGGTCGAGGAGATGCTGCGCTACGAGAGCAGCAACCAGCTCGGCAACCGCCGCGCCGTCGCCGCGGCCGAGATCGGCGGCGTGGCCGTCGCGCCGGGCACGCCGATCACGCTCTGCATCGGCGCGGCCAACCGCGACCCCGCGCAGTTCCCCGATCCCGAGCGCTTCGATGTCGGCCGCACGCCGAACCGGCACCTCGCCTTCGGCAGCGGCGCGCACCAGTGCGCGGGCCTCGCGCTCGCGCGGCTGGAGGGGCGGGTGGCGATCGCCCGCTTCCTCGCGCGCTTCCCCGGCTACGCGCCGGCGGGCGCGCCGGTGCGGGGCGGCCGCGCGCGGTTCCGCGGCTTCCTCGGCCTGCCGGTGCGGCTGGCCTGACCATTCCGGGAAGGAGAGCCCGCATGGCTTCGATCACGCGTCGCACCCTGGGCGTCGCGGCCGCGCTGCTGCTCCCAGGCGGCGCCGGTGCCCAGGGCTGCCCGCCGGTCTGGTCGCCGGACCGTCCTCTGCGCTGGCTTGTCGGCTACCCCGCCGGCGGGGGGACGGACGTGCTGGCGCGGCTGCTGGGCAACGGCGCGGCTCGGGCGGGATGAGGGGCCCAGGAAGTGTCGGCCCCCGGGCCCGGCCTCAATCCGGCGCGGCCGTTGTCGCCATTCGGCCGACACTCCGCGGCACGCCCGGACCGAGCCACCACCCGGCCGGTGCAGGTGATGGCGCTGGCCGCCGGGACGGCGGCCTCGACCATAGGCAGGGAAGAAACAAACCACACATTATACAATATCTTTTTTCCAGCGTGCCGCTGCGCTTGGTTAGTCTTGAAAATTGCGAAGTTGTCGCTGGCAGCGCGGCTTGCGTAGTTTCAAACCTACAGGTTAACTCCAGTGTGGAGCACAACGGATTATGGAATGACCGGCATGATGGAGCCGGCCATATATCGGAGGGGGACCTAACCGAATGCGCAACTATGCGTGGCTAACCGCACTGCCGATCGCAGTCGCGGCGGTTTCGACGAACCAAGCGCAAGCCTCGACGATCGCCTGCGACGTGTCGGGCAACCTCGTCGGCAACTGCGGCTTCGAGGAGAGCAGCGCCTCGCCGTGGACGGGTACCTTCGTATCAACCGTCGACGCCAATTCAGGAACGCAGAGTGGCAGTTTCTTCACCTCGCCGACGACCCAGACGATCACCGGGCTGGTCATCGGAACGACCTATGACTTTTCGTTCTGGTGGGGTGATATTTTCGTTTCAGATAACAGAGCTGCCTTGAACGTGACGCTGGGTTCGACCGCCCTGTTCACCGGCCTTACCTCCCCCAACGCCCCGCTCAGCACCGCATTGTTCGTCCAATTCTCCACCAGCTTCACGGCGACTTCGACCTCGGCGGACCTGTCCTTCGTCACGACGACCTCCGGCGCCTATGGCAGGATCGACGACGTGGTCATCACCGCGCGGTCCACGACGCCGACCGACGTTCCGGAGCCAGCCAGCCTCGCCGTGCTTGGTGCCGGCCTCGCCGGCCTCACGGGCCTGCGCCGCCGCCGCGCGGCCTGACCTTGGCCAGCCGCCGGGTTCTCGTCGCCTGGGAACTCGGTGGCGGTTACGGCCACCTGCAGCTGATGCTGCCGCTGGTGGATCGCCTCGCCGCCGCCGGCCATCGCCCGAGCCTTGCGGTTCCCGACCGTGGCACCGTCCTGGCCCTGCTGAACGACCGCGCGGTGCCGGTCCTCGACGCGCCATTCAGGCCCGGCGGCGCAACGACACTGCATCGGATCGAATCCTGGGCGGACATTGCGATCGGCTCGGGCTACGGCACGCCCACCGAAGCACGCACCGCTATCGCAGGCTGGCATGCGCTGATCCGGGCCACCGGCGCCGATCTCGTCGTCGCGGAGTTCTCGCCGGGCGCCATGCTTGCCGCACGGGTCGCCGGCATCCCGTGCGTCTCGGTCGGCATGGGCTGGAACCTGCCGCCCCCGGTCACGCCGCTGCCGGCCATCCGGTTCTGGGCGCCGGCCGATCCTGCAATCCTGGCCGCCGCCGAGGCGCGGCTGCTCGGCGCGGTGAACCCCGCGCTGACGGCGCTCGGCGGCGCCCCGCTGCCGACACTCGCCGCGCTCTTCGACCCGGCCGATGCCTGCCTCTGCAGCTTCCCCGAACTCGATCACTACCCCGGACGCGGGCCTGCCGAGTATTTCGGCGCAATCTACCAGCTGACCGAGGGCGCGGGGCCGCAGTGGCCCGCGGGCCCGGGGCCGCGCTGCTTCGCCTATGTCAACGCCCGTCATCCGGTGCGGCCGGCCCTGCTGGCCGCCCTCGGCGAGGTCGGCTGCCCGACCGTGCTGCACCTGCGCGGCGCCGATCCGGGCGTCGTGGACAGGCTGCCCGGCAATGCCTGGCTGGCGCCTGGGCCGCTGCGGCTCGACGGCATCCTGGCCGAGCGGCCGCTGGTGGTCTGCCAGGGGCCGAACCTCGCCTCGGCCGCGCTCGCCCACGGGTGCCCGGTGCTCGCGCTGCCGGAGCACCTGGAACAGACCGTGCTGGCGAACCGGCTGGTGCAGCAGGAGCTCGGCCTCGCCCTGGCGCCGGCGGCGACGGCCGAGGAGGCGGCGGCGGCGCTGCGGCGCCTTCTGACGGAGCCGGGCCCCCGTGCCGCGGCGGCGCGGTTCGCCGATCGCTACGCCGGCTACGCGCCGGCGCTGGCGGTCGAGGCGGTCGTCGAGGACTGCCTCGCCCTGCTGGAATGACGTCCCTCCCGATCCCGCGCCATGATCGAGGCGGAGCGCGCCATCGACTGGCCGCTGATCCGCGAACTCGGCCTCAGGCTCGATTGAGCCTCGCCGCCGGTGCGGCGCCGCCTCACCCCCCCGGCGCGCCCTGCGTGTTCACGTAGAGCGCGTAGAGCGACTGCGCGGCCGAGACGAAGAGCCGGTTGCGCCAGCGCCCGCCGAAGCAGAGGTTGGCCGCGCGCTCCGGCAGGTGGATGTGGCCGATAC
>CAYNYQ010000460.1:0-3942 GCA_964401305.1 uncultured Acetobacteraceae bacterium | reverse complement strand
CCTCCGCGCCTGCCTCGGGCGCGCCGGCCCCGGCGCCTTCGCCACCGCCGCCGAGGCCGGCCCGGGCGGCGAGGTCGCGGTGACGCTGTGGCGCGACGGGGCGGCGACGCTCTGCCGGGCGGGGCCGGCGGGCGGTCCGGTGCTGGACTGGCGCCCCCTGGCCGGCCTGCCGCCGCCGGACCCCGCGGCGCCCGCCTTCTTCCTGGAGCGGCGCTGCGCCGATGCCCGGCGAATCGACGCGCCCCAGGCTAGCCTGCCCGGCAGCGGTTCGGGGCGCGTGCTCGGCTGGCTCGCCTATCCCGCCTGCTGAGCGCCGCCGAGAGAGAGACAGAGGCATGGACAGCATGAACGACGCCGAGGACCCGCGCATCCTGCGCCCGCCCGCCGGCGCGGGGCCGCTGGCCGTGGTGCGGCCCGACTGGGTGGATTTCTACGGCCACATGAACATGGGCTTCTACCTGGTGGTCTTCGACATGGCGACCGACCAGCTCTGGCCGCACATCGGCCTCGGGCCCGAGTTCAAGGCGCGCAACCTCGGCACCTTCGCGGCCGAGACCTGGGTGAGCTACGTGCGCGAGGTGAACGAGGGCATGCCGCTGGCCTGCACCAGCGAGGTGCTGGCCCATGACGAGAAGCGGCTGCTGGCGATCCACCGCATGCTGCATGCCGAGGAGGGCTGGCTCGCGGCCGAGAACGAGGTGCTCTACCTCTGCGTCGATCTCGGCGTGCGGCGGGTGACGACCTGGCCCGAGGACGTGCAGGCGCGCTTCGCCGCCCGCGCCACCGGGCGGCCGGGCAAGCGGCTGGCGCTCAGGCGGCGTGCGGCGGGCTGATCGGGCCGGCGCGCAGCGCTGGCGGCCGATCGGACGGCCGGCAGCGGGTTCCGCCGCGCCGCCCGGCGGGCGTGGCCCCCGTGCCGGCGGTCATGGCATTGATGCAGGAGTTGCATGCAATCCATGCGTGAATTCTGCTCCTGAATTCGCGTGACACGCGAATTGCGCCTGGCGAAGGATGCGCTGCCAGTCCTCGCAGGAGCTTCCCGCGGCATGACCAGCCCCACCAGCTTCACCCTCGTCCGCGACGGAGAGGCGTTCTCCTTCGGGGATTTCGCCAGCCTCGCCACGCTGACCTTCGACGACCTTCCGCTCGGCAGCGCCAGCGAGGCGCCGCTCTCCGTGCTCGCACCCCTCCTCGGAGGCTTCTCCTGGGCCCAGGCCGGCATCGCCCAGCCCGCGGCCTATCCCGGCCTCGGCTATGCGACCGCCTCTGGCGACCAGATCGCCTTCGTGGGCGAGAAGAGCGGCGCCGAGATCGAAGGCTACGACGGCGAGCCCGGCTCCGGCCTCGTCATCGCGCGGGAGGAACGCTTCGATCTCGTCAGCCTCGTTCTCTCCGCCGCCTTCGACGAGGGGCTGCCTGTCACCATCACCGGCACGCGCTGGGACGGCAGCACCATCACGCTGGCCGTCGCGGCGCCGCGCGTCGATGCCCCGGGGGACGTGCCGCTCCGCGTGACCTTCGGCGAGGCGTGGACGGACCTGCGCAGTGTCAGCATCGACGGGCCGGGGTATTTCGGCATCGACGACCTCGAGACCCGCACTGCCGATGTCGAGGCCGCCTTCGCCCGCAGCCTGGCCGTCCTGGACTTCGACGACATCGATCTCGGGGGCGCCAGCGAGGGGGCGCTGGCCCTGCTCGCCCCGGGCTATGGCGGCTTCTCCTGGACCCAGGCCGGCATCGCCCAGCCCGCGGCCTATCCCGGCCTCGGCTACGCCTCCTCCTCCGGGGACCAGATCGCCTTCGTCGGCGAGAAGAACGGCGTCGAGATCGCGGGCTACGAGGGCGCATCCGGATCGGGCCTCATCCTCGCCCGCGACGAGGCCTTCGACCTGCACGGCATCACCGTCACCGCAGCCTTTCAGGAGGCCTTGCCCGTCACCTTCCTCGGCACCCGCGCCGATGGCGGCACGGTCAGCCTGACCATCGCTGCGCCGCGCATCGATGCGCCGGGCGAGGCGCCTCTCGCGGTCGCCTTCGGTTCCGACTGGCGCGACCTCGTCTCGCTCGCGATCGACGGGCCCGGCTATTTCGGCATCGACGACCTGGCCTTCTCGACGGGCGACCGGCTCGTGCTCGGTGCCGCGGTCGAGGCCAGCGTCACCCGCACCCTGCAGGGCGGCGACACGCTGGTGACCTGGGAAGGCGGCTCGGCCCTGCTGCTCGGCTATGCCGCCGTGACGCCGGGCGACATCGTCTTCGCCTGAGGCGATTCCCCTCGGCCGCCCCGCCCGCGCGGGGAGGCCACGGGGCTTACGACCCAGGCAGCGTGATCCGCCGCCGCAGCGCCTCCACATCGGCGCGGCGCGGATGCGCCGTCCCGGGCCGCATCACCGCCGCGGCACCTGCCGCCAGGCCCCAGGCGAAGGCCTCGCGCGGGTCCTCGCCGCGGGCCAGCGCCAGCACCATCGCCGCCAGGAAGCTGTCCCCCGCGCCGACCGCGCCGACCGCCGGCACCTCCAGCGCGGGCAGGCGCAGCAGCAGCCCATCCCCGGCCAGCAGCGCGCCCTCATGGCCGAGCGTTACGGCGACGAGCCCGGCCGCGCCGTCGCGCACCAACGCCTGGGCCGCCTCGGCCTGCGCCTCCGGCGTCGGCAGGGGGCGACCGACCAGCGCCTCGAACTCGCCGCGGCTCGGCTTGATCAGCGCGACGCCGGCCCCGAGGGCCGCGCGCAGCGGCGCCCCCGAGGTATCGAGCACGAAGCGCTGCCCGCGCCGCGCGGCGATCGCCGCCGCCCGGGCGTAGAAATCCTCCGGCACGCCGCGCGGCAGGCTGCCGCTGGCGACCACACAGCCCGCCGGCGCCTCCTCCAGCACGTCGAGCGCGGCCTGCCATTCGGCCGCCGCGATCTCCGGCCCCTCGGGCACGAAGCGGAATTCCTGGCCGGTCGAGCGGTCGTGCACGGTGTGGCTGATCCGCGTGCGCCCCGCGACAGGGACGGAACGGCGCGGCACGCCGCCCTCGTCCAGCAGTTCCTCGAGAAAGCGCCCGCTCACGCCGCCGGCCAGGATCACCGCCAGCGTCCGCCCGCCGAGCTCGCGCAGCACCCGCGCCACGTTCACCCCGCCGCCGCCGGGGTCGAAGGTCTCGTCCCGCGTCCGCACCTTGCGCACGGGCTGCACCCGGTCGGCATCGGCGGCGATGTCGACGGTGGGGTTGAGCGTGAGCGTCAGGATCATGGGGTCGTCCGGCATCGGGGCCCTCCCTTCCGGGATGCTAGCGCTCAGGGCGCCCGGCGGTTGACCCGCGGCCCGCCGGCGACGCGCCCGGAACCGGCCCAGACCCCCGCGGCTACTCCCCCGGCACCAGCGCCGAGCCCGCCGGCATCGCCGCCGCCGCCGCGCGCCGCCGCGCCGCGCGCCAGGGCAGCGCCAGCGCGTAGAGCGCCGGCACCACCAGCAGCGTGGCAAAGGTGGCCAGCGTCAGCCCGCCGATCATCGCCACCGCCATCGGCCCCCAGAACACCGAGAGCGTCAGCGGCACGAAGGCCAGCACCGCGGCCAGCGCCGTCAGCACCACGGGCCTGGCGCGGCGCACCGTGCTCTCGACGATGGCGTCGCGCAGCGCCGCGCCGGCCTCGAGGTCCTGCCGCACCTGGTCGACCAGGATCAGCGTGTTGCGCATGATCATCCCCGCCAGCGCGATCACGCCGAGCAGCGCCACGAAGCCGAAGGGGCTGCCGGTCAGCAGCAGCGCCGCCGCCGCACCCGGGATGCCGAGCGGCGCCGTGGCCAGCACCAGCGCCGTCCGCCCGAAATGCCGGAGCTGCACCATCAGCAGCAGCAGCATCGCGGCGACCATGACGGGAAACAGCGAGAACAGCGCCGCGTTGGCCTTGCCGCTCTCCTCCGTCGCACCCCCGGTCACCAGCCGGTAGCCCGGCG
>CAYNYQ010000459.1:0-3945 GCA_964401305.1 uncultured Acetobacteraceae bacterium | reverse complement strand
CGACCTGCAGCGGCGCGCGGCCGTCCTGGAAGGCGAGGTCCACCGCGAAGCTGTGGCCCGAGAGCGCCTGGGCGAGGTCGATCGCCGGCGCCGCCGGCGCCGCGCCGGCCGAGAGCACGAGCTCGGCGGTCTGTCCTGCCGCGAGGTCCGGCCGGGCCACCGAGACGATGGCCATCTTGACCGATCCGTCCTCCCAGCGGGTCTTCACGTCCATCTGCACCGGCACGGAAACATCGCCGATCCGCGCCACCAGGCCAGAACCAGAGGGAACCTCGCGGCGCAGGAAGGCCTGGCCGAAGGTGACCACGCCGCCTGGCAGGGCGCGCGCGCCGGCATTCTGCAGCCAGACGCGGATCACGCCGGGTTCGAGGCGCACGACGGGGGCGCTACCCTGCCGGCTGCCTTGCGCACCGGTGATGGAGGGCGCGGCGCAATTGGCGGCCAGCATCAGCGGCAGCAGAAGACCCTGCCGCCGGGTCACGCGAGGACCCCGGCTGGCGTCAGCGCGATCGCAGGCGCTCATGGAGCGCGCCGCCCCGACGGGCTCGTGGCCCCCAGTGGCGTCACCTGCCGCCTGTCGCGCCACGCGACCGCCCCTCCACGGGCCGGTATCGCAGGAGCGGCCCGAGGCTCATCCGTCCGGCCGCCGCCGCCCTGCCTTGTCGCGGTTCTCCGGACCACCGGTCGTGGGCCTGTCGTGCCGCGCCTGCCGGCATCTTCGGCCGCTTCCGTCCGCACCGGCTGGGTCTCGCGCATGTCGAAGGGCCACCACCAGCGGGCCATCTGCCCGTCCTCCGGCAGCACGCTCCAGAGCGCGAGGGCGGCGATGCCGATCAGCATGGCCAGGAAGTAGAGAGCGTCCATCGCGGTGCGTCCGTCCTCAGGTCGTCCGGGCCTGGCGGGCGGCGGCCAGTCCCCGGCCGCGTACGGCTGCCGCCGCCTCCTGCGACTTCCAGCCACTGCCTGCGACGCTCGCCTGCCGAGACGTTGCCGTCATCGGCTGGCGGAGGGAGCTTGCGACTATGTGATGCGTCGCCGCGAGCATGACCAGGATGGCCCAGAAGAGATCCCAGTAGCTCAGCGAGACGAAGCTGCCTGCGCTGGCATAGGCCACGATCGAGACCTGGGCCATGCGGGCCAGGTCGCCCGCCCATCGCAGCTCGGGATTGCGGCGCGCGAGCCTGGCGATGCGCAGACTGTAGACGACGCCCGCGACGATGATCCCGAGCCAGACCAGGAAGGTCGGGAAGCCGTGCTCGCCGATGACCTCGAGCCAGATGCTGTGCGCGGCAAGGGCCCTCGTCCCCGGGGCGAGCTCGTTGAGGACCGACTGGGTGTACATGCTGTTGAAGCCGGGCCCGGTCCATGGCAGCGCCAGGGCCATCTGCAGGGAGGCCTTCCAGATCAGGATGCGGCCCATGGCCGAGTCGTCTTCCTGGAAGGTTTCCACCGTATTCATGCGCTGCCACCAGCTGTCGGGCATGAAGGAGACGCCGATCGCCACGCAGGCGGCAATCGCCATCCCGGAAAGGATCTTGTGCGGGCTGCGGAACCACAGGAACAAGGCCGTCGCGGCCAGGCCGACCAGCGCGCCGCGGGACTGGCTGCCGAGCACGGCGAACAGAGTGAACAGCATCGCCGCGATCAATCCTCGCCGGACGATGCGGTGGCGAGCGTGCAGGCGCAGGTAGTTCATCAGGGGAATGCTGGCCAGCAGCGCCACGGAGAGTTGATTGCGATCACCGATCGGGCTGTTCGGGGGACCCATGACGATGGCGGAACCTCCTGTGACGAGAGTGAACATTCCTCCTTTGATACCGAAATATCCGATCGAAATAACCATTAACCATACCAGAGCATTGATACGGTGTCGGCTGGTGAGCAGGCAGGCAGTGAGCAATACTCCTACCACCATCTTCATCACGGATTCCCATTTGAACCAGACCCGCTCGGGCGGGACGACGGCAGTGAGCGACGTCACCGTTATGCAGACTAGGAACAATAGCAACAACACGGTCACTGCATTGACCGCTGGCTGGCGCGGCTCCCGTGCCACGAAGCAGCCAAGGACGGTCGCGCAGAACGCCATCAGCGCCCAGGGCACGCTGAGGCCGAATCCGTACAGCGTCTGCTGCGGAGTCATGAAGGAAATCCAAGACATCAGCAGCACGCCGGCGAAGGGTCGTGCCGCCGCCAGGGGCAGCAGGCCCAGCATGACGACGGCGAAGGCGAGATCACGCATGCCGCTCGTTCACCCTTCCAGGCAGGGGCAAAGGAGGCGGTAGCCGACGCGGTGCAAGGTCATCGAACCCCTCCGGCGGCGCGCCGGCAGGCGCTCCGCAGCCTGTTGCCTTCCCCGATCCGCGGGGCGTCACCAGGCACCGGGATCGTATAGATCATCCACCCACCGAAGCCGAGCGCCGGCCATGCCCCAGGGGAATCGCATAAGCCCGAATAGGCCTTTCCCCGACGCGGCGTGATGGATTCCAGTGTTGCCCCGGATGAGCGAGGGGTGATGCGAGGATGCTGGTTCTGCAGGCGTTCGCGGCGCTGCCTGCCCCGCGGTCGGGCAACTCGCTGCGGCACAAGCTTCTGGATTTGCTGGCGATTGCGCTGACGGCCACGATCTGCGGCGCGGAGAGCTGCGTCGACATCGCCGATTTCGGCCGCGACCGGCAGGCGCTGTTCCGCGAGTTCCTCGACCTGTCCGGTGGGCTGCCGAGCCACGACACCTACTCCCGTCTGTTCCGCCTGCTCGACCCGGCCGCCTTCGCCGGCTGCTTCCAGGCCTTCCTCGACGGGCTCGGCGCGGACGGCCCGGGAGTGGTGGCGATCGACGGCAAGACGCTGCGGCGTTCTTTCGACGCCGCCGCCGCGCGCTCGCCGCTGCACGTGGTGACCGCCTTTGCCGCGGACGCCCGGGTGGTGATCGGCCAGGTCGCCGCCGGCGACAAGGAGAGCGAGATCCTCGCCGCGCGGCAGTTGCTCGGGCTGCTCGACCTCGAGGGCGCGCTGGTCACCGGCGACGCGCTGCACTGCCAGGCTGAGACCGCCCGCCTGATCACCGCGCGCGGCGGGCAGTGGCTGTTCGCGCTGAAGGCCAACCGCCCCACCCAGCGTGCCGAGATCGCCGCCTTGTTCGCCGATCCGCTGAGCCGGCCCGACAGCGAGCACGTCACCACCGACGCCGACCACGGCCGCATCGAGGTCCGCCGCCACCGGGTCAGCCACGAGATCGGCTGGCTGCTCTCCAGCCGGCGCTTTCCCGGCGAGGCGGCGATGCCAAGCCTCGCCACCCTCGCCGAGGTCAAGGCGACCGTCACCCGCAAAGGGCGGACCACCACCACCCGCCGCCTCTACCTCTCCTCCGCCCGCCTCGACGCCACCGCCCTCGCCACCGCGGTCCGCGCGCATTGGCGCATCGAGAACAGCCTCCACTGGGTGCTCGACGTCGGCTTCGACGAGGACCGCGCCCGCAACCGCCGCGATCACGGGCCGGAAAACCTCGCCATCCTCAGGAAGCTCGCCCTTAACCTCCTGCGAAACTCCAGGCCAGACCTCTCCATCCGGCGCAAGCGAAAGCGATCCGGGTGGTCCGACGACTTCGAAAGGAGCATCATCGGCCATATGCGATAGCCCTGGGGTGCGCCCGACCTACCGTTGACAGACCTCCCGCAATTCCTGTTCTACCGACTCCGGCTCAGGATTGTCGTGTTCTGCTCCGTATCCGGGAAGAAGATCGGCCATGATCGTCATCGGGATCGGCACCGGCCGCTCGGGCACCGCTTCCCTCGCCAACCTGCTGAACGCGCAGCGGGATGCGGTCTGCTTCCACGAGATGAACCCCTCCTGCGTGCGCTTCCACGGCACGCCCCGGCCCATCCTCAACACGATCGACGAGTACCAGGCCATCATCGACGGCGGCGACCCCTCGATGCTGACCGT
>CAYNYQ010000458.1:0-3947 GCA_964401305.1 uncultured Acetobacteraceae bacterium | reverse complement strand
CCGACCGGCTTCTGGCCCGAGCACACCCGCAACATGTGGGGCAACCAGATCTGGTTCGACCTGCTGCTGGGCGTCGGGACCGCCTGGGCCCTGCTGCTGCCGCGTGCCCGCGCCGTGGGCATGCAGCCATGGCTCTGGCTGGCGCTGACCCTTGCCAGCGGCTCCATCGGCCTGCTCGCCACCGTCGCGCGGCTGTTGTGGCTGGAGGCGAGGCGGACCCCGCCCGGCAGCTGAGGCCGCGGGCGCACGGCTTGACGCCGGCCCCGCCCTCCCGGAAGCCTGGATCGGGCGCCGGGACGGACCGGGCAGCGAGGGGCCATGGCATGCGCGCAGCGGTGATCGGCCTCGGGGCCATGGGCATGGGCGCCGCGCTCAGCCTGCTGAAGGCCGAGGGCATCGAGTGCACCGGCTGCGACCCGCGCAACGCCGCCTGCGACGAATTCGCCGCCGCCGGCGGGGCCGCCGTGACCCGCGCCGCCGACCTGCCCGCCGGCACCGAGGCCGCGCTGCTCCTCGTTGTCAACGCGAAGCAGGTGGAGGCGGCCGTCTTCGGCCCCGATGGCTGCGCCCCGCGGCTCGCCCCCGGCGCGGTGCTGATCGTCTCGGCCACGATGGCGCCGGAGGAGGCCCGCACGCTGGCCGCCGAGGCGGCGCGGCGCGGCCTGCTCTACCTCGACGCCCCGGTCTCGGGCGGCGCGGCGGGGGCGCGGGCCGGCGCGCTGACGGTGATGGCCTCCGGCACCGAGGCGGCCTTCGCCCGGGCGAAGCCGGTGCTCGACGCCACCGCGAAGAAGGTCTGGCGTCTGGGGGCGGAGCCCGGCCTCGGCATGACCATGAAGGTCGTGCACCAGCTGCTGGCCGGCGTGCACATCGCCGCGGCCGCGGAGGCCATGGCGCTCGGCATCAAGGCCGGCATCGAGGCGCGCAGCCTCTACGACATCGTCGTCACCGCGGCCGGCAATTCCTGGATGTTCGAGAACCGCATGCCGCATGTCCTCGACCATGACGAGACGCCGCGGAGCGCGGTCGACATCTTCGTCAAGGATCTCGGCCTGGTGGGCGACCTGGCACGCACCGTCGCCTTCCCGGCGCCACTGGCGGCGCAGGCGCACCAGCTCTTCGTCGCGGCGCGGGCGATGGGGCATGGCGGGGTGGACGATGCCTTCGTCATCCGCGCCTACCAGGCGCTGTCGGGCATCCTGCTGCCGGGGGAGGGGCCAGGGGAGACGCGCGGGGAGACGCCCAGGGAGACGCTCGGGGAGACGCCGGCGGAGGGGTGAGCAGCGGCGGCGCGGCGCCTGCGGCGGCGGCTCTGTTCCTCTTGCGTTCATGATCTCTCTATGTTCTCATCGCCGCATGAGCAGGACCCGCAGCGCCCATCACCCCTTCGTCCACATCCCGCCGCCGCCGGGCCGTCCGGCGCGGCTGCACCCCGACCGCCCGGCGGCCGCCGCGGCGCTGCTCGAGGCGCTGCGCGAGGCGAGCCTGGCCGGCATGGCGGCGCTGGGCTTCGCCTGGGGCCTGGCCGAGCTGGCCTTCGTGCTGCTGAACCGCTGAGGCCGGCGCGCCCCGCCGACACCGGCGCGCCCCACCGCCCGCCAACCCATCCCCGCCTCGCGCGTTGCCTGCGGGCCGCCGGCGACGCGGCGCCTTCGTTGCCGAAATGCCGCGCCGCAGGGCATTCGCCGCATCGCGGTTGACGCCCACGGCCGATACCGGTTTTCTTGCGCGATGAAGGGTTTGCGGGGACCGGCTGCAGCATGAACACGCTCACGCGTGCCCATCTCGCGGAGGCGATCTACTCCCAGGTCGGCCTGTCGCGGAACGAATCGAGTGCCCTGCTCGAGACCGTGCTCGAGCAGATCGGCCGCGCGCTCGAACAGGGCGAGCCGGTGAAGATCGCCGCCTTCGGCACCTTCCTCGTCCGCCAGAAGGGCCAGCGCGTCGGCCGCAACCCCAAGACGGGGGTCGAGGTACCGATCCTGCCGCGCAAGGTGCTCTCCTTCCGCCCCTCCCAGGTGCTGCGCGCCCGCATCAACGGCGAGCAGCACGACGGCGACGCGGACAACGCGGCGTGAGCGACGAGATCGCCGCCGCGACCCTGCCCCCCGGCGGCGCCGGCCAACGGCCCCGCAAGGCGCCGACAGCCTTCCGCACCATCAGCGAGGTCGCCGAGGACCTCAACATCCCACAGCACGTGCTGCGCTTCTGGGAGACCAAGTTCCCGCAGCTCAAGCCGCTCAAGCGCGGCGGCGGCCGGCGCTACTACCGGCCCGAGGACATCGCCCTGCTGCGGCGCATCGCCGACCTGCTCTACACCCAGGGCTACACCATCAAGGGCGTGCAGCGGCTGCTGCGCGACGGCGGCCTGCCCGAGGCCGGCGAGGCGGGCGGCCCGGAGGCCGAGCTGCCCCTGCCCGAGCCGGCCGAGGGCACCGCCGCGGCGCTGCGCAGCGCGCTCGAGGCGCTCGAGGACATCGCCGAGGAACTGCGCGCGCTCGCCCGCGACTGAGCGCGGCAGGCGGCGGGGCGCGGCGATGGAGCCCGGGTCGGCACCCGGCGGGACCGGGCCGGGCGCGGGACAGGCGGGCATGGCGGCGCGGCCCTCCCGCCTCGCCGGCCTGCCCGCCGCGCTTGTCGCCACCACCGGCTGCCAGGGGCTCGCCACGCTCGGTGTCTTCGTGCTGCCCGTGCTGGCGCCCTGGGCCAGCCGCGACCTCGGTGTCGCGCCGCATCTCATCGGCTGGCAGGTGGCGCTGCTCTACGTCTTCGCCTCGGCGGGCTCCGGCCTCTCGGGCGGGCTGCTGGCGCGCTTCGGGCCGGCGCGGACGACGCAGATGGCGCTCTCCGCCGCGGCGCTGGGCGCGGCGCTGATCGCCCTGGGCGGCCTGCCCGGCGTGGTGCTGGGCTCGGCCCTGATCGGCGCCGGCTACGGCCAGACCAACCCGGCCGCCTCGCAGGTGCTCAGCCGCCTGGCGAGCCCGGCCCGGCGCAACATGGTCTTCGCCGTCAAGCAGACCGGCGTGCCGATCGGCGCCGCCCTGGCGGGGCTGCTGCTGCCCTCCGTCGCGCTGCTACTCGGCTGGCGCGGGGCGGCGCTGCTGGTGGCGGCGCTGCTGCTCGGCGCGGCGCTCGGCCTCGGGGCCCTCCGGCCGCATTGGGATGCCGGGCGCGATCCCACGGCGCCGCTGCGGGGCGGCACCGGCAGCGCCTTCCGCGAGCTTCGCGCGCAGCCGGGCCTGCTCACCCTGGCCCTGGTCGGTGCGCTCTTCGCCGCGATCCAGCTCGCCCTCGGCGCCTATGCGGTGACCATGCTGGTCGAGGAATTCGGCTGGGGGCCGGTCGCCGCCGGCGCCGCCGCCTCCCTCGTGCAGGGCATGGGGGCGGTGGCGCGGCTGGCCTGGGCCTGGCTGGCGGACCGCTGGCGGGCGGGGCTGCTGGTGCTGGCGGTGATCGGCCTGGGCAGCGCGGCGACGGCGGTGCTGCTGCCCTTCGCGCTCGGCTGGCCGGTGGCCGCGGTGCTGGCGCTGATTGCCGCCCTCGGCTTCTGCGCCGCGGGCTGGAACGGCGTGCTGATCGCCGAGGCGGCGCGCATCGCCGCCCCGGGCCGCGCCGGTGCCGCCACGGGCGGGGTGCTGGCCTGCACCTTCGCCGGCGTGGTGGCGGGGCCCTCCCTCTTCGCCCTCGTGGTCGGGCTGGCGGGGGGATACAGCCTGGCCTTCGCGCTGCTCTCGGCGCTGCCGCTGGCCGGGGCGGCGCTTGCCTGGCGGGCGCATCGGCGGCAGGCCGGCCGGCCCGGCTAGCGCGTGATCCGCGAAGGCGGAATCGCCGGAGCGGTGAATCACGCGCTCAACCAAGGCTACAGCGTGATCCATCGAAGTGGATCACGCTGTAGGTCCTGTGGACAGTTACCTGAACCATAGTATGGTTGCCGCGAGAGTGACGAC
>CAYNYQ010000457.1:0-3949 GCA_964401305.1 uncultured Acetobacteraceae bacterium | reverse complement strand
TCGCGCTCTATCTCTACAACTTCCCGCAGCAATCGGCGGTGCCCTTCAGCCTGGACCTGATCGGCCGGCTGCGCAGCGCCTTCCCCGGCGTGTTCCGCGGCGTGAAGGATTCGGGGGGCGACTACGCCAACATGAAGGCGATGATCGACGCCTTCGCCCGCGACGGGTTCGAGGTCTATTCGGGCTCCGACGAGTTCGTGCAGCGCATCCTCGCCGATGGCGGCGCGGGGTGCATCACCGCCGCCTCCAACGCGAACTGCCCCTGGGGCGGGATCGTCTACCGCGCCCGCACGGGGGCGGAGGCCGATGCGGCGCAGGCGGTGCTGACCGCGACGCGCAAGGCCGCGACCAGCGTGCCGCTGATCCCGGGCCTCAGGGAGATCATCGCGCGCAGCACGGGCGATGCGGGCTGGCGCACCATCCGCCCGCCGCATTTGCCGCTCACCGCGGCGCAGGGCGAGGCCGTCTGGGCCGCCTGGGGTGCGGCCGGCGCGCTGCCGCTGCCGGGCATGGCGCCCGCGAGGGCCGCCGAATGAGCGGCGCGTCCGGTCTGCCCGGGGTCCCCGTGGATGGCGGCCCGCTGCGGTGCCGCCCGCCGGCCACCGCGACCGTGCAGGTGGACACGCCGGAGGTGCGCGTCACCCGCTGGGACTTCGACCCCGGCGCGGAGACCGGCTGGCACCGCCACGGCTGGCTCTACACCGTGGTGCCCGTCACCGACGGCACGCTGCTGATCGAGCTGCCCGGCGGCGAGACCATGACCGCGGCGCTGCAGGCGGGCGTCGCCTACAGCCGCCCCGCAGGGGTCGAGCACAACGTGGTGAACGGCGGCGAGGCGCCGCTCTCCTTCGTCGAGACCGAGGTGAAGGCGCATCCGGGCTGAGCCCTGGCCGGCCGCCCGCCACCCCGCCTCGCCGGGGGCCCACGCCGCGATGCCCGTGCAGGGCCACGAAGGAGATGCCGCCGATGGACAAGGACGCGCTGACCGCCTGGGCGCTGGCCAATGGCTGGCAGATGATCGGCGGCATGCCGAGCCTGACCAAGCCCTCCTCGCCGAAGGAGGCGATCGTGCGCCTGGCGCTGAAGGCGACGGTGGTGAATGTCGAGGTGAAGAAGCCGGCCGGGAAGTGGGAGAAGCTTGCCGGCGCGCCCTATGCCCAGGTGCAGGCGGACCCCGAGGGCGGCATCCCGTCCGGCCTCAGCCTCGACACCATCCCCGGCTTCGGCATGCTGATGCGGGAGAACAAGGACCGCATGGTCTTCGCCCGGATGACCGGCAAGGCCTAGGCGGCAGGCTCAGGGTCACCGCCGCCCCGGCAGCGTCACCAGCGCCAGCCCGGCGAAGATCAGCGCCGCCGCCGGGATGGTCAGCCAGCCCGGCACCTCGGCGAAGAGCAGGTAGCCCCAGCCGAGGCCGCTGACCGTCACGATGTAGCCGACCTGCGAGGTCACCACGCCGCCCACCCGGCCGAGCAGCCGGAAGTAGAGCAGGTAGGCCAGTGCGGTCAGCCCCGCCTGCAGCAGCACCAGCGCCGGCCCCGCGCCGCCCTGCAGCGGCGGCAGCCTGGCCTGGCCCAGCAGCGGCGCCGCCACGCCCGCCGCCAGCGCCGCCACCGCCATCGTCCCGGCGGCCAGCGCCAGGGGCGGCGTGCCGCGCGGCGCCAGCTTCACCGCCAGCACGTTGGTCAGCGCGTAGCAGGTCGGCGTCAGCAGCAGCAGCAGGGCCCAGGGGATCAGCCGTGCCTCCGGCAGCGCCGCGCCCGGGGCGATCGCCAGCGCCGTGCCCGCCAGGCCGAGCGCCGTGCCCAGCAGCCGCCGCCGCGTCGCCCGCTCCATCCCGAGCGCCGCGGCGAAGCCCACGGTCAGGATGGGCGAGAGCGGCACGACCATCGCCACCAGCCCCGCCGGCACCTGCCGCAGCACGGTGAAGGCGACGAGGTTCGCCAGCGCGAAGCCGATCCCGCCCGCCACCGCGTAGTGCCGCAGATGCGCCAGGTCCCAGGGCACCCGCACGCCGCGCGCCGCCGAGAGGGCCCAGAGCAGCCCGGCCGAGACCGCGGCCACCAGCGCCGCCAGCGCCAGCGGCGCTGCCCCGGTCAGCACCAGCAGCTTCGCCACCGCGGGCGTCAGCCCCCAGAGGGTCCCGAGCGCCAGCAGGGCGGGAACGCTGCCCAGGAGGGAGGCAGTGCCGGGCGGCGGTATCGCGAGGTGCTCCTTCGATCGGCAGGCTGCCGCCGCCGCGGCAGACAGGGGGCAGGCGCCGGGGCGGCCTGCCGCGCCCGGGCTGCTCCGCTGCGGAACGTGTCCTGTCAAGGCGTTGCCCCGGCCGGGTGGGGCGGGCCATCTTCCCGGCATGGACCGGGACGCTGCCGAAACCGTCGCTCTGGCCGCCCACGGGGCCGGGCCCGCGCAGGCCGCGGACTGGCCGGTGCGCTGGCGCCGCAGCCAGCGCGCGCGGCGCATCAGCCTGCGCATCGACGCCCGCGCGGGCGAGGTGGTGGTCACCCTGCCGCCGCGCGCGGCGCGCCGCGCCGGCATGGCGCTGCTGAACACCCATGCCGCCTGGGTGCGCGACCGCCTCGCCGCCCTGGCGCCGCCGATCCCCTTCGTGCCCGGCGCCGAGCTGCCGCTGGCCGGCGTGCCGCACCGCCTCTGCCTCGCCCCGCCGGGCCGCGCCGCCGCCTGGCTGGAGCCTGGCGCCATCCTCGTCCCCGGGCCGGCGGAGGCGCTGCCGCGCCGCGTCGGCGCCTTCCTCAAGGCCGAGGCGCGGCGGCGCATCCAGACCCTGGCGACCGGCCATGCCGCGCTGCTCGGCGTGCGGCCGCGCGGCCTCAGGCTGAAGGACACGCGCAGCCGCTGGGGCTCCTGCGCGCCGGACGGCACGCTGGCCTTCTCCTGGCGGCTGGTGATGGCGCCGGACTGGGTGCTGGACTACGTCGTGGCGCACGAGGTGGCGCACCTGAAGGAGCTGAACCACTCCGAGCGCTTCTGGGCGCATGTGGCCCGGCTGACGCCGCACCGCGACGCCGCCGTGGCCTGGCTGCGGGACAACGGGCCGGGGCTGCTGCGCGTCGGCTGAGCCGCGCGCCGCGACCCGCTACGGCCCCGGCCGCCCGCCGGTGCTGTCGAAGACCCCGCCCGAGGCGTAGCTCGCCTCGTCGGCCGCCAGCATGACGTAGATGGGCGCCAGCTCCACCGGCTGGCCCGGGCGCCCGAGCGGCGTCGACGCGCCGAACTGCTCGAGCGCCTCGGGGAACTGGCCGCCCGAGGGCTGCAGCGGCGTCCAGAAGGGGCCGGGCGCGACGGCGTTCACCCGGATGCCCTTGCCGCCGAGCTGCTTGGCCAGGCCGCGCGTGAAGGCGACGATGCCGGCCTTGGTGGTGGCGTAGTCGAGCAGCATCTCCGGCGGGTCGTAGGCGACGACGGAGGCGGTGTTGATGATGCTCGCGCCCGCCGGCAGGTGCGGCAGCGCCGCCTTGGTGATCCAGAACATGGCGTAGAGGTTGGTCTTCATCGTCGCGTCGAGCTGGTCGGTGTCGATGTCGAGGATCGAGCGCTGGGCGGTCTGCCGCGCCGCGTTGTTGACCAGGATGTCGAGGCCGCCGAGCGCCTGCACCGCGTCGCCGACGAGGCGGCGGCAGAACGCCTCCTCGCGGATGTCGCCGGGCAGCGGCACCGCCTTGCGGCCGGCATCGCGGATCAGGCGGACGACGTCCTGCGCGTCCGGCTCCTCCTCCGGCAGGTAGTTGAAGGCGACGTCCGCGCCCTCGCGCGCATAGGCGATGGCGGCGGCGCGGCCGATGCCGGAATCGCCGCCGGTGATCAGCGCCCTGCGGCCGGTCAGCCGGCCGGAGCCGCGGTAGCTCCGCTCGCCATGGTCGGGCTGCGGCTGCATGCGCTGGGCGAGGCCGGGCCAGGGCTGCGACTGCTTCGGGAAGGGCGGCTGCGG
>CAYNYQ010000456.1:0-3959 GCA_964401305.1 uncultured Acetobacteraceae bacterium | reverse complement strand
CGCGCCGGTCCGGCTGGACGATCACCCGCCCGACCGGCACCACCGCGGGATCGGCGGCGAATTCCAGGCGGAAGCTGCGCAGCAGCCGCGCCAGCACCAGCATCGCCTCGGCCATGGCGAAGCGGGCGCCGACGCAGATGCGCGGGCCGGCGCCGAAGGGCATGTAGGCGAAGCGATCGGGCGCCGGCGCGCCGGGCAGGAAGCGCGTGCGGTCGAAGCGCTCGGGGTCCTCCCACAGCGTGCGGTGGCGGTGCAGCACCCAGGGCGCGATGGTGATCACCGAGCGCGGCCCGACCTCGACATCCACCCCCGGCAGCCGGTCCGGCCCCAGCGCCTCGCGCATGATGGCGAAGGCCGGCGGGTAGAGGCGCATCGTCTCCTCGAGATGCGCGCGCGTCTCGGGCAGCGCGCCCTCGGCCGCCGCCGCGCCCTCCGGCGAGAGGTCGAGCGGCGCCGCCTCGGCGGCGATCCGCTCCTGCTGCTCGGGGAAGAGCACGGCCAGGTAGCAGGACCAGAACAGCGCCACCGTGGTGGTGTCGTAGCCGGCGAGGATGAGGGTGGAGATCTCGTCGCGCAGCTGGTCGGGCGTGAAGCCCTGGCCGGTCTCGGGGTCGCGCGCCGCGCGCAGCATGTCGTAGAGGTCGCGGCTCGGCGCCTCCTCCGCGCTGCCCTCGTCCCTCGCGCCCCTCGCCGCGCCCTCGTCCCGCGCGGCCCTGGCCGCGACGATCTCTCCCATGAAGCGCCGCCATTCGGCGCGGAAGGCGAAGCGGCCGAGATCGGCGGGCGAGGGGATGCGCGGCGGCAGCATCATGTCCAGCATGCGCACCCCGCCATGGCGGGCGGTGTAGCGGTGCACCAGCGCGCGCAGCCGCTCGCCATGCGCGTCCATCTCCAGCGAGAACATCGATCGCCCGGCGATGGTCAGCGTCAGGTGCTGCAGCACGGCGTAGAGGTCGATCGCGTCCTCGCCGCGGGCGATGCGCGCGTGCAGCGCCGCCTCCGCCTCCTCGGCCGCCCGGGCGATGTGGCGGCAGAGCATGGGCATCATGCGGGGCGCCAGCGCCGGCGCCACGGTGCGCCGCTGCAGCCGCCAGTCATTGCCCTCGGCCAGCAGCAGCCCCTGGCCCAGGATCGGCCCCAGCACGCGGCGGGAGGCCGGGGTGCGGCCGTAATTCTCCACGTTGTCGAGCAGCACGTGGCGGATCGCCTGCGGGCTGTTCAGCAGCACCCGGTGCCGCCCCAGCAGCCGCCCCGCCAGCACCGGCTGGGCGAAGGCCGCCTCGCCCCAGAGCTCGATCGGGTTGCGGCGGATGGCGCGCAGCGTCTCGAGCTGCGTCAGCCGGCGCGTCGGCATGGGCGGGCGCGGCAGGATCGGGGTCGTGGCCGGGATCGTGTCGGGCATGGCGCGCAGATGGTGTGGGGGTGGCGGGTCGGGAAGCGGCTACTTCGTGCCGTAGAGGCGGTCCCCGGCATCGCCGAGGCCGGGGCGGATATAGGCATGCCCGTCGAGGCCGCGGTCCAGCGCGCAGGCATAGACCGGCACCTCCGGATGCGCCTCGGCCATGGCGGCCAGGCCCTCGGGCGCGGCGACCAGGCAGGCGAAGCGGATCTGCGCCGCCCCCGCCTCGCGCACCCGGTCCACCGCCGCGGCGGCGGAATGCCCGGTGGCGAGCATCGGGTCGACGACGACGACCATGCGCTCGGGCAGGTCGTCGGGCAGCTTGAGGTAGTATTCCACCGGCACCAGCGTCGCCGGGTCGCGGTACATGCCGACATGCCCGACCCGCGCCGAGGGCACGAGTTCCAGCATGCCGTCCAGGATGCCGTTGCCGGCGCGCAGGATGGAGACGAAGCAGAGCTTCTTGCCGGCGATCACCGGCGCCTCCATGGCCTCGAGCGGCGTCTCGATGCGCACATGCTCGAGCGGCAGGTCGCGCGTCACCTCGTAGGCCATCAGCAGCCCGATCTCGCGCGCCAGGCGGCGGAACTCCCCGGTCGAGGTTTCGCGCTGGCGCAGCAGGGTCAGCTTGTGCTGCACCAGCGGGTGGTCGAGCAGGATCAGGTTCGGGGGCGTCGGGGTGGTCACCGGCAGCTGTTCCTCATGGCCCTGCGCGCATCTCAGAACACGGTGCCGTCGCTGAGCACGCGGAGCGGCGGGCCGCCATCGGGGCGGCGCTCGGCGGCGATGCGGCGGCCGGCGGCCCAGGTGCCGCCTTCGAGGAGGCATGCGAGCGGCATGCCAGGGCGCTCCAGCAGCCCGCGCAGCCGGTCGGCCAGGCGATCGAGCAGCGCCACGGTCAGCGCCCGCCATTCGATGATGGCCAGGTGCTCCACCGGCAGCGGCGCGGCGGCCAGCGCCGGGTCGCGCAGCGCCAGCACGCCGAGATCGAGCAGCAGGCCGCCATTGCGGTATTCCGGCAGGCCGGTGAGCGCGTCGAGGCCGGTGACCGGCAGCCCCGCCGCCTCGAACACCTCGACCAGCGAATAGGCGAGCCATTGCGAGAGCTTGTGGAAGGGCACGAGCCCGGGCGCCGGCCCCTGCGGCGCGGCCAGCGGATGGTGCCAGACATCGCCGAGCCCGACGCCGCCGAGCGCGAGGCGCCCGGGCCAGATCGGGCCCAGCCCGTCCAGGATGGCGCCGAGGATCGCCGCCGCGGGCAGCCCCTCGGGCCCTGACTGGCCGCGCAGATGGTCGAACAGCCCGCCGAGGCGGCCGGGGAAGAGATCGGGCCGGGCCGCGACGGCGGCGCCGAGGTTGCGCAGCAGCGCCGCGCGGCCCTCCAGCCCCTCCAGCGGGTTGCCGGGCCCGGCCTGGAAGGCGCGGCCGAGCGCCGCGGCATCGAGGCGCCGCAGCGCCGCCGCATCGGCGCGCAGCGGATCGTCCGCCGCGTCGGAGAAGAGGCCGGCGCGGAAGGCATCGAGGCTCGCCACCGCCAGCCCTTCCGAGCGGCCGAGCGGGGCGCCGCCCGCCTCCACGTAGCGCCAGGCGGTACCGGCGCCGGCGTCGAGCAGCACGCTGAGGACACAGAGCTCGACCCTGAGGCGCGCCACCGCCTCCGCCCCGCGCCCGCCGAGGGTCGCCGCCAGCGCGGCCCAGCGGTCGCGCCCGCCGGCGGCGAAGTGGCGCCAGCGCGCGTGGTAGGGGATGGCGAGGTCGGGGTGCCGCGCGCGGATGGTGTCGGCGACATAGGCGGCGGCCGCGTCCAGCCGCCCGGGGCGCAGCGCGAAATGCTCCAGCCGGTCCTGTTCGGCCAGGGCCAGCAGGGCATGGCAGCGGGTGCGGATCGTCTCCGGCCGGCGCAGCAGGGCGATGGCGTCAGGCATGCGGCGCCGGGTGCGGCCCGTCGGCTCGCGCGGACCGCCTCACCCCTCCAGCCCCCTTCCCTTGGCGCGCTTCAGCTCCTCGGCGTCGGGCACGCGGTCGGTGAAGTAGCCGGCGGCCTTCTTGGCATCCATCTCGACCTGCGCATCGGCCGGGATCAGCGCATCCGGGATCGGCACGCGCGCGACCACCTCGATGCCGCTGTCCACGATGGGCCCGAACTTCATCGAGCTCATCGAGACCAGCGCGTCGATCCGCGTCACGCCGAGCCAGTGCAGCACGTCCGGCATCAGCTCCTGGAAGCGCATGTCCTGCACGCCGGCGACGCATTCGGTGCGCTCGAAGTAGGCCTCGGCGCGGTCGCCGCCGGGCTGGCGCTTGCGGGCGTTGTAGACCAGGAACTTCGTCACCTCGCCGAGCGCGCGCCCCTCCTTCCGGTTGTAGACGACGATGCCGAGGCCGCCCTGCTGCGCCATGCCGATGCAGGCCTCGATGCCGTGCGCGAGATAGGGCCGGCAGGTGCAGATGTCGGAGCCGAACACGTCCGAGCCGTTGCATTCGTCGTGGATGCGGCAGGCGATCCGCGTCTCCGTCCGCCCCAGCAGCGCCGGGTCGCCGAAGAGATAGACCGTGGTGC
>CAYNYQ010000455.1:0-3973 GCA_964401305.1 uncultured Acetobacteraceae bacterium | reverse complement strand
CTCGCATGAGTGCCACGACCCTTCCGCGGACCGAGGCGCCCGCCGAAACCAGGCTCCGCGTCATCGACTGCGACGTGCACCCGGCGATGCGCTCCGGCGCCGAGCTCGACCGTTGGCTGCCCGCGCGCTGGCAGCAGCACCGGCGCGAATACGGGCTGCGCCTGCGCCAGCCCTTCACCAGCACCTACCCCTATCCGAAGTCGGCGCCGGCCCTGTCGCGGCGCGACAGCTGGCCGCCCAGCGGCGGGCCGCCGGGCAGCGACCTCGACTTCATGCGCGCCCAGCACCTCGACTTCCACGACATCGAGTACGGCATGCTGCAGCCGCTCTCGGTGCGCGGCATGGATGAGCGCGTGCCGGGCTTCGCCGAGGCGGTCTCGACCGCGGTGAACCACTGGCAGCTCGAGGACTGGACCAGCAAGGACAAGCGCCTCAAGGCCACCATCGCCGTGCCCGGCGAGGATGCGAAGGCCGCGGTGAAGGAGATCGAGCGCTGGGCCGGGCATCCGGACTTCGTGCAGGTCTCCATGGTGACCCGCGCGCTCGAGCCGCTGGGCCGCCAGCGCTACTGGCCGATCTACGAGGCCGCCGAGCATTACGGCCTGCCGCTCGGCCTGCACACGCTCGGCACCTCGGGCCACAGCGTCGCCGCCGGCGGCTGGCCGAGCTACTACTACGAAGAGCACCAGGCGGTGGCGATGTCGCTCGCCGCCATGACCGCGAGCTTCATCCTGGAAGGCGTCGCGGCGCGCTTCCCGAAGCTGAAGATGGTGATCATCGAGGGCGGATTCGGCTGGGTGCCCTCGCTCGGGTGGCGCATGGACAGCCACTGGAAGGCGCTGCGCAGCGAGGTGCCGCACCTCGAGCGCAAGCCCAGCGAGTACATGAAGGAGGCCTTCTGGTTCACCACCCAGCCTGTGGAGGAGCCGGAGAATCCCGAGCACCTGCGCAAGCTGATCGACTGGATCGGCTGGGACCGCCTGCTGTTCGCCACCGACTACCCGCATTGGGACAGCGACGACCCGCGCTACGCCTTCAAGTGCCGCCTCTCCGAGGCGGAGAAGCGCGCGATCTTCAACGGCAATGCGAAGGCGGTCTACGGGCTGTAGCCACCCCGGGCCGGGCATGGCATGTCGCGGGGGAGGGCACGTGCCCTCCCCTTTTTCTTGCGCTGGAGGTTGCCCATGCCAGGCCCGCTCGCCGGCATCCGCGTGCTCGACCTGACCACCGTGCTGGTCGGCCCCTACTGCACGCAGCTCCTCGCCGAGATGGGCGCCGAGGTCACCAAGGTGGAGGCGCCCGAGGGCGACATGGTCCGGCTGATCGGGCCGGAGCGGCACCGGCTGATGGGGGGCATGTTCCTCACCATCAACCGCGGCAAGCGCAGCATCGTGCTGGACCTGAAGCGGCAGGAGGCGCGGGAGGCGCTGCTGCGCCTGGCGCGCGGCGCGGACGTACTGGTGACCAACATCCGCCCGGCCGCGATGGCGCGGCTCGGCCTCGATCCCGCCGCGGTGCGGGCGGCCAATCCGCGCCTGGTCTATGCCGCCATCCTCGGCTACGGCCAGGACGGCCCCTATGCGCCGAAGCCGGCCTATGACGACCTGATGCAGGGCGCCGCGCTCATCGCCGGCCTGCACGCCCGCGCCTCCGGCGGGGAGCCGCGCTACGCCCCCCTGGCCATGGCGGACCGTATCACCGGGCTGATGGCCGTCGCCGCCATCAACGCCGCGCTGCTGCACCGCGAGCGCCACGGCGAGGGCCAGCTGGTCGAAGTGCCGATGTTCGAGACCATGGTGAGCTTCGTCCTCGGCGACCACCTGACCGGCAAGAGCTTCCTGCCCCCGCTCGACGGCGGCGGCTACCAGCGCCACCTCTCGCCCGACCGAAAGCCGTACCGCACCGCCGATGGCTATGTCTGCACCATGATCTACAACGACCGGCAGTGGCGGAACTTCTGCGCCGCGGTGGGCTGGCCGGACCTCGTGGCGACGGACCCGCGCTTCGCCAGCCACGCCACGCGCACGCGCCACATCGACGCGATCCTGGCGATGCTGGCCGAGCTGTTCCGCACGCGCACGACGGCGGAGTGGATGGAGATCCTGGAGAAGGCCGATTGCCCGGTGACGCCGGTGCACACGCTGGAGACCATCCTCGACGACCCCCACCTGGTCGCCACCGGCTTCTTCCAGCGCGAGGAGCACCCGACCGAGGGCCCGGTGATCCGCATGGCCTCGCCCATGAAGTTCCACGCCAGCGTGCCGGAGACGCCGCGCCCCGCGCCCAATCTCGGCGAGCACAGCCGGGCCGTGCTGGCCGAGGCCGGCTTCACCGAGGCCGAGATCGCGGCGCTGGTCGAGAGCGGCGCGGTGCGCGGCGGCGCGTGATCAGGCCGGCCGATCGCCCGCGATCTGCACGCGCCGCATCACCCGCCGGTGCGGCCCCGCGTCGTTCAGCGCGATGTGCTTGGTCGAGCGGTTGTCCCAGAACGCCACCGAGCCCGACCGCCACCGGAAGCGGCAGGTGAATTCCGGCCGGTGCCCGTGCTGCAGCAGGAAGTCGAGCAGCGGCCGGCTCTCCGGCTCGGTCATGCCCTCGAAACCCACCGTGTAGCTGTGGTTGACGAAGAGGCATTTCCGCCCCGTCTCGGGATGCGTGCGCACCACGGGATGCAGGCTGACCGTCTCGCGCCAGTCGGCGTCCTCGCGCACCTTGGTGCTGCGCTGCGCATTCATGCCCGCCGCCGGGCCGGCCACCTTGCGATCGGTGTGGATGGCGCGAAGGCCTTCCAGCAGCCGCTGCATGCCGGGCGAGAGCCCCTCCCAGGCCGCCCATTGCGCGGCGAACATCGTGTCCCCGCCCCAGGGCGGCACCTCCAGCCCGTGCAGGATGGCGCCCATCGGCGGCTCCGCCACCATGGTGGTGCGGCGTGCCACTCCTCGCCGACGATGCGGGCATCGCCGGGCTCACGGCGGATGGTCACGATCTCCGGATCGGGGCCGGTGCCCTTGTAGTTGGGATGGATGAAGATCGGCCCGAAGCGCCGCGCCAGCGCCTTGTGCTGCGCGTCGTCCATGACCTGGTCGCGGAAGAACACGACGCCATGCTCGTTCAGCGCGGCGCGGATGTCGCCGACCGTGGCCTCCTCCAGCGGCGCGCCGAGGTCCACGCCCTCGATCTCGGCACCGCAGGCGCCGGCCAGCCTCTCGACCCGGATCCGGCTGCTGTTGCGCATGCTGGCCTCCTCCCTCGCGCCGCCAGTGTGCCGCCGCCCGGCGCCCGGCTGTCAACCGCCAGCCCCCCCTTCCGTGCCCGGCGACGCCCCCCCATCATGGCGCGGGACCGCGAGACCATGGGGACAGGCATGCAGCGCCGCGGCAGGATGGGCCGGCTGCCGGCATGAGCACGCGCTTCGGCCTGCTCCGCCTGGCGCGGGAGGCGCTGCGCGGCCATGCCGGCTGGGGCCCGCAATGGCGCAGCCCGGAGCGGCCACGGGCCGAGTACGACGTCGTCATCGTCGGCGGCGGCGGGCACGGGCTGGCCACTGCCTACTACCTGGCGAAGGAGCACGGGCTCGCCGGCCGCGTCGCGGTGCTCGAGAAGGGCTGGATCGGCGGCGGCAACACGGGGCGCAACACCACCATCATCCGCAGCAACTACCTCTTCCCCGAGAGCGCGGCGCTCTACGACCATGCGGTGAAGCTCTGGGAAGGGTTGTCGCAGGCGCTGGACTACAACGTGATGTTCAGCCCGCGCGGCGTGCTGATGCTGGCGCATTCCGTCCATGACGTGCAGGTGTTCCAGCGCCACGTGCATGCGAACCGGCTCGACGGCGTGGACAATGAATGGCTGACGCCGGCCGAGTGCCAGGCCTTCTGCCCGCCGCTCGACATCGCCTGCGAGCGCCATCCCGTGCTCGGCGGCGCGCTGCAGCGGCGCGGCGGCGTGGCGCGGCACGATGCGGTGGCCTGGG
>CAYNYQ010000454.1:0-3981 GCA_964401305.1 uncultured Acetobacteraceae bacterium | reverse complement strand
GGAATTGGAACGAGTTCTTCTGGCCCTTCATCGCCATCCAGAGCGAGCACCTGGCGACGCCGCCGCTCGGCATCGCCTTCTTCTCGAACGCCGAGGCCGGGACGAACTGGGGTCCGCTGATGGCCGCCGCGACGGTGGTCACCGCCCCGCTCGCGCTCGCCTTCCTCCTCGCGCAACGCGCCTTCGTGCGCGGCGTGACCATGACAGGCATCAAATAACGAAGGAGAGTCCGACCATGACGCATTTGCACCGCCGCGCCGTCCTCGGCGCCGCCACCGGCGCCCTTGCCGCACCGCTCTTCGCCCGCGCCCAGGCGCGCGGCACGGAGATCAGCGTGCAGTACTCGATCCCCGTCCTCTTCCGTGAGCTGTTTGAGCGAATCGGCGTCGAGTTCATGCGCGCCAACCCCGACATCCGCGTGACCTTCCGCGCGCCAGAGGAGGGCTACGAGGAGATCCTGCAGCGCAACCTGCGCGATTCGATCACGCGCACCCTGCCCGACGTCGCCTTCCATGGCCTCAACCGCCAGCGGACCCTCGCAGAGCGCAACATCCCCGTGGACCTCAAGCCAATCATGGCGGCGGACCCGGAGACGAAGAGCCTCGGCTACAGCGAGAGCCTGCTCTCCCTCGGCCAGGTCGGCGGCGCGCAGACCGGCATCGGCTTCTCGCTCTCCACGCCGATCCTCTACTACAACGTCGATCTCATGCGCCGGGCGGGCGGCGATCCGGCGAAGCCGCCCAGCACCTGGCAGGAGGTGAACGCGCTGGCCCGCGCCATCCATGGCAGCACCGAAGGCGTGCAGGGCATGTTCTTCGACTGGACCATCACGGGCAACTGGTCCTGGCAGGGCCTCGTCTTCAGCCATGGCGGCGCGATGACGAGCCCGGACGAGACGAGGATCGCCTTCGGCGAAGAGCCCGGACGCCGCGCCATCCGCACGCTGCGCGGCTTCGTCGACGAAGGCCGGATGCCCGATATCCGCCCCGCCACCATGTTCAGCGACTTCTTCGCCGGCCGCATGGGCATCTCCATGCAATCCACCGCGCAGCTCGGCCGCTACAACCGCGAGATCGGCGGCCGTTTCCCGCTGCTGACAGGGCGCTACCCGCTCTCCGCCCCGAATGCGCGACTGCCCGCGGGCGGCAATGTGGCGATGCTGTTCACCCGCGACAGCCAGAAGCAGGAAGCCGCCTGGAAGTTCATCAAGTTCGCCACCGGCCCGGTCGGCGCGACCATGATGGTGAACGCCACTGGCTACATGCCCGCCACCACCATCCCCGCCGAGCGCGAGGACATGCTGGCCCGCTTCTACCGCGAGAACCCCAACCACCTGACCACCTTCCGCCAGGCGGATGTCATCACCGGCTGGTACGCCTTTCCCGGCCAGAACGCGCTGCGCATCACCGACGTGATCAACGACCACATGCAGTCCGTTGTCTCGCGCCGTGCAGAGCCCGACGCGGCGCTCGACCGCATGGTGGCCGACGTGCAGAGCCTGCTGCCGCGGCGGAGCTGACGCACCACGTCCAGCGCGCCGCCCTTCGCCTTCCTGCAGCTGACCGACCTGCATGTGACGCCGGGCGGCGCACCGTCTCTCTACGGTCTCGACTCGGGCGAACGCCCGCCGACGGCGGCGGCAGCGGACCGAGCGTCACGCGCTGCCGGCGCACTGTCCGGCGTCGGCGCCTTTGAGACAGATCGGGGGTGTTGAGGAGCGGAGGATTTCTGGCTCATCGTAACCGTCAAGGAGTGAAGATGAGCCAGAAATCCTCCGCGCCGGCCGCTGTTGCGGCCGCCCCCGCGAAGCCGCCCGCCGAGCGGGTGGTGCGCGACATCCGCCGACGCACCCGCAAGCACCACTCGGCCGAGGAGAAGATCCGGATCGTTCTGGAGGGCCTGCGCGGCGAGGACAGCATCGCCGCTCTCTGCCGACGCGAGGGCATCGCCGAGAGCCTGTATCATTCCTGGTCCAAGTAGTTTCTGGAAGCCGGAAAGCGGCGGCTGGCCGGCGATACGGCGCGGGCCGCCACGACCGACGAGGTCAAGGCGCTGCGCCAGGAAGCCCGTACCTTGAAGGAGGTCGTGGCCGAGCAGGCGCTCGAGCTGCGGCTGCTGAAAAAAAGCGCGATCGCGGCTGGGGACGACCTCGCATGAGGTATCCCGCGGCCGAGAAGCTCGAGATTATCCACTTGGTCGAGCAATCCGCGCTGCGGGTGCGCCGCACGCTGGCGCATCTCGGCATTCCGCGGGCGACGTTCTACCGCTGGTGCGAGCAGTTCCGGGCCGGCGGGCCGGAAGCGCTGGCCGACAAGCCCTCGCGGCCCAACCGGATCTGGAACTGCATCCCCGACGACGTCCGGGGCCGCATCGTCGACCTGGCGCTCGCCGAGCCCGAGCTGTCGCCGCGCGAGTTGGCGGTGCGGTTCACCGATGCGGAGCGGTACTTCGTCTCGGAAGCCTCGGTCTATCGCCTGCTCAAGGCGCATGACCTGATCACCAGCCCGGCCTTCATCGTGGTCAAGGCGGCCGACGAGTTCCACACCAAGACCACCGCGCCAAACCAGCTCTGGCAGACCGACTTCACCTACCTCAAGGTCATCGGCTGGGGCTGGTTCTACCTCTCGACCGTGCTCGACGACTTATCGCGCTACGTCATCGCCTGGAAGCTCTGCACCACGATGGCTGCGAGCGACGTTACCGAGACCCTCGAGCGCGCGCTCGAGGCCTCCGGTTGCAGCACGGCGCGCGTGCAGCATCGTCCGCGCCTGCTTTCGGACAACGGGCCGAGCTATATCGCCGGCGAAGTCGCCGACTGGCTCGCCAGCAACGGCATGCCGCACACCCGCAGCGCGCCATGCCACCCGCAGACCCAGGGTAAAATCGAGCGCTGGCACCAGACCCTGAAGAACCGCATCCTGCTCGAGAACCACTATCTGCCCGGCGAGCTCGAGGCGCAGGTTGCCGCCTTCGTCGAGCACTACAACCATCGCCGCGCGCACGAGAGCTTGCAGAACCTCACCCCGGCCGATGTCTACTTCGGTCGCGGCGCCGGCATCCTCCGCGAGCGCGCGCGCATCAAGCGACAGACCATCCAACGCCGCCGCTTGCTGCATCAACGGAAGGCCGCATAACCTTCAACCCAGGTGAGCCAGACACTCCAATCCTGAGCACCCTCCACCGTCCCAAGTCATCCGACGACGGACACGGCTGACGGAGGGCCAGCAGGCGACCTTGAAGGCGATCGTGCTGCGCGACGGGCACGCCTGCTTCCATAACAACGCCGCCGAGCGACGGATGCGCCTGCTGGCACGGGGACGGACGAACTACCTGTTCGCCGGGTCATTGGAAGGCGGTAGGCGCGCGGCGATCATCTACACCCTGGTCGGCATCGCAGAGCTCAACGGCTGGGATCCGCAGGCGCATCTGCGCGTCCTGCTCGACCTCATCGCCGACCACCCGATCAACCGTATCGGCGATCTCGCGCCCTGGAAGCCGCGGGCCGACACAGCCTGAGCGCCGTCAAGCCGCCGACGCCGCAGCCGCCAGCGCACGCTTACGCCCGGCCTCGATCCCGAGCGTCTGGTCTTCATCGACGAGACCTGGGCCAACACGAACATGGCTCGCCGCATGGCGCGAAGGACTCGCGGCGCGCGCGTCATCGCGGCGGTCCCGCATGGCCACTGGAAGACCTCGACCTTCGTGGCCGGGCCCCGGGCCGAAGGCATCGTCGCACCGCTGGTGCTCGGCGGCGCGATCACCTGACGCTGCGCCGTGCATCGGAGCATGTTCAACACCGACCAATGACCGTTGCTCGGTGGTGAACAGCCTCTTGAGCGACATTTTGATTTTGCCTCATCCGCCGTCGCCTGGGCGGCGGCTATCCAGGCTCTTGCCGTATGGCCGGATCGGGTCGGGGAAGCTCGCCTCCCGAAGCCCGCCGCTATCCTGCGAGCGCCGGCCAACGACTGGCCCAGGGGG
>CAYNYQ010000453.1:0-3991 GCA_964401305.1 uncultured Acetobacteraceae bacterium | reverse complement strand
GTGCGCATCGCCGCCCTGGTCGGCAGCACGGTCGAGCAGCTCAAGCGCGCCCTGCCCGGCCCGGTACAGCGCGGGCTCGATTCCGCGGTGCGGCGCGCGCTCGACGCGGCGCTGCAGGCGGCGCTGCGGTCGGCGCCGGGCCGCACCCCCGCCGCCCTGCCGCATGCCTGGTTCCATCGCGGCGTCGTCGCCGCCTCGGGCATGGCCGGCGGCGCCTTCGGCCTGCCCGGCACGCTGGTCGAGCTGCCCCTCTCCACCACCCTGCTGCTGCGCGAGATCGCCGCCGTGGCCGAGGAGCAGGGCGAGGATCTCGCCCGGCCCGAGGTCGCGGCGGAATGCATGAAGGTCTTCGCCCTCGGCGGCCGCGACCCGGCCGACGACGCGGCCGAGAGCGGCTATTTCGCGCTGCGCGTCACCCTGGCCGAGACGCTGCAGGCGGCCGCGGGGCGCGGGGTGACGATGCTGCTGCCGGGCTTCCTCTCGGCCGTCGCGGCGCGCTTCGGCCTGCCCGTGGCGGTGAAGCTCTCGGCGCAGCTGGCGCCCGTGGTGGGCGCGGCCACCGGCGCGGCGGTGAACCTCGCCTTCCTCGAGCATTTCCGCGGCCTGGCGCAGGCCCATTTCACCATCCGCCGGCTGGAGCGCGCGCATGGCGCCGCGCTGGTCCGCCGCGCCTACGAGGCCGTGCGCACCGGCTGACGCCGCCCTCCCCGCGGCGCGGGCCCCGCGGACCGGACAGGGTTCGCCCGCGTGCGGCGCGGGGGCGAGGCGCGGCAGTCCCTGCTATGGCCCCGGCGGACCGGGAAGGGGCGCGGCGTGGACCAGGGGCAGCATCGGCAGGCCGGCGCCGGCTTCACGCGGGACGGCGTGCGCCGCGGCATCCGCGCCGCCATGGCCATCGCCATCGGCCTCGCGCCCTTCGGCCTCGTCATCGGCGTCGTCTCCGACGCCAAGGGGCTCTCGCTGCTCGAGACCTGGCTGATGGCGGGCCTGGTCTTCGCCGGCACCAGCCAGCTGGTGGCGCTGGAGCTCTGGTCCGATCCGGCGCCGATCCTCGGCGCCACCCTCGCCTGCCTCGTGATCAACCTGCGCATGGCGCCGATGGGCGCGGCGCTGGCGCCGATCCTCGACCGCGTCCACGGCATCAGGCTCTGGGGCACGCTGGCGCTGCTGGTGGACAACGCCTTCGCGCTGACCATCGCCGAGCTCCGCGCCGGGCGGCGCGATGCCGGCTTCCTCTTCGGCGCCGCGCTGGCGATGTGGGCGAACTGGATGGCCATGGTCACCATCGGCCATGTCTTCGGCGCGCTGGTGCGGCTGCCGCCGGGTCACCCGGTCTTCTTCGCCGCGGTCGGCGCGCTGCTGGCGCTGCTGGTGCCGATCTGGCGCGGGCCGCGGCAGGACCTGCTGCCCTGGGCGATGGCGGCGATCGTGGCGCTGGCGGCGCATGGGCCGCTCGGCCTCGGCGCGCCCTGGCCCGTGCTGGCCGGCGCCTTCGCCGGGGCGGCGGCCGGGGCGGCGCTCGACCTGCGGCGCGCGGCGGCGGCGCGATGACGCTGCGCTGGGACGTGCTGGCGGCCATCCTCGGCATGGCGCTGGCGACCTTCCTCTGCCGCGCCGGCGGCTATGCACTGCTGCGCGCGACGCGCCCGCCCGCCTTTGTCGAGGCCATGCTGCGCCACCTGCCGGGCTGCATCTTCATGGCCTTCCTGGCGCCGACGCTTGCCGCCGGCGGGCCGGCGCACTGGGTGGCCGCGGCGGGGGTGGTGGCGACCCAGGCTGCGTTCGGGCGGCTCGCCCTCTCGATCGCCGCCGGCGTCGCGGTGCTCTGGCTGCTGCGGGGCTGAGGCGTCGCGCCGGGGCGGCCCCGGTGCGCTCACTCCGCCGCGCGCGGCCGCGGCGGGTAGCGGTGCTCCGGCTGGTCCATCACCACCCGCTGGTAGGGGTAGGGGATCTCGATGCCGAGCTCGTCGAAGCGCGCCTTGATGCGGCGGTTCAGCTCACGCATCACGTTCCAGCGTGCCGCCGGCTCGGTCTTGGCGCGGGCGCGGATCATGATGCCGGAATCGCCGAAGCGCTCCACGCCCATCACGTCGATCTCGTCGCGCATCACCGCCTGCCACTTGGGCTCGGCCCGCATCTCCCGCCCGATGTCGCGCAGCACGTCGCCGACGCGGTCCGGGTCCTCGCCGTAGCCCACCGTGACGTCCATCACCGCGAAGGAGAAATCGCGGGTCATGTTGGTGACGGTGGTCACCGCGCTGAACGGGATGATGTGCACGCTGCCGTCCAGCGCCCGCAGCTTGATGGAGCGGATCGAGAGGTTCTCCACCACGCCCGAGAGGCCGGCCAGCTGCACCACGTCGCCCACCGCCACCGCGTCCTCGAGCAGCAGGAAGACGCCGGTGATGACGTCCCGCACCAGGGTCTGCGAGCCGAAGCCGATCGCCAGGCCGACGACGCCGGCGCCGGCCAGCAGCGGCGCGACGTTCACGCCGAGCTCGCTCAGCGTCGAGAGCGCGAGGAAGACGACGATCACGATGCCGAGGGCGGCGCGCAGCATCGGCAGCAAGGTGCGCACCCGCGCCGAGCGCGCCGCCACCTGGCCGGACTGGCTGGCCAGGCGGTTGAGGCGCCGTGCGATGGCGGCGTTCGCCGCCTCCCACACCAGGGCGGCGGCGACGAAGGTGACGCCGATCGAGACCGCCGTGCCCAGCAGCCGCCCACCGAGCGTGCCCGCGGCGAACCAGGCGAAGGGGTCGAGGCCCCAGATCTGGAACAGCACCAGCACGCCGCCCACCGTGATCAGCGCGCTGGCGGCGCTGCGCAGCACCGGCATCCAGGTGGTCGCGCGCACCGCCGCCGCGGCGCCGCCATTGGCCGGCAGCATGCGGTCGAAGAGCTGGGCCAGCCCCTCGTCCAGCGCCTTCGCCGCGATGCCGACGCCGAGGGCGAGCAGGGTCGAGGTGAGCAGGCGGGTGATGCCGTCCTCGATGGCCAGTGCCCAGACCGCCCAGGCGGCGAGCAGCCAGAGGATGGTCAGGATGTGCCAGATCTCGGCCATGCCGTTGCGCAGCGAGCGCAGCATGCGCCGGCCGCGGTCCGGCGGGGGCGCGTCCGCGTCGAGCGGCGGGGCGCGCAGCAGGGCCGCCACCCCGGCGCGGCTGCGCAGCACCATCTGCACGAGCTGCAGCGAGATCAGCAGCAGCGTGACGTTGATGATGGCGTCGTAGGCGGCCCAGGAGAGGCCGAGCGCGATCCCCGCCTCGGCCAGGGTATAGCCGCCGAGCCCGACCAGCAGCAGCCGCCGCAGCCAGCGCAGCCCGCGGGCCGCCGCGCGGTCCGACAGCGGCACCAGGCGCAGCGCCTGCACCCGCGGCGCCAGCGCCAGCCGCGCCACGGCGAAGACGCCGCGGGCGACGACGTAGACCTCGGCGGCGCGCAGCGCGATCACCCGCGTCGTCGGCAGCGGCACCAAGAGGCCGAGCAGCGCGTGCACCGCCAGCAGGAAGGCGGCGATCGGCAGCAGGTCGAGCACCAGCCGCGCCAGCAGCAGCGGCAGGCGGCGCAGCGCCGGCCAGAAGCCGCCGGCCTGCGGCGCCGGGGCGAGGGCATCGAGCCGCCGGCGGGCCGGCGCCAGCACGCGCCAGAGCCCGCGCTCGGCCAGCAGGCCGAGGGCGGCGAGCACCAGCAGGATCCAGGCCGCATTGGCGGCGCGGGCGCGGGCGACCGGGTTCTCCGCCAGCCCGACCAGGGCGCTCCAGAGCCCCGGCAGGTCGGCCATGCCGCGCACCGCGGCCAGCAGTTCGGCGGCGACGGGGCCGAGGCGCTCCTGCGCGCCGTCGAACCACTTGAGGACCAGGTCGCCGGTGGTGTTGGGCGCGATGATCGGCTCGGCCGGCGGCGCGGCCGGGGCGGCGGTCGAGGGGGCGGGACCGGGGGCGGGCGTGGCTTCCGCCTCGGCCTGCGCCGGCGGCGGTCCCGTGGCGGGGGG
>CAYNYQ010000452.1:0-4023 GCA_964401305.1 uncultured Acetobacteraceae bacterium | reverse complement strand
TTGCCCTGGTCGTGGCCACCCTCCTGGCATCGGGCAGTGCCGGCGCGCAGACCGACCCGGGGGATCACGCGGCACACCACCCCGGAGCCGGCGCGGCGCCGCAGCCGGTCCCGGCGCCGGGACCGGCTGCCCTGGGCCAAGCGGGGCAGGGCTGCGACCCGGGCGCGGCCATGGGCATGATGGGTTGCATGGGCGGCGCGCCGCGCCCGTTCTTCTCCTCACTCCTCGACATGCCCGCGCTGACGCCGGATGCACGACGGCTCGTCTCCGGCGAGGCCGAGCGGCGCATCGGCTGGGGTACGCAGGCCATCGCCGCCGGCCATGCCCGCCTCGAGGCGGCGCTGGACGCGGACGACGCGGCGACGGCCCGGCTGGCCGCCCAGTCGGTCCGCGAAGGCGTGCTGCAGGTCGAGAGCGGGACCGGGATGCTGCGCGCTGTGGCCGAGGGCCAGCCGCCGCGCGACCTGGCGCTCGCCTGGTTCCGCGACCAGCTGAGCGTGCCCGCCGCCGCGGCCGCGTTTGACCATGGAGGTGGCCCGTGGGGCCTTTCATGGTACCATCTGACGACCATGGCCGCACTGGTCGCGGCTCTCCTGGCGGCCCTGGCGATCCAGGCTGCACGAACGCGCCGGATCGGTGCGCTGATGCGGGCGCTGACGGCGGCGCCCCGCCCCGCCCCTGCGATGGCACCGCCGGGCCCGGCGCCGGCCGCTCCGCCCGCGCCCGCCGCGCCGCTGCCGGGGCCAGCGGTGCCCGCCGAGGCGACGCCGACGCCAGCGGCCCCGCCCCGGCTGTGGCGTGGGAAGCTCCGCGTCGTGGCGATCTTCCCCGAGACGCCGGACGTCAAGACCTTCCGCCTGATGGATCCCGCCTACGGGCTCATTCCCTTCCGCTTCGCCCCGGGGCAGTTCCTCACCCTCACGGTCGAAGCGGACGGCCGGCGGGTGAGCCGCTCCTACACCATCGCGTCCCCGCCGACGCGGATCGATCATGTCGAGATCACCGTGAAGCGGGAGGAGCATGGCGAGGTGTCGCGCCACCTGCACGACGCCACCGCAGTCGGCGACCTGGTCGAGGTTGCCGCTCCCGGCGGTGCCTTCACCTTCACGGGACAGGAGGCCGGCGACATCGTGCTGATCGCCGGCGGCGTCGGCATCACGCCGATGATGAGCGTGATCCGCACCCTGACGGACCGCGCCTGGCCTGGCGAGATCCACCTCCTCTACGGCGCGCGCACGACGCGCGACTTCATCTTCCGCGACGAGCTGGAGTACCTGCAGCGCCGTCATCCGAAGCTTCATGTCGCAGCCACCATGCGCCGGGCCGAGGGAACCTCCTGGATGGGCCCGGAGGGCGTGATCTCGAAGGAGTTCATCGCGCGCACCGTGCCGGACATCGCCCGCCGGCGCGTCCACCTCTGCGGCCCCCCGCCGATGATGGAGGCGGTGAAGGCAGCGCTGGCCGAGTTCGGCGTGCCCCCTGCGAACGTGCGGACCGAGGCCTTCGGCCCTGCCCGCGGGCAGGCGCCGGCCCCGGCGAGCACGGCGCCCGCCGCCCTGCCGCCTCAGGCCCAGGCAGCGCCTCCGGCCAGAACCACGCTAGCCGCTTCCCCGCTCCCTCTGCCGGCGAACCAGCAGGTTGCCTCGGCTACCGTTACTTTCTCAAAATCAAGCTGCACCGCACCGCTGGCGCGCGGCCAGACCGTGCTGGAGGCGGCCGAGGCCGCCGGCGTGGCGATCGACTACTCCTGCCGCGTCGGCATCTGCGGCACCTGCATGGTGCCGCTTCGCGCCGGGGTGGTGACGATGGAGGTGGAGGACGGTCTGCCGCCCGGGGAGAAGGCGCGGGGGATGATCCTGGCCTGCCAGGCCAAGTCCGAGGGCGACCTGGTGGTCGAGGCCTGAGCTTGAGCGCAACCGAGAAGCTTGCCGTCGGCGCGCTGTTCAGCGCGCTCCTGCTCATCGCGCCTGGCTACATCCTGCACCAGGCGCCGCGCTTCCCGGGCAGCCTGCCGGGCAGCCTGCTCGGCTTCGCCGCGGCGCTGCTCTTCGTGCTGCTGCTTGCCTACACCCTGGTCAAGCGCATCCCCCCGCTGCGGCGCCGCGTCCGACCCGGGGCCGTGCTGTCCTTCCATGTCTATGCCGGCGTCGTCGGCGCGCTGCTCGGCATCCTGCACAGCGGTCACGCCTATCGCAGCCCGCTGGGCGTGGCGCTGGTCGTGGCTATGCTGGCCGTCGTCGGCAGCGGCTTCGTCGGGCGCTACTATCTGCTGCACGTTGGGGCGGAGCTGAAGGACCAGCGCGCGGCGCTGGAGGCGATGCAGGCGCGCTACGCGGCACTTGCCACCGTGCCCTCCGCCGCGGGCGTGCCGGCGGGCGAGGGGAGCGCCCGTCGCCTTGCCGCCGCGATCGCCGACCTGGAATGGGCGATCGCGCGGCGCGATGCCTTGAAGCGCGCACTCTCGCGCTGGACCGTGATGCACGTGGCGGCGGCGCTAGCGACGTACGCACTGCTCGCCCTGCATGCCTGGAGCGGCTTCTACTACGGCCTGCGGTGGCTCGCGCCGTGAAGCCGAGTACGCTGCTCTACGCGGCCCTCGGGGCCGGCGGGCTCGCCGCGGCGGTGCTGGTGCCGGTGCTCCTCCTGCGCGGTGGTTCGGGCGCCGTGCCTGGTTGGGCCGCCGCCGTGTCGCCCGGTCCGCTCTCGGCCGCGCACGCCTTCCTCGGCGAGCAGTGCGAGGCCTGCCACGTCCCGCTGCGCGGCCCCGAGGCAACCCCCTGCCTGACCTGTCATGCGGCGGATGCCCCGCAGCTGGTGACGCGCCCCGCGACGGCCTTCCATGCGGGGATCGGCACCTGCGCGGGGTGCCACGTCGAGCATCTGGGCCGCGAGCGGCGCCCCATCCTCATGGACCATGCCGTGCTGGCCCGCACGGGCCACGCCCGTGCGGCCGGGGAGGGGATGCCGACGGACGGCTTCCGGCATGCCCTCGGCCAGCTGCGCCTCCTGCTCGGCGACGGCGTTGCTGGTCTTTCGGAAGGCGTCAGCCGGCAGGGGCGGTCGCTGCCGGCTGGCGAGGCCGCGCGGCTGGATTGTGCCGGCTGCCACACCAACCAGGACCCGCACCGGGGGCTGCTCGGCCGCGACTGCCAGGCCTGCCACGTGACGGGCGCCTGGACGGTGCCGGGCTACCGCCATCCCTCGCCGCGGTCCGAGGACTGCGTCCAGTGCCACCAGGCGCCACCAAGCCACTACATGATGCATTTCGAGATGATGGACCGGGGCATCACCGGCCAGATGCATGCCCGCGTGGAGCAGTGCTTTCTCTGCCATCAGACCGATTCCTGGAACAACATCCGCGGCCTGGGGTGGTACAAGCATCATTGACCGGATTGCCCGGCAGGAACCGCCGGCTCTCCGTGTCGGAGGTCGTGGTACGCATCTTTTTCGGCAGCAGTAACGTCGCCACGACACCCTGACCTGCGGGACTCTCGATCGTGAGGTCGCCTCCGTGCGCTACCGCGATGGCACGCGCAATGGACAGACCGAGACCACTGCCACCTCTCGCCGCACGGGCACGGTCGCCCCGGAAGAACGGCGTCATGATGAGCGGGAGATCGCTCGCCGGGATGCCTGGACCATTGTCCCCGACCCGGATGGCCAGATCGGAGCCACGGTTCTCGACCGCGATCCAGGGCGCGCGACCATGGGTCACCGCGTTGGAGATCAGGTTTCCTATAGCGCGCTTGAGAGCAGTAGGGCGGCCCTCGATGACCACTTCGTCCATGCGCAGCTCCGCAACTGCCTCGCCGGTCGAGGCGAACTCATCCACGAGGGTCTGGACGATGGATGCCACGTGCAGCATGCGTACGGGTTCGCTCTCATGTCCGCCACGAAGGAAGGCAAGCACGTCCGTGACCATGGCCTCGATCTCGGCCAGGTCACGTTGGATCGCCTGCCGCTGATCGCCGTCCGGCATCTCGGCCGCGCGAAGCTTGAGACGGGAAACCGGCGACATGACGT
>CAYNYQ010000451.1:0-4032 GCA_964401305.1 uncultured Acetobacteraceae bacterium | reverse complement strand
CCTCCACCTGGCCGAGCGCGCCGGCCTCGGCGCCGAGCGTCCGGGTCGCGCTGCGGAGCCCCTCGCGCACCGTCGCGCCGAGCGCCAGGAAGTCGGCCCGGTCGGCGGTCTGCGCCGGGGTCAGGGCGGAGAGGGTCATCAGCCCGCGCATCAGGTCGCGCGCCCAGCCTCCCGCCGTCTCCCCGGAGGAGACCGCCCCGGCATTGCGGTTGGCGAAGAGCCCGAAGGAGACCAGCACGCCATCCTCGGAGGGCACGCTGCGCCGCGGCTCGGCCAGGCCCCCGGCGGGGTCGGAGACGAAGGCGGAATAGGGCGTCGCGCCGGCGGTGTCGTCCTGCACGGCGTTGCGCGTCGCCGTCGCCACCGCCGCCGCGTTGCCGCCGCCGAGCGTGCCGACGGCGGCGGCGATCGTCGTCGCCCAGCCGCTCGTGGGCAGGGTGTCGGGGTCGGGCACCGGCGGGTTGGCAAAGTCCGAGCCGCCGAAGAGGAATTCCCCGGCATGGCGCGTGTTCAGCAGCTGCCCGACCTCGACCAGCGCCTGGCGTGCGCGCTCGGCCACCACCGGCAGCTGCTCCGGCTGGTCGGGGTCGAGCTTGAGGGCGACCTCCTCGGCGAATTCGCGCCCGATCCGCGTCAGGCGCGAGAGCACGGTCTGGGTCGCCGCGGCGCGCTGCTGCGCCTCGCCGATCGAGGCGCCATAGGTCTCGCGCCGGGCGAGCTCGGTGCGCAGCGCGATGGCGCGCGGCAGCTGCGGCGCGATGTCGCCCGGCGCCTCCGCCCGCTGGCCGGTGGCGAGCTGGCGCGACAGCGTCGCCAGGCGCAGCCTGAGCGCCGCGGTGTCCTGCTCCAGCCGCGCGCCCATATCGCCAACCAGCATGCCTGCCCTCCTCCTCCGCCGCCGGCCTCAGCGCACTGCGCCGAGCAGCTGGTCCCACATCGCCTGCACCGCCCCGATCACCCGGGCATTGGCGGCATAGGCGTTCTGCAGCGCGATGATGCCGGCCATCTCGGCATCGACGTCGACGCCGGACTGGCGGGCGAAGCGCTGCTCGAGCACGCCGCGCAGGTCGCCGGCGTCCTCCTTGGCGGCGGTCGCCGCGGCGCGGTCGGCGGCCTGCGCGGCGACGATGCGCGTCGCGTAGCCGCCGAGCGTCGGCGGCGCGAGGAAGGGCGAGGCGAGGCTGCCGTCGGGGCCGAGGCCGCTGACCGGGATGCCCGCCCAGGGCACGCCCGCCGCCGCCTCGCCGCCGAAGCCGAATTCCAGCACGCGGTCGAGCAGCGCCGTGAAGCCGGCCGGGCCGCTCGCCGGGTTTGGCGTGAAGTCTGTGGCGCCGAGGGGGCTTGCCGTGACGGCATGGGTGCCGTCGCGCAGCAGGCGCGGATCCGCCTCCGCCACCGGGTTGACCTGGATGCGCCCGGCGAAGCCGATCTGCGCGCTGCCGGCATAGGCCCCCGCGATGCCGGGCGCCGGCCCGGCGCTGTCCGTGAACAGCGCCAGGCCCTGCGCATCGAGCCGCCCGGCGAGGTGCGTGGCGGCCAGGTCGACCTCGGCCTGCATCCGCGGCAGCACGCGGTCGCGCAGCTCGATCGCCTCGCCGAGCCGCCCGCCGCCGAGCCGCGCGGTGATGTCGAGCCCGCTCAGGGTCACGCCGGGCAGCGTGCCGGTGCCGCCGTAGAAGGCGCCCGGCGCGAGGTTGGCGTTGTCGAAGCCGAGGACGTCGCGCTCCGGGTCGAGCGGCAGCAGCGCGACGCCGCGCGCCAGCAGCAGCAGGTCGCCGCCGGGCTGGCGCACCGCGCGCACCTCGATGCTCTCCGAGAGCCGCGCCACGGCGGCGTCGCGCCGGTCCTCGAGCGCGGCGGCGCCGGTGCCCTCGGTGCCGGCCTTGAGGCGGATGGTCAGCGTGGCGATCTCGCGCAGCGTGGCGTTGACCGAGGCCACCTCCTCCGCGATCGCGTCCTGCGCCTGCTGCCGCGCCTGGCCGATGGCGTCCGAGGTGCCGTTAAGCCGGCGCGCGACCGTCGCCGCCGCATCCGCCGCGGCACGCTGGCGGCCGGCATCGTCGGGGCTGGCGCGCAGCGCGATGACGCCGCCGCGCAGCGCCTCGAGCGCGTCGGGCACCGAGTTCTTCCCGCTGCCCGTGCCCTGCGCCTGCTCGACGCCGCGCAGCAGCCGCTCGCGCAGCTCGGCCGCCGCCTCGGCCGAGCGGCTGGCATCGAGCCGCGCGACCAGCGCCGCATCGACCGAGCGCTGCGCCTCGCCGGTGCGCACGCCCATCGGCATCTCGCCGGCGACCACCGCCGCCTGCGGGATGGTCTTGCGCGTGTAGCCCGGCGTCTCGGCGTTGCCGATGTTCTGCGACGCCTGCGCCAGCCCGCGCTGCACGGCGGCAAGGCCGCTGCGGGCGGCGCCCAGGGCGAGGTCGAGGCTCATGGCGCATCCAGCCTGACGGGAACGGGGTTAAGGAAGGGTTGAGCGGGCGGCGACGGGCTCAGCGCCGCATGTTGATCGTCTCCTGCAGCAGCTCGTCGGACGCGGTCACCAGGCGGGTGTTCGCCGTGTAGGCCCGCTGCGCGACGATCAGCTTGGTGAACTCGGTGGCGATGTCGACGTTCGAGCGCTCGAGCGAGCCGGTGACGAGCTTGCCGACGCCGTTCGAGGAGGCATCGGTCACCCGTGCCTCGCCGCTCTCGACCGTGCGCATGAAGGCCTGGCCGTCCAGGCGCTGCAGCTTGTCGGGATCGGAGAAGGCGACCAGCGGCACCCGCGCCACCACCCGGCTCTGGCCGTTGTCGTAGTTCACCGCGACGTCGCCGTTCTCGCGCATCGACAGCCCGGCATAGGAGCCGAGCGGCACGCCGTCCTGGGTCTGGTTGCGCACCGAGAAGGCCGAGGCGGTGAACTGCGTCAGCCCGCGCGCCTCGGCGAAGGCGCCGAGGTTGAGCGTCATGGTCTGGGCGCCCTGGCCGAAATCGGCGTTGAAGGTGATGTCGGCCGGATCGCCGGTGGCGGCGGCGGCGGCGGTGACGCTGCCGGTGACGGCGCCGAAGCCGGCGATCGTGCCGTCCGGCGCGGCGGCCACCACCGGCGGGCCGCCGGCGCCGAAGCGGATCTCGGCGGTGCCCCGCGCCGGCGCGGCGATGTCGGAGGGCACGTCGATCGCCATGGACCAGACGTTGGGCGACGTCTGCGTGAAGGTCAGGTTGACGATGTGGCGCGTGCCGAGGGTGTCGTAGGCCTGCATCTGCGCCGAGACCGGCGCGGTGGGCGCGGTCGGGGGCAGGTTCGCCGCGAGCTCCATCCGGGTGGTGGCGATCGGGTTGAAGACCTGCTGGTTCACCTGGATCGCCCCGAGGGTGGTGCGGTCCGGGTTGCCGGCGGCATCGGCCGGCCAGCCCTGCAGGTAGTAGCCCGAGCCGTTCACCATGAAGCCGTCGCGGTCGAGCCGGAAATCCCCGGCGCGGGTGAAGAATTGCCGCTCGTCGAAGACCGGCCGGCCGTTGGCGGTGCCGCGGGCCGCGGCGACGCTGAAGAAGCCCTGCCCGCCGATGGCCAGCGCCAGCGGGTCCTCGGACTGCTCGATCGTGCCCTGCACGGCATTGGTGTAGTCCGGCCGGGCGATCACCGAGCCCGGCGAGTGGCTGTCGTTGGAGGACTGGGTCAGGAAGTTCACGAAGCCCGTGTCCACCCGCTTGAAGCCGACGGTCTGGCTGTTGCTGACGTTGTCGGAGACGTGGCCCAGCGCGCGGCTTTGCGCGTTGAGGCCGCTGATCGCGGTGGTGAGGGCGCCGAACAGGGACATGCGTGGCTCTCCGGGCCGTTGCGTCGGGGCGGCGTCGCGGCCCGGGCGGGGAGGGATCCCCCTGCCGCAGTCCGGGCGTCGCGATGCGGGCGAGCGGAACCCGCCCGCCGGGCCGGTGCACCGGGCGTGCCAGCCCGCGGCGGGGCCCCGGCGGCGGGGGCTGCCGGCGGGGCGGCAGACCCTGCCGGGGGTGGTGGCGCGATCTGCCGCGCCGGACGGGGATTGCGCTGGC
>CAYNYQ010000450.1:0-4041 GCA_964401305.1 uncultured Acetobacteraceae bacterium | reverse complement strand
CCCGGCTTGCCGTCGCCCGGCGTGCCCTCGCCCGGCTTGCCGTCGCCGACCGGCACCTCGGGCAGGCCGCCGACGGGGGGACCGCCCCCGCCGACCGGCGGGTCCAGCGGGCCGGTCGGCACGGCGGTGGCGAGCCAGGAGGCCGGCACCGCGGCGCCCGAGCCGATCCAGCGGCTGGCGGCATCGCCGGGCGCCTCCAGCACCAGGCGCAGCCCGGGGCGCGGCTCGATCGGCCCCAGGGCGAGGCGGAAGCTGCCATCCGGCCCGACGCTGCCGCGCGTTTCCTGCAGCGGCGCCTCGCCCTCGCCCCAGGGCGGCAGCAGGGCGGCGCGCAGGCCGAGGCCCGGCCGCGCACCCGGCACCTCGCCCACCAGATCGAGGCGACGACCGTCGAAGCCATGCCGGCGCAGCAGGATGTCGGGCATGGGACAGGATAGGCAGACCGCGCCGGGTGCAACAACCCGCGAGCGATCAGCCGGCGCGCCGGATCGCCACCCAGTAGAGCGGCCGGCGCCCCTCGCGCAGCGCCTTCGCCTCGTAGCGGGTCGGCGGCCAGCCCGGCGGCCGTTCGGTCGCCGGCGGCGCGAGGTCGAAGGCCGCCGCGCCGGCGAAGACCTCCGCCACCCAGGCCTGGTAGGTCGAGTCGTCGCTGGCAATCCGCCATTCCGCGCCGGGCCGCAGCACGCGCGCCACCACCGGCAGCATCGCCGGGTGGACGAAGCGCCGCTTGGCGTGCCGCGCCTTCGGCCAGGGATCGGGGAACATCAGGAACAGGCGGTCCAGCGCACCCGCGGGCAGCAGCGCCAGCAGCCGCCGCGCATCCTCGGGCCAGAGGCGGAGGTTGGGCGGCAGCGGCGCCGCCGCCTCGCCGCCCTCCGGCACCAGGCGCGAGAGCAGGGAGCAGAGCCCGTTCTCGAACACCTCGCTGGCGATCAGGCCGATGCAGGGATGCGCCTCGCGCAGCGCCAGGGCGTGCTCCCCGCCGCCGAAGCCGATCTCGAGCCAGAGCGCCTCGACCGGCGTGGCGAAGGCCGCGCGCGGCACCGCGGCGGCGGCGGGGGAGAGGCGCAGGCGCGGCAGGGTCTCGGCCAGCAGGCGCTGCTGCCGCGGGCGCAGCGGGTGCCCTCGGCGGCGGCCATAGAGCCGGTCGGGGATGCCGGCGACGGGCGGCGGGTCGGGGGGGTGGCTCACGCGCCGCCCTCTGGCGCGCGCGGCGCCGCCGCGCAACCGCCGCCCGGGGCGGTCAGCCGCAGAGGCGCCCGAGCGCCGTGGTCAGCTCGTCCGGGTCGTAGGGCTTGGCCAGCACCGGCACGTCGGCATGGCCCGGCGGCAGGCCGGAGGCGCCATAGCCGGTGGCCACAACGAAGGGCACGCCGCGCGCCGCCAGCAGGTCGGCCACCGGCGTCGAGGTCTCGCCGGCCAGGTTGAGGTCGAGCACGGCGGCATGCGGTGCCGCCGCGGTGCGCTCCAGCAGCGCCAGCGCCTCGGCCACCGTCGCGGCCGGACCGATCACCTCGGCCCCCGCGTCCAGCAGCGCATCCTCGACCAGCATCGCGACCAGCGCCTCGTCCTCCACCACAAGGATCCGGCGCCCCGTCAATCTGGTCATGATCCGTCTCCGTCCCGCAGCGGCTTGAACCGCATGGTCGCCCGAAATCCCTCGGGCGGGTAGTCGAGCGCGATGGTCGCCCCGGGGCCGAGCTCAGCGCCGAGCCCGCTCCGCAGCAGGCGCGTGCCGAAGCCGGCATGCGCCGGCGCCTGCACCGGCGGCCCGTCGCTCTCCACCCAGCGCGCCTCGATCCGGCCATCGGCCTCGCGCGTCCAGGTGAAGGCGACGCGCCCCTGCGGCCCGCGCAGCGCGCCGTGCTTGGCGGCATTGGTCGCCATCTCGTGGATCGCCAGCGAGAGGCCCAGCGCCTGGCGCGGCGCCAGCCACACCGCCGGCCCCTGCAGCGTGATCCGCCCGGCGGTCTCGGGCGCGGCGCGGGCAGCGGCGCGGCGCTCGTCGCGCCAGGGGGAGAGCGAGGCGGCGGCGACCTCGTGCAGCATGGCGCCGCGCCAGGTGCTGGCGGTCAGCAGGTCGTGGGCCCGCGCCAGCGCCATCAGCCGGGCCTGGAAATCGGCGACGAAGCCCGACTCCGGCGCCGCCGCGCCGGGTTCGCCGCGGCGCGACCGCCGCTCGGTCTGCCGGGCCAGCGAGAGCACTGTCGCCAGCGTGTTCTTCACGCGGTGGTTCAGCTCGCCGATCAGCAGTCGCTGCCGCTCGTCCGCCTCGCGGCGGCGGGTGATGTCGCGGGCGAAGCCGCCGACGCGCGCGCCCTGGCCGTTGCGCTCGTCGATGGCGAAGCTGGTCAGGCGCAGCCAGGCGAGCTGGCCGTCGGCGCGGCGGATGCGGAACTCCACCTGCACCGGCTCGCCGGCGCGGATGCGCGGCAGCAGGGGGCCGAGCTGCGCCGCGTCCTCCGGCTCGATCCCGGCCAGCAGCACATCGAGCCCGGCGCTGCCCGGCGCCGGCGGCAGCTCGCCCCAGAGCTGCTCGTAGGCCGGGCTGAGATAGACGAGCCGGTCCGAGGCCGGGTCGAGCATCCAGAGCAGGTCGGGGCTGGCCTCGGCGAAGCCGCGGAAGCGCGCCTCGGAGGCGGCGAGCGCCTCGGCCGCGCCCACCGCCGCCTGGCGCGCCGCGGCCTCGGCCGCCACCTGGCGTTCCAGCGCCTGGCGCGTCTCGATCAGCTCGGTCACGTCGGTGGCGGTGCCGATCCAGCGCAGGATCGCCCCGTCGGCCGCGCGCACCGGCAGGGCACGGGCGACGAACCAGCGCCACACCCCGTCGGCCCGGCGCAGCCGGTACTCGGCCTGATAGGGCTCGCCGCTGGCCAGCGACGCATGCCAGGCCTGGCCGGTGGCGCGCCGGTCCTCGGGGTGGATCGGCAGCTCGGCGACGGCATGGCCGCCCGCCGTGCCGGTGAACTCGAAGAAACGCGGGTTCAGGTAGTCGATCCGCCCCAGCGGGTTACAGGACCAGACGATCTGCGGCACCGCCTCGGCCAGGGCGCGGAAGCGCAGCTCGCTCTCGCGCAGCGCCGCCTCGGCCTGGCGCTCCGCCTCGATCTCGGTGATGGCGGCGACGGCGCCGGTGATGACGCCCTCGGCGTCGAGGATGGGCGCGGCCAGGACCCGCACCCAGACGAGGCGGCCATCGGCGCGGCGGAAGCGGTATTCGCGCCGCACCTGGCCGGCGCCGCGCAGCGCCAGGGCCACGGCGCGCTGGTCGGGCGGCACCGGCGCGCCCTCGGCATCCACCGCCGGGTAGAGCACGTACTCGGCGACCGAGCCGGCCCGCACCGCCGGCACGCCGAGGATCTCGGCAAGCCGACGGTTGGTCAGCACCATCCGCCCCGAGGGTGCCTCGGCCAGCACCACGCCGACCGGCACATGGTCCAGCACCGCCTGCAGCCGCGCCTCGCTGGCGCGCACCGCCTGCTCGGCCCGGCGCGCCGCGGTGACGTCGCGGAAGAAGACGGTCAGCCCCTGGGCGGAGGGGAAGGCATCGGCGGCGAACCAGCGCGCCGCCCGCCCCGAGCCGGCCGGCGCGGGCGCGGTGACGGAGACCGGCAGGCCGCTGCGGAAGGCGCGTTCGAAGCCCTCGGCGAAGGCACCGCCGGCGGCCAGCGGCAGCCCGGCCCAGGCCATCGCCTCGCCCTCCCCGGGGGGGAGCAGCGCGCGGGCGCGGCCATTCAGGTAGAGCGGCCGCAGCGACCGGTCGAGCACGACGACGCAGTCGGTCGTGCTCTCCAGCACGGCTTCCAGCCGCCCGGCGAGGGCGGCGACCTCCGCCTCGCGCTCGGCCAGGCGGGCGGCGGCGGCGACCAGGGCGCGGCCGGCGGCATCGATTTCCCGCACGCCGGAGGGCGGCGGCAGGGCGGGGGTGGCGCGGCGGCCGACCGCCTCGGCCGTTGCCTCCAGGGCGCGGAGCGGGCGGGCGAAGCGGCGCGTCGCCCAGAGCGCGGCGGCGCCGGTCAGCGCCAGCAGCAGCGGCAGGCC
>CAYNYQ010000449.1:0-4048 GCA_964401305.1 uncultured Acetobacteraceae bacterium | reverse complement strand
CGCGGCGCGGCGGCTAGAGCGTGATCGCCGAAGGGCGTAACGCCCGCAGGCGTGAATCACGCGACGAAACAACGCGCTGGACCACGATCCGCGATTCAGTCCTCGCGAATCGTGGTCTAGGCGGCGCGCCGGCGCCCCACCCTTGCCGGCGCCGCCGCGGCGCTCGATCCTCCCCGGGTTGCGGGGGAGGGGATGATGATCGACGCCGGCGCGCTGGATGCCGTGCTCCGAGAGGCGGTGGCGGCGGGGGAGGTGCCGGGCGTGGTGGCGCTGGCCGCCGATGCCGGGGGCGAGCTCTACCGCGGCGCCTTCGGCCGCCGCGCCGTGGACGACCCGGCGCCGATGACGGCCGACAGCCTGTTCTGGATCGCCTCCATGACCAAGGCCGTCACCTCGGTCATGGCCATGCAGCTGGTCGAGGAGGGCAGGCTCGCGCTGGATGCGCCGCTCGGCGGGCTGCTGCCGGGCCTCGCCGCGCCGCAGGTGCTGGAGGGCTTCGACGCGGCGGGGCGGCCGCTGCTGCGCCCGGCGCGCCAGCCGGTCACGCTGCGGCGGCTGCTGACCCACACGGCGGGCTTCTCCTACAACACCTGGAACCCCGCCATCGGCCGCTTCATGGAGGCGACCGGGCTGCCCTCCACCCGCACGCACCGCCTGGCCGCGCTCGACGCGCCGCTCGTCTTCGATCCCGGCGAGAGGTGGGAATACGGCATCAACACGGACTGGGTGGGACGGGCGGTCGAGGCGGCCGGCGGGCAGCGGCTCGAGGCCGCGGTGGTCGAGCGCATCGCCGGCCCGCTCGGCATGGCCGATACCGGCTACCAGCCTGGCCCGGCGCAGCTGGCGCGTCGCGCCCGGACGCACCAGCGCGGGGCGGAGGGGCGGCTCGCCCCGATCGACTTCCCGCCGGCGCCGCCGCCCCAGCCCGAGTTCTTCGGCGGCGGCGGCGGGCTGTTCTCGACCGGCCCGGACTACATCCGCTTCCTGCGCATGCTGCTCGGCGGCGGCGCGCTGGAGGGGGTGCGGCTGCTGCGGCCGGAGAGCGTGGCGGAGATGGGGCGCAACCAGATCGGCGCGCTGGAATTCCGGCCCATGCGCACGGCGCTGCCGGCGCTCTCCAATGATTTCGACCCCTTCCCCGGGATCGTGAAGCGCTGGGGCCTCGGCTTCCTGATCAACGAGGCGGCGGTGCCGGGGCGGCGCGCGGCGGGCAGCCTGGCCTGGGCCGGGCTCGGCAACACCTGGTTCTGGCTCGATCCCGCCAGCGGCATCGCCGGCGTGCTGATGACGCAGATCCTGCCCTTCGCCGACCACCGGGTGCTCGACCTGCTCGGCCGCTTCGAGGCGGCGGTCTATCGCGGCCTCGGCCGCTGAGGCGCGGCCCGCCGGAACCGCTTTCCCCCGCGCCACGGGCTGCGGCAGGATGTGCGGCATGCCGCATTTCCTCTGCCGCACCTGCTCCATCCAGTTCGCCGAGAGCGCGGCGCCGCCCGCCCGCTGCCCGATCTGCGAGGATGAGCGGCAATACGTCCCGGCCGCCGGCCAGGCCTGGACCACGCTTGCGCAGCTGCGCCAGGGGCATGCCAATACCTGGCGCCTGCTGGAGCCCGACCTCCTCGCCATCCGCAGCGTGCCCGCGGTCGGCATCGACCAGCGCGCGCTGCTGGTGCGCACGCCGGCGGGCAACCTGCTCTGGGATTGCATCGCGCTGCTCGACGACGCGACGGAGGCGATCATCCGTGCCCTCGGCGGGATTGCCGCCATCGCGCTGTCGCATCCGCACTACTACTCGACCATGGTGGAGTGGGGCCGGTGCTTCGGTGCGCCGGTGCTGCTGCACGCCGCCGACCGCGCGCATGTGACGCGGCCCGATCCCTGCCTCGACTTCTGGGAGGGGGAGGAGCGGGCGGCGTTGCCCGGCATCACGCTGCACCGGCTGGGCGGGCATTTCGCCGGCGGGGCGGTAGCGCATTGGGCGGCGGGGTCGGGCGGGCGCGGCGCGCTGCTCTCGGGCGACATCCTGCAGGTGCTGCCGGACCGCCGGCATCTCGGCTTCATGCGGAGCTATCCCTGCCTGATCCCGCTGCCGCCGGCGGAGGTGGAGCGGATGGCCGCACGCTGCCTGGCGCTGCCCTTCGAGACGATCTACGGCGCCTTCCACGAGCGCGAGATCCTGGTGGATGGCCAGGGCGCGCTGGCGCGCTCGGCGGCGCGCTACCGGGCCTGGGTCGAGGGGATGCCGGCGGCCTGAGGGCTGCTCGGCGCAAGGCTCCCGGTCGGTTCCCGAAGCCCGTCCGCACGCCCGTGCGAGCGCCGTCCCGCCATGCTTCGGGCCTTGGATCGCGCATGGCGTGATCCGGCGCGGCCCTGGGGCGCATCCCTATCCGGTCGGGGAGGTGTTGCGCGGTGCCGGCGGCACGGGGCCGGCCGCAGACCGACGTCCCGCAATGGCAGAGACTTAATTGCGACACCAGGATGCGTTATAGGTTACCGACGATCATTAATGAAGCATAAACTCAAAAATGAGTTGACCCGAGATGGCGTTGGACCTAACCTATTGGTGTAAAGAGACATTTGTGACGTACCGAGGTCTCGATGGCTCGAACCTCCCTGCCGACAGGACGACCTATGCCGGGGCGACCGGCGATGCCTGGCGCATGGGCCTCGGCCGCAGCTGCGCTCCGCTGCCGGCGCGGTGCCGTGGCGGCCGAGTTCGGCCTGGTCGCCCTGCCGGCCACGGTGGCGATGTTCGCCGTGCTCGAATGCGCCTGGCAGGTGGCGACCCTGGCGGCGATCGACCACGCAGCGCTGCGCGCCAGCCGCTTCGGCATCACCGGGCTCAACGCGCCGGCCGGCGCGACCAATGCGCCGAGTTGCCGGTCGGCTGCGATCCCCTGGCTCGCCAGCGCCGCCACGGGCGGCTTCCTGCGCGCCGACCGCCTGACCGTCACCACCCGGAGCTTCGCCAGCTTCTCCCTCTCCCAGGCGCCGGGTGCGCCGGCAACGCCGGGAACGGCGACCACCCCGGCGCCGGGCACGCCCGGTGCCGGTACCGGCGGCCAGGTCGTCCGCTACGACCTCTCCTATACCCAGCCCTTCCTGCTCGGCGGGCTGACCAAGCTCGTCAGCGGGTCGACCTCCATGACCCACCGCGCGACCCTCATCACCAAGAACGAGCCCTTCGACAATGTCGTCTGCTGACGCTGCGGCGCGCGCGGCGCCGCGGCGCCGGCTGGGTCGGCGGGGCACGGCCGCCGTCGAATTCGCCACCCTCGCGCCGCTGCTCGGCCTGCTGACCTTCGGCACGGTCGACTTCGTGCTGTTCATGCGCGCCCAGGCCAAGATCGACGGCGCCGCGGTGCAACTCGGCCAGACCGTGTCGCAGTGCGAGACCGTCTCCGACCCCGGCGACATCACGGATTTCTGGGGCCTCGCCCAGGCGACCCTCGGCGGCCTCGGCAACGTGCTGCCCACCGGCACGGGCACGGTGATCATCTCGGCCGTGAGCAGCACCGCCAACGGGCATCGCGTCTCCTGGCAGCGGCGCAGCAACACGCTCCACACCAGCCCCGTCGGCACCGAGGGCGGCGCCGCCACCATCCCGGGCGGCTACGCCGTGCCGGCCGGCCAGCTGCTGATCGTCACGGAGGTCTTCGTCCCGACGCAGATGCCGGTGCTGGGCACCACGCTGGCGAGCATCGGCATGGTGCCGACCACGCTCCGCGGCGTGACCTTCCTGCTCTCCCGCAGCCCCGATCCGGGCGCCGTGGGCGCCACGCCGCAATCCTCCTCGTCGAAGGTGTGCATGCAATGAACCGCAAGGGCTCCGTCGCGGCGCTCATCGCGGTGAGCATGGCGATGCTCGTCGGGTTCGCCGGCTTCGCCGTCGATGCGCAGCGCCTGTGGCTCGTCCAGGCGCGGCTGAAGACCGCGCTCGACTCCGCCGCGCTCGCCGCCGCGCGGGACTTCGACTCGGCCAACCGCGAGGCCAACGCGCGCGCCGCCTTCCTCGCCAACCTCGACCCCGCCGCGGGCGGCAGCGCCGCCT
>CAYNYQ010000448.1:0-4050 GCA_964401305.1 uncultured Acetobacteraceae bacterium | reverse complement strand
ACGCTGCCGCCGCAGGCCTCGACCACGCGGGCGGCCAGCGCCTCCTTCCGCGCGTCGTTGACGGCGATGGTGGTCTCGACCAGGCGCACCGGGCTGCCGGAATCCTGCGCCGTGCGGGCCAGGGCGAGCGTGTCCTTGGGGAAGCAGGAGCCGCCATAGCCCGGGCCGGGGTGGAGGAATTTCCGCCCGATCCGGCCGTCGAGCCCGATGCCGCGCGCGACGTCGTGCACGTCGGCGCCGACCTTCTCGCAGAGGTCGGCGATCTCGTTGATGAAGGTGATCTTCACCGCGAGGAAGGCGTTGGCGGCGTACTTGATCAGCTCCGCCGTCTCGATGCGGGCGGCGAGGATCGGCACCTCGATCAGGTTGAGCGGGCGGTAGAGCCGGCGCAGCACGGCCAGCGCGCGCTCGCCGCCCTCGCCCTCCATCGTGCCGATCACCACGCGGTCCGGGCGCATGAAGTCGCCGATGGCGCTGCCCTCGCGCAGGAATTCGGGGTTGGAGGCGACCTCGATCGACAGCTCGGGCCGGGTGCGGCGGACGATCGCCTGCACCTCCCGCCCGGTGCCGACCGGGACGGTCGACTTCGTCACCAGCACCAGCGGCCCCTGCGCCGCCTGCGCCACCTGCTCGGCCGCGGCGTAGACATAGGAGAGGTCGGCATGGCCGTCGCCGCGGCGCGACGGCGTGCCGACCGCGAGGAACACCGCCTCGGCGCCCCGCACCGCCTCGGCGAGCTCGGTGGTGAAGGTCAGCCGGCCGTCGCGGGCATTCTCCTCGACCAGCTTCTCGAGGCCAGGCTCGTAGATCGGGATCCGGCCCTGGCGCAGGGCGTCGATCTTGCTCGCGTCGGTGTCGACGATGCAGACATCGACGCCGAACTCGGCGAAGCAGGCTCCCGAGACCAGGCCGACATAGCCTGCCCCGACGATGGCGATCCGCATCCTACCCCCTTCCCCAGGCCCGGGCGCCGCGGCGGCGGCCGGCCGCGCCGCTCGTCCCGCAGGCTACCGGTAGCGCGCGAGGAACTCCCGCACCGCTCCCGCCATGTCGTCCCGCTTCAGCGCAAAGGCGATCTGCGCCTCGAGGAAGCCCGCCTTGTCGCCGCAGTCGAAACGACGCCCTTCATAGCGCAAACCATGGAAGGGTTGGGAGCCGATCAGTTTCGCCATGCCGTCGGTCAGCTGCACCTCGCCGCCGGCGCCGCGCTCCATGCGGGCGAGGTGCCCGATCACCTCGGGCATCAGCACGTAGCGGCCGATGATGGTGAGGTTGGAGGGCGCGACCTCTGGCGCCGGCTTCTCCACCAGGCCCTTGACCGAGACGAGGCGCCCCTTGTCCTCGGCCACGTCGAGCACGCCGTAGCGGTTCACCCGCTCCCGCGGCACCTCCTCGATGGCGACGACATTGCCCCCGGTCTCGCGATAGGCCTCGGCGAGCTGGGCCGTGCAGGAGCGCTCGCAGAGCATCAGGTCGTCGGGCAGCAGGATGGCGAAGGGGTCGTCCTGGATGAAGTGCCGGGCGCACCAGATGGCGTGGCCGAGGCCCATCGGCACCTGCTGGCGCACCGTGACGATGGAGCCCGGCTCCATCGCGTCGGCGCGAAGCTGGGCCAGCTCGCGCTCCTTGCCGCGCTCGGCCAGGGTCTTCTCGAGCTCGTAGGCGACGTCGAAATGCTCGACGATGGCGGTCTTGCCGCGGCCGGTGATGAAGCAGAACTGGTCGATCCCGGCCTCCCGCGCCTCCTCGACCGCGTACTGGATCAGCGGCTTGTCGACGACGGGCAACATCTCCTTCGCCATCGCCTTGGTGGCGGGCAGGAAGCGCGTGCCGAGGCCGGCGACGGGGAGGACGGCCTTCCTGAGCGGTTTCGCGGCGGGCAAGAGAACCTCCTCTGCTGGGCGGGCCCCCCTTGCGGACAGGCGCGCGGCCGCCCCCTCGGCGCCTTGCCGGGCGCGCGCGGGCGGAATGCCATGCGTCCCGCCCGCCGGCAAGCCGCCCGCCGGGGCGCCTCACGCGAAGAGGATGGGAAGGTCCCGGGCGGCGCGAGGGTGCGCATCAGCCGAGCAGCACGTCCCGCGCCTCGTTCAGCCGGGCGGCGAGCCAGTCGCTGCCGCCATGGTCGGGATGCGCGGCGCGCATCAGCCGCCGGTGCGCGGCGCGGATCTCCTCGGGCTTCGCGCCCTCGGCCAGGCCCAGCACCGCCAGCGCCTCCTCCCGCGTCATGGCGCCCGCGCGCGACCGTGGTCCCCCCGCCCCGCCGGAGGGGCCGGTGTCGGCGAAGGCCTCGGCCTCGCGCCATTCGGGCGCGGCGCGGTCGAGCCAGGCCTCGAGCAGCGGCACGCTCTCGGGGTCGTTCGCCCGGCATTCGCGCATCAGCTCGATCAGCGCGGGCAGGCCAAGCTCGGCAAGTTCCCGGCCGGCATGCCGCCCTGCGCGCACCCGCCCGCTCATCCGCCCCGTCGCGTGGTCGAGGCGCATGACGAGCATCGCGGTCTGCACCGAGGTCTCCTCGCCCGCCGCGCCGCGGCCGCTGCCGGTGGCGAAGTGCCGCGCCGAACGCCAGCGTTGCGCGAAGCGCCAGATCAGCGGCGCCAGGAAGAGGCCCATCCAGAGCGCCTGCGCGCCGCGCCCGGTGAACAGCGCGAGCAGGAGGAGGCCGACGCCGAGCCCGCCCAGCACCCAGCTTCCCACCTTGCGCACCGTCTCGGCGGGTGCGTTGGCGAAGACGCGCAGCAGCCAGAGCAGCAGCAGCAGCGTGCCGGTGCCGAGGGCGATCCAGACCACGTGCCGCTCCCGCGCCTCAGCCAGCCGTCGCGCGGGGGCGCGCGGAGGACGTTGCGCGGAGGCGCGGGGGGGACGTTGCGCGGGGGCGCGCGCAGGATGTCAGGCCAGGGCGCGCCGGCAACGCCCCCTCGGATGCCGGCGGCGCGCGGCCGCGCCCGGCGTGGAGCAGCCGCATCGCGCTAGCGCCTCGGCGCCGGCAGCTGCCCGGCGATGCGCCCCGCCGCCGCGCCCGGCAGGCGGGCCAGGGCCGCGCGCCCGCCCGCGGCGAAGACCGCGACGGCCCGCAGCAGGTCCCGCAGCGCATCGGCCGAGCCCGCGTCGAAGGGCGCCCAGGCGCCGCCCGAAAGCCTGGCGATCTGCCGGAACACATTGCCGACGCCTGGCAGGTCGCCCTCCTGGAAGACGAAGCAGGGCGTGCCGTGCAGGCCGAGCTCGCCGGCGCGGTGGCAGACCGGATCAGGCGCCTCCTCCATCGCGTCGCCGACGAAGACCAGGGCGTTCACCCGCTCCTTCCGCGTCTCGGCCAGGACGTGCTCCAGCAGGCGCTGGATCTGCGTCTGCCCGCCGAGGCACTGCACGCCGCTCATGCGCCGGGTCAGGTCCTCGGCGTCGGTGAGGAAGGGCGTGGCGGCGAGCTCCTTGTAGCCGCGGTAGTAGACGAGCTGCACCGCCAGGCCGCCGAGGTCGCGCGTCGCCTGGAACATGTCGCCCTGCAGCCGGCAGGCGCGGTCCCAGGTGGGCTGCCGCGACGCAGTGGCGTCCATGGCGAAGATCAGCCGTCCGCGGCGGCCGCTGACCGGCGCGACTCGCGGCAGGCTGGCCAGCCGGTCGAGGAAGGCCGAGACGGCGGCATTGCCGCTGCCGCCCGGCCGGTCGGGCAGGGTGCCCATGTCGCATGGCCTCCCGTCGCGTGCGGCAGGCGCCGGGTGGACGCCCGGTTCCTGCCTTGCCGTGAAGATGGTTCGCATGGCGCGAACGCGCCAGGGTGCGGCGGGCTGCGCCGTCATCACCGGGACGACAGGCGGAGCGGCGGCGGAAACACCGGGCCGACAGGCAGCGTGGCGCCAGGATCACCGGGCCGACAGGGAATGCGGCACCGCCATGACCGCGCCGACAGGAAGCGCGGCGTTGGGATCGCCGGGCCATGCGCGGCGATGCGGCGGCGGGATCACCGGGCGATGCGCGGCAGTGCGGCGCCATCACCGGCGGCCATGCGCGGCAGTGCGGCGCCATCACCGGCGGCCATGCGCGGCGATGCGGCGC
>CAYNYQ010000447.1:0-4085 GCA_964401305.1 uncultured Acetobacteraceae bacterium | reverse complement strand
CCCGCGTGCGCAGCCTCGTGGAGCATGTCTTCGCCGCCGAGAAGCGGCGCATGGGCCTCGTCGTCCGCTGCATCGGCCCGGCGCGCGCCACGGCCCGGATCATCCTGGCCAACTTGGCCTACAGCACGCGCCGCCTGGTCCGGATCAAGGGAAGAGGTGCGCCCGCTTGACCGGTGCTGGCGCCAGAGGACCGCGTAGTCCACTACCAGGCCGATGACTGCGGGCTCGCAACGCCAAGTCCGCCGGCGCCACAACCTTCAACGCGCCTCAGCACCGCGCGCGGAGCGGGTTTCTCGAGGTGTCCTTGTGAGCATGGCCTGCGCGGCTCCTCCATGGCCTTTCCGATGATGCACCAAATGCCCCGAATTCTGCTAGGCCGAGCTGCCGGTGGCGTGGTTCCACCAGGCGAGGTCCGAGAAGGCGCGCAGGTCCAGCTCATGCGTCCAGGCCGAGCGATGCTGATGGACCAGGTGGAAATAGGTGTCCGCGATCTCGGCCGGCAGCAGTAGGCCGTCCTTCTCAAGGCCCCGGCTCTCCCGCAGCTGCTGGAAGCGCTCCGGCCCCAGCAGCTTGCCGAGCGTGTCCGGGGCATCGACGGCGCCGTCGATGACGATATGGACGACGTGAATGCCCTTGGCCGCGAACTCGGCATTGAGGGACTGGCACAGCAGGCGGCGGCCGCCGATCGCGGCCGCGTGCGAGTGCTGCCCCGCATTGCCGCGCATGGCCGCGGTCGCCGAGGTGACGAGCAGGGTGCCCTTGCCGCGCTTCTCCATGTACGGAAACAGCTCCCGGGCGAGCCGGAACAGCCCAAGGGTCGCCATGCGCCAGCCCAGCTCGAAGGTCTTGAGCGAGGTGTCGGCGAGCGAGCGGCTGCCGATCTGCGCGCCGAGGTTGAAGAGCGCGACCTCGATGGGGCCGATCCCGGCCTCGGTGGTCTCCACCAGCCGCTCGATGCTCCCTTCCTCGACAGCGTTCAGCATGAACCCCGTCGCCGCGCCGCCTTCGGCCTCGATTTCGCCGACGATCCGGTCGAGCCCGGGCTGGTCGGAGCGCCGCGCCAGCACGGCGTGGTAGCCCTCCGCCGCGAAGCGCTTGCCGACATGGCCGCCGATGCCAGCACCGGCGCCGAGGACGAGGCAGACAGGCTTGGTCATGGCGCGTTCCCTGTTCGCGGGGTGCAGACGGCTCAGGTCGCCCAGGCGCGCTGCAGGGCCGGACGCGCGTTCAGGCGCTGGACGTAGGTGGCGACACGGGGCTTCTCCGAGAGGTCCGCCCCGAGCCTGCGCGCCACGGTGCAGGCGTGCCCGGTCGTGATGTCGGCGCCGCTGAACGCGCCCGCCAGGAATTCGCGCCCTTCGAGATGCGCCTCGGCCGCGCCCAGCATGCGCGACAGGAGCTTGGTGGCGCGGTCGACGTTGACCTGGTCGCGCCGGTCCGGCGGCAGCAGGACGGTCTCCACCACGATGATGTTCACCGGCGGCATGATCATGCCCTCGGCGTAGTGCAGCCATTGCAGGTACTGCGGAAACACGGGCGAGGCGGTTTCCGGCACGAGCCGGCCGTTGCCGTGCCAGGCGAGCACATGCTGCACGATCACGCCGGTTCGGATGATGGTCGTGTCCCCATCCTGCAGCTCCGGCGGGCGGCCCATTGGATGCACCTTGGCGCAATCAGGCGCGCGCATGGCGGCATCGTCCAGCTTGAAGGTCTCCAGCTTGTAGGGCGGCCCCAGCTCCTTCAGCAGCCAGACGATGCGGACGGAGCGCGTGCTGGGCGCGTGGTAGAGCTTCATGGCGTGGTTCCCTTCCCCGCCCGTTGAAGCTGCGCGCGCATGGCGCGCGACCCGACGTTGAGATTAGTGCGTGATCGCTTGCGGCGGAATCGCGGAAAGGCGTCAACCACGCGACGCTACAAAACGCAGGAGCGGTTTCAGCGAGCCAATCCGAACGAAAAGCGCCCCAGCGGCCGCGGGGGCCAGGCGTCGGTGGTCTGCCTGGCCGAAATCCCTCGTACCCTGCCGATCCATCCTTCGGGGCGCAACGTATCGGCGCTGCGGGCAAGGATGCAACATGGACGGTGTCCGCATTGCGTCGGCATCGCGTAGGCTGAGGCGGCGATGGCCGGCGGCGGCAGCGTCGCCGCGCGTCGACCTCCTGCGCGCGCCCGGCGCCGTGCCCATGGCGCCGCGGCTGACGGGATGCCCTACTGAACTTCCCCCAGCCGCCGCTCGATCTCGCGTTCCAACACCCAGACCCGGTCCTGCCCCCAGGTGACGTAGTCACCCAGCGCGAAGGTCGGCGCGGCGTACTGGCCATGCGCGTCCAGTTCGGCGCGGTGCCGCCTCGCCCAGTCGCGCCAGCCTTCGTCGGCCAACGCCGGGCGCAGCGCTGCCCAGTCCAGCCCCGCGCGCTCCGCCAGCAGCCGCAGCCCGGCATCGCTCGCGGTGTCCACGCCGTCGGCCCAGACCCCCTGCATCACCGAGAGGACATAAGCTTCCAGCCGCCCTGCTCGTGCTGCGCCCTCGACCAGCGCCATCGCCCGCTCCAGTCCCGGGCCGAACGGGTCATGGAAGTTGCCGAAGCGCATGCCATGACGCAGCGCCTCGCGGGCGGGGTCAACGCGGAAGTAGTGGGATTTCAGTTCGGGGACCGGGAAGCCGGCCATCTTCATCGGCATGATGAGCTTCGGCCGCACCTCGACCGGCCAGCGCTGCGCCAGGGCGAACACACGCTCCCCGGCCAGGTAGGTGTAGGGGCTGCGGAAGGAGCAATAGAAATCGAGCGTGAGGCGCCGGCCCGGCGCCGGTTGCACCTCCGGCTGCGGCCGGCGCTGCACCAGGCCGACGCTGGCGTTCGGCCGCCTTCTGCCTGCCACCAGCAGGTCATGCTCCAGGTGGGGCAGCCGGTCCACGCCCCAGTACCAGGCGCCGCCGAAGCTCAGCATGGCCGTGTTGAAATGCCCTACCGCGAGCTGTTCCTGCTGGTTGCGGGCCAGTTGCCTGGCGGCCTCCTCGGCATCCAGGCTGGGCCCGGCCGTGCAAAGCGCCTGCAACTCCTCGGTGCGGCCGGCGAACAGCGCGTTCCCCAGCGCCGTTGCCAGCGGCAGGAACTCGGCCGGATCCGTCACTGCCAGCAGGCGCCGGTTAGCCAGCATCGCCTCGGCCGCGTCCGGCACCGCGCCGTTGCTCTCGAATGCCAGATCCAGGTGCTCGCGCAGGTTCCGGCAATCGCGCAGTGCGTGGCGGTCCAACAGGTCGGGCCGCGGCGCGAACTCCGGCAGCGGCAGGGGCAGCGTGACGCAATCCAACGTCACCTCGTAGGTGGCCAGCAGCCGCGGCAGCACCTGGAGCAGCAGGTGGCTCCAGGGATCGTCAACCCGATGCCAGAACCGCAGCATCACTCCACGACCAGGTTGGAGCTTTGCAGCAGCCGGCGGTTCTTGGCCGACTCCGCCTGGACCATGGCGCGGAAGCGCTCGCCGCCGGCATGCGCCCAGCCGACCTTCAGCCGCTCCAGCGCCTCGCGGTAGGCCGGCGTCTGCACCGCCGCGGCGCAGGCGTGTTCCAGCCGGGCGCGGATGGCGGCGTCGACGCCGCGCGGCGCGATCAGCCCGCCCAGCACCGACCACACCACCGGCCAGCCCAGCTCGGTCAGCGTCGGCGTCTCGGGGCTTTCCGCCAGCCGCGCCGGTGCCGCCACACCCAGCCGGCGCAGGTTGTGGATGGTGGCGACGGAACTGGTGCCGAAATAGACCTCCACCCGGCCGCCGACCAGGTCGGTCACCGCCGGAGCCTCGCCCTGGTAGGGGATGTGGGTCAGCGCCACCCCCGCCCGGGCGGTGAAGTCCAGTGCCGCCAGGTGCGGCAGGGAGCCGGGGCCGACCGTTGCGTAGTTCAGCGTCCCCGGCTGCGCCTTGGCCGCCGCCACCAGCCCGGCCGCGCTGTGGAACGACGAGTTGGGCGCCACCAGCAGGTAGATGGGCACGTCAAAGGCCTGGCAGAGATAGTCGAAGCTCACGGCGTCGTAGGCCAGCTTGCGCATATGCGGCAGCGTGGTCAGCGCCGCCGCGGCGATGAAGCCGAG
>CAYNYQ010000446.1:0-4107 GCA_964401305.1 uncultured Acetobacteraceae bacterium | reverse complement strand
GCAAGGCGATCCCGCTCGGCCTGACCACCGCAGGGCGTCGCGGCGGCCCGCCCGGCGTGCGGCCGGTCGCCGACCAGGGTTTCCCCGGCCTCGACGTGCCCTCCTGGAACGGCGTCCTCGCCCGCGCCGGCACGCCGGACGCCGTCGTGGTCCGCATGGCGGAGGCGTTGAACTTCGCCATGGCGAGCCCTGCCGTGGTGGAGGGGCTCGCGCGCATCGGCGCGCTGCCGCTGACCGTCGATCCCGCCGCCACCGCGGCGCGGCTGCAACGGGAGCGGGCGCTGGTCGCGCAGGTGATCCGGGACGCCAACATCGTCCTCCAGTGACCGGGCGGCCGACGGACGTCGGGTCTACCCGGCCGCGGTCACCACATGCGCGTCGACGGGCGCGTCGATGCCCTTGAGGGTGACGCGGCGCAGCGACGTGCCGGCCATGAGGGGGCCGGCGGCGGCAGCGGCCTCGGGCGAGAGCAGGATCTCGCCCGGAGCCGCCTGGCCCTCGAGCCGCGCAGCCAGGTTCACCGTGCCGCCGATCGCGGTGAAGTCGCTGCGCACGCTGGAGAACTGGCCGATCTCGACGGGTCCGGTGTGGATCCCGACGCCGACGCCGAGCTCCGTCCCCGGTGCCGCGCCGATCCGCGCCGCAAGGGCGGCGAGCGCGATCTTGCAGCGGCGGTGGATCTCCAGTCCCGCCCCGATCGCCGCCTCGGCGTGCCGGTCGATCCGGATCGGGAAATTGAAGATCGCCATCAGGCCGTCGCCCATCTGCTTGTTGACGATGCCGTCATGCGCCCAGACGGCCTCCGCGCAGGCGTCCTGGAAGGCGCTGACGGTCTGCGTCAAAACAATCGGGTCGAGCCGGGCCGAGAGGCTGGTGTAGCCCCGGATGTCGGCGAAGAGGATCGTGGCGGCGCGGGTGACATGCCGTCGCTTCTGCACGCGCTCGAAGGCGTGCTCGCAGATCGTGCAGATCTCCGGGTTCATCTTGCTCCGGGTGATGCCGAAGAGCCGGAATGGCACGGCGAGCGTGCCGCGGATCGGGATGGGGACGCGCGTCTGGTCCCAGCAGCCGCGGCAGATGCGGGCCTGCGCGCGGGGCGCTGCGGTCATTGGTCGACTCTCCGATCGCCCGGTCGGCGCGGCATCCGTGTGTCGCGCCGACCGGGCAAGCCCTGGTGGCCACGCCCGGGGAACCGACCGGTTCCCCTGCGCCATGGTCCTGGTCTAGGGTGCCTTCGACGCCGCGCGCAATGACGCGGCCACCGGAGGAGACCCCCTGATGCACCGCAGGACCCTGCTCGGCGCGGCCGCCGCGCTCGCCACGCCGACGCTGCTTTCCATTCCCGTGCGGGCCCAGGGGACGGGGGGGGCGCCCATCACGCTGAACGGCGCCAGCCAGTTCAACGACGACCACGCCTTCACCAAGGCCATGGCTCGCTTCGAGGCGCTGGTGAAGCAGTACTGGGGCAAGCCGATCAACTTCGTGCTGCACAAGAATTCCAGCCTCGGCCTCGAGAAGCAGTATTTCGAGTACATGGCGCAGGGCCGGGCGGTGGACTTCGCCATCGTCTCGCCGGCCCACATGTCCACCTTCTCCCGCGCCGCGCCCTTCATCGACGCGCCTTTCCTGTTCCGCGACCTCGGCCACTGGAACGGCGTGCTGGACCAGGACCTGCTGAAGCCGATCGCCGACGAGGTGGAGCGGCGGGCGAAGGTGATGCTGATCGGCTATGCGGGCGGCGGCGTGCGCAACATCTTCGCCAACAAGCCGGTGCGCAACCTTGCCGAGCTGCGCGGGCTGAAGGTCCGGGTGCAGGGCGCGCCGATCTGGAGCCGCACCTTCCAGGCGGCGGGGATGTCGCCCACCGTCATCGCCTACAACGAGGTCTACAACGCCATCCAGAACAACGTCATCGAGGCCGGCGAGAACGAGGCGGCCGGCGTCGAGCAGATGCGCTTCTACGAGGTGGCGCCGAACCTGGCGATGACGCAGCACGCCATCACCATCCGCCCGCTCTGCTTCTCGGCGCAGAGCTTCGCGCGGCTGCCCAATGACCTGCAGGCGGCGATCCGCCGCGCCGGCAAGGAGGCCGGGGCCTTCGGCCGCGAGGTCGAGAGCAGCGAGGACGGGCAGAAGCTCGACGCGCTCGAGAAGGCGGGGCGGCTGAAGCGGATCGAGTTCACCGATCGGGCAGCGATGAAGCGCCTGGTCGACCCGGTGATGGCGGCCTATGCGAAGGAGATCGACGCCGAGCCGATCCTCGCCCGCATCAACGCCGTCGGCGCCTGAGCCAGACCGGGCGGCCCGCGCCGGGCCGCCCGCCCCCGCCCCCGGCGCCTCGGACCTTCCCCCGCATGACCCCTGACCGCCCGGGCGCCCCGGCGGCGCTGCGCGCCCTCAACCGCGCGCTCGCCGGCCTGATCGGGCTGCTGCTGATCCTCTCGGTCGGCATCCTGATCGTGCCCGTCTCGCTGCAGATCTTCTCGCGCTACACCGCGCTGATCCCGGCCTACATCTGGACCGAGGAGCTGGCGCGCTTCTGCCTCGTGTGGTCGATCATGCTGGGGGCGATGCTGGCGGTGCGGGAGGGGACGCACTTCACGGTGGATGTCTTCCCGCGCCTCGGCCCGCGCGGGACGGCGCGGGTCGAGCTGCTCTCCGGCCTCTTCGTGCTGGTCTTCGCCGGTGTCTTCCTCTGGTGGGGCTGGGAGTTCACCGAGTTCGCCTTCTACCGCATCAGCGAATTGGCCGAGCTGCCGCTCTGGCTGATCCACATGGCCTGGCCGATCGCCGGCCTCGTCTGGCTGCTGTTCCAGGCCGAGCGCATGTGGAACGCGGTCGCAGTGCTGCGGGGCGGCGCCGCGTGACCGGCGGCAACCTGCTCGGCTCGGGCGAGGCGGCGGCGATCCTCTTCGGCGTCTTCTTCACGCTGCTGGTGCTGCGGGTGCCGGTCGCGGTCTCGCTCGGCCTCGCCTGCCTGCCGATCCTGCTGGTCGAGCCGCGGCTCTCGCCCATGATGCTCGCGCAGGAGACCTTCAACGCCTACAACTCCTTCATCCTGCTGGCGGTGCCCTTCTTCCTGCTGACCGCCAATCTGATGAACGGCGGCGGCATTACCGACCGGCTGATGACCCTCTCGCGCGCGCTGGTCGGCCACTTCCCCGGCGGGCTGGCGCAGATCAACGTCGTGCTCTCCTTCTTCTTCGCCGGCATCTCGGGCAGCAGCACGGCGGACGCGGCGAGCCAATCGAAGATCTTCATCGAGGCGCAGCGGCGCGAGGGCTACGACGACAGCTTCTCGGTGGCCATCACCGCCGTCTCCGCCGTGCTGGCGGTGATCATCCCGCCCTCGATCCTGATGATCGTCTGGGGCGGCGTGCTGACGGTCTCGATCGGCGCGCTGTTCCTGGCCGGCATCATCCCCGGCCTGCTGATCGGCCTGGTGCAGATGGCGACCGTGCACGCCTATGCGAAGGCGCGCGGCTACCCGACCTATCCGCGCGCCGGGGCGGGCCAGGTGGCGCGCGCCTTCCTCGTCGCCGCGCCGGCGCTGACGACGCCGCTGATCATCATCGGCGGCAAGGTCTTCGGCTGGTTCACCGCGACCGAGAGCGCCTGCATCGCCGTGCTCTATGCCGGCGCGCTTTCGCTGCTGGTCTACCGCGAGATGGACCTCAAGGGGCTGCTCGCGGCACTCGGCGACACGGGGCGGCTGGCCGGCGTCGCGCTGTTCTGCGTCGGCACGGCCTCGGCCTTCGGCTGGCTGCTCGCCTTCTACCAGATCCCGCAGGCGCTGCTGGCCGGGGTGCAGGGCTGGGGCATGGGGCCGATCGCCACGGGCTTCTTCATCGCCGGCGTCTTCCTGGTGGTGGGCTGCTTCCTCGACGCCATCCCGGCGATCATCATCGTCGGCGCCATCCTGCAGCCGCTGGCGCAGGGCGTAGGCATGGACCCGGTGCACTTCGCCATGATCGGCATCGTGGCGCTGGCCTTCGGGCTGGTGACGCCGCCCTACGGGCTCTGCCTGATGATCGCCTGCCAGATCGCCGGGATGCGCATGGCCGACGTGCTGCGCGACACCTGCCTGATGCTGCTGCCGATGCTGGC
>CAYNYQ010000445.1:0-4119 GCA_964401305.1 uncultured Acetobacteraceae bacterium | reverse complement strand
GATCGGCGAGGCGGCGCTCAGCTCCTGACCAGCCCCCCCGCCGGCGCCACCTCGGCGCTGCCCGGGAAGGCTGCCGCCACAGCGCCGGGGGGCAGCTGCAGGTGGTCGCGCAGCAGCCCCTTCGCCACGGCGCGGAGATCGGTGGTCGGCATCAGGTCGCGGTCCTCGAACAGCCGCCCGGCGCCAAGCCCGGGCCACTCCGCCCGCACCTTCCCCCCCGCCACCGCGCCGCCGAGCACGAAGGCCACGCCCCCCGTGCCGTGGTCGGTGCCGACCGTGCCGTTCACCCGGGCGGTGCGGCCGAACTCGGTCACCACCAGCACCGCCGTGCGCGACCAGGCGGCCTCGCCCAGCCCTTCGCGCAGCGCCGCCAGCCCCTGGTCCAGCGCGCGCAACGCCGGGACGATGCGCTGCACCTGGCTGGCATGGGTATCGAAGCCGCCGCTCTCGAGCGCGGCGACGCGCGGCCCGCCGGGTGCGGCCATCAGCCGCCCCGCCGCCCCGGCCAGGGCGACGAAGCCGCCGCGCCGCCCGGCCTCGCCGCCAAGCGCCGCGGCGCTGAACCGGCGCTCCTCCCGCCCCGCGGCGACGGCGGGGCCGAAGGCGGGGTCGCGCGCCAGCAGGCCCTCGATGCGCGCCATCAGGTCGTCGTTCACCGCCGTGGGCGCGGCGGGCGCGTAGTTGCGCACCGGCGCCGGCCCCTTCATCAGCAGCGGCACGTCGAGCCCGACCGCAAGCCCGGCCTGGCCGCGCGGCCCCGGAAGCCCCGCCAGCGCCCGGTTCAGCCAGCCGGAGGAGAGCCGCTCGGCCGCGCCGGCCTCGAGCGCATCCTGCGCGTCGAAATGGCTGCGCGAGCGGTGCGGCCCGGCGACGGCATGCACCACGAGCGCCTGGTTCGCGCGGTACAGGCCGTGCACCGCCTCGAGCGCCGGGTGCAGGCCGAAGCGGCCGCCGAGGTCGAGCGTGCCCTCCGGCCGCCCGGGCTCGGGCAGGGCGAGCGGCCCGCGCAGGCCGGCGAAAGCGGGATCGCCATAGGGCTGCACCGCCATCAGCCCGTCGAGCCCGCCGCGCAGCAGCACGACGACCAGGCGCCGCTCGCCGCCGCCGCCCTGCGCCAGGGCAAGGCGCGCACCGCCCAGGGCGAAGACGCCGGCAAGGCCGAGCAGCGCGGCGCGGCGGCCGAGCACGGGGCCACGGCAGGGGAGTTCGGTGCTCATCGGCGCTGGAACTCCGGGCTGACCAGGACGAGGGTGAGGGCATCCTGCGGCGAGCCGGCGCGCGCCGCCTCCCGCAGGGTCTCGGGCGCCGCCAGTGGCCCGAGCGAGGCCTCGGCGAATTGGCGCGGGTCGCGGCGCAGCGCCGAGCGCCCGGCCATGGCATGCGCCCACTGGATGCGGTGCAGCAGCGCCTCGGGCTGCGCCCATTCCGAGGCGACATCGGGCCAGCCATTGGGCTGCGGCGCGGTCCAGAGCGGCTGGCCGAGCCCCGCCACCGCGCGCGCCATCCCCTCGGCCTCCGGCGCGTCGAAGCCCAGGGCCCGCCCGACCGCCAGCACGTAGTCGAGCGGGTCGCGCACCTTGGTCAGCGGCGGCGCCCAGGCCTCCGGCAGCCGCACCAGGGCGCGCGCGGCGGCGCCGAGATCGGTGCCGGTCTCGCGCAGCACCGCCTCGAGCCGCGCCACGGCGGCCGGCGGCGGGTCGTCGGCGACGAAGTGGCGGGCGAGCTTGGTGGCGAGGTGGCGCTGCGTCGCAGGATGCCGGGCGAGAAAGCGCAGCGCCTCGATGCCGCCCTCCTCGCCCTCGGGGAAGCGGCGACCGAGCAGGGTCTTCGGACCGGGCTCGTGCTGCGCGGCGCGAAAGCGGAAGCCGTTCCCGCCCGGGTCGCGGTCCTCTGACCAGCCGGTGAGGATGCGGGCGAGCTCCGTCACGTCGGCCTGGGTGTAGCCGCCGGCCGGCGAGAGGGTGTGCAGCTCGAGCACCTCCCGCGCCAGGTTCTCGTTCAGCCCGCGCTGCCCCCCGCGCGCCCCGGCGCGCCGCCCGGCCTCGCTGTTCGGGCCGGTGGAGCGGCCGTTCGAGAGGTAGATCAGCAGCCCGGGCTGGCGCACGGCGGCGATCAGCATCGTCTCGTAGGGGCCGAGCAGGTTGGGGCGGATCACCTCGCGCAGCAGCGGCCCGACGAAGAGGCCGGCATTGCGGACGCGGCGGCTGACCGTGAAGTGGTTGGCCCAGAAGTTGGTCAGCCGGTCCTGGAAGGGCGCATCGGAGAGCAGGCAATGGCCGATCCAGGCGGCGACGTCCTGCTCGCTGGTGCGGGCGATGTCTCGCCGGATGGCGGTCTCCCCCGCGCGCGCCTCGCCACGCTGCTCGAAGAGGGCGAGCGCCTCGGCATAGGGCAGCGGCGGCGCCAAGCCCGGCACAGCGCGCTGCGGCAGGGGGCGGGCGAGCTGCGCCTCGAGCCAGGCGACGGGGTCGGCCGGCACGGGGTCCTCGGGCCGGCGGCCAAGGCCGAAGCGGATTGCGGCGACACTGCTGCGCGGGTCCATGCCGCTGCTTCTAGCGCAGGCGCGCGTGGCCCGGCGTGACGAATTGTCACGCGGCAGCGCAGGCGTCGCGCCGCACGAAAAGCTTCACGCGCCGGCGGCGCGCCGATGCTGCCCCCGATACGCCTTCTTTCTTGCGCTCGGTTCGCATTGGTGTAAGCAGCGCCGCGGTCAACATCACGGAATCAGGCCTTGCCCGTCGTCCCCGTCATCCTGTCCGGCGGCACCGGCACGCGTCTCTGGCCGCTCTCGCGGGAGAGCTACCCCAAGCAGTTCTGGCCGCTCGTCACCGGGCAGACGATGCTGCAGGAGACCGCCGGCCGTGCCACCGGCCCGGGCTTCGCGGCCCCCATCGTCGTCTGCAACGAGGCGCACCGCTTCCTGGTGGCCGACCAGCTGCGCGCGGCCCGCATCGACGGTGCGCGCATCCTGCTCGAGCCGGCCGGGCGCAACAGCGCGCCGGCGATCGCCGCCGCCGCGCTGCTGGCCGCGGCGGAGAACCCCGGGGCGATGCTCTGGATCATGGCCGCCGATGCCGCCATCGCCGACGTCCCGGCGCTGCACGAGGCGCTGCAGCGGGCGGTGGTGGCGGCGAAGGCCGGGCGGATCGTCACCTTCGGCATGACGCCGACCGCGCCCGAGACCGGCTACGGCTACATCGAGGCCGGCGCGCCGCTGGCTGAGGCGCCGGGCGTCGCAGCCGTGGCGCGCTTCGTCGAGAAGCCCGATGCCGGCACCGCCGCCGACTTCCTGGCCGGCGGGCGGCATCTCTGGAACAGCGGCATGTTCGTCGCCACCGCGGCGACGCTGCTGGCCGAGCTGCGCACGCATGCCGCCCCCGTGCTGACGGCGGTCGAGGCCGCGATGGCCGGCGCCGCCACCGACCTCGGCTTCTGCCGCCTGGCGAAGGAGGCCTTCCTCGCCGCGCCCTCGATCTCGATCGACTATGCGGTGATGGAGCGCACGGCGCATGCCGCCGTGGTGCCGGCCACCATCGGCTGGTCCGACCTCGGCTCCTGGGCCGCGATGTGGGAGGCCAGCCCCGCGCGCGACGCGGCGGGCAACGTGGCGGTGGGGCCGGTCGAGGTGCTGGACAGCAGGGGCTGCTTCGTGCGCAGCGAGGGCATCTTGACCGGCGTCGTCGGCCTCGAGGACATCATCGTGGTCACGACGGACGACGCGGTGCTGGTGGCGCCCCGCGCCCGTGCCCAGGACGTGAAGCTGCTGGTCGACCGGCTGAAGCAGGCCGGCCGGCCGGAGGCGACGCAGCATCGCCGCGTCTATCGCCCCTGGGGCCACTACGAGGGGCTGATCCAGGGCGACCGCTTCCAGGTCAAGGAGATCGGCGTCCGGCCCGGCCAGAAGCTCTCCCTGCAGAAGCACTTCCACCGCGCCGAGCACTGGGTGGTGGTGCACGGCACGGCCATCGTCCACCGCGACGGCGAGGAGATCCTGCTGCGCGAGAACGAGAGCGTGTACCTGCCGCTCGGCTGCGTGCACCGCCTGGAGAACCCGGGGAAGATCCCGCTGACGCTGATCGAGGTGCAGGTCGGCAGCTACACCGGCGAGGACGACATCGT
>CAYNYQ010000444.1:0-4125 GCA_964401305.1 uncultured Acetobacteraceae bacterium | reverse complement strand
ACGGCGGCATCCTGCACTACGTGCTGCGCGGGATGGCCAAGGCGGCCTGATCCGGGCCGAACGCCGGGAGACCGAAGGGGCGCGGTCCGCGAGGGCCGCGCCCTTCTTCGTCGTCGCGCCGCGCCGTCAGCGCAGGCCGGCGCGCAGCCGCCGGGCGACCCTGACCACGCCCTTCGCCAGCCCCTTCGGGACCACGGCCTCCTCGAGGCGCCGCTGCTGCGCATGGCGCGCGGCGACATGCCCGCCCAGCGCCTCGAAGCCCGCGCGGATCGCCTGCGCCTCTTCGCCGGTCGCGGCGAAGAGCGCGGCGAGCGGCGGCGGGTAGTCGCTGCCCATGCCGAGCACGCCCAGCCCATGCTGATGGTGCAGGGCGAAGTGCGGCCGCCCGGCGCTGACCTGCTCCCACAGCTTCCAGACGCCGAAGTCGTCGCGGCGCTCGTCGATGTCGTGGAACAGCACCACGGCATTGGGCGAGAGCAGCGGGCGCCAGGTCTCGAAGTCGTGGCGCACGGCCGCCTCGGTGTGGAAGCCGTCGATGTGCAGCAGGTCGATGCTGCCCGGCGCGAAGCGCGCGGCGGCGGCATCGAAGGTCATCGGCAGCAGCTCGGAGAAGCCGGCATAGAGCGGGTCATGGTGCGCCCGCAGCGCGGCCAGCACCTCCGCGCCATAATGGCCGGCATGTGCCTCGCCCTGCCAGGTGTCGACACCGAAGCAGCGCGTCGGCAGCCCGGCGCGCCGCACCTCCTCGCAGAAGCAGCAGTAGGAGAAGCCGTGGTGGACGCCGAGCTCCACCAGCACGCGCGGGCGGAGCACGGCGACGATCCAGAAGGCGAAGGGCGCGTGGCCGATCCAGGCGGAGCGCCAGGCCGGCGCGGCCGGCATCTCGGCCGGCAGCCGCGCGCCGAAGACGGCGCCCGGGGCGCCCGGCATGGGGGTCCGGCCGCCGGAACGACCGCTCAGCGGTCGTCCATCGCCGCGCCAAGCTCGGCGCGCAGCTCGTCCTCGAGGCTCGGCTCCTCCTCGCGCACCAGCTCCTCGCCGCGGGCCTGGCGGTCGGCCTCCTCCGGGCTGCGGGCGACGTTGACCACGACGGTGATGTGCACCTCGGGGTGCAGCTCCACGCGCACATTGGTCAGGCCGAGCGTCTTGATCGGCTGCTCCAGCAGCACCTGGCTGCGCTCCACCGTCAGCCCGCCCGAGGCCTTGCAGGCATCGGCGATGTCGCGCGCCGAGACCGAGCCGTAGAGGCTGCCGCTCTCGCCCGCCTGGCGGATGAGCACCACGGAGAGCCCGGCGACGCGCTCGGCGATGCGCTCGGCCTCCTCGCGGCGCTTGAGGTTCTGCGCCTCGAGCTGGGCGCGCTGCTGGGCGAAGCGCTCCAGGTTCGCCTGGGTCGCGCGGATCGCCTTGCCCTGCGGCAGCAGGAAGTTGCGCGCGTAGCCCGGCTTCACCGTCACCCGCTCGCCCATCTGGCCGAGCTTCTCGACGCGCTGCATCAGGATGACTTCGATCATGGCCAATGCCCTCAGGTCTGGGTCGGCGCGCCCTGGCGACGCCGGAAATGGTCGAACAGCCCGAGCGCCACCATGGCGGGGGCCATCAGCTGGAGGAACACCACCAGCAGCAGGTAGAACACGCCGAGCATGGGCACCCGGCCGGACCGGCCGCGGGCGCGCAGATGCACGCCCACCACGCCGAGGAAGAAGGGCGGCAGCAGCAGCAGCAGCAGCGCCGAGAAGGGCACCGCGTCCGAGCCCGCGGGCGCCACCAGGAAGGCCACGGCCGCCAGCACCGGCAGCAGCGGGTACCAGCCCGGCAGGCGCAGCCCGCCGAGGTCGGGCACCTGCGCCCGGGCCAGGCCGCGGCGCGCCAGCAGGCGCTGCGCCACCATCCCGTTCAGCACCATGCCGACGGCGCCGATCAGGCCGAAGGCGGCGGCGTTCAGCCGCACCACCATGCCCACCACCGTCTCGTCCGCCGGCATGCCGAGGCGCTGCAGCACGCCCTCGACCAGCCGCCGCAGCGTCGCCTCCAGACCGCCCTCGCCGGTGAGCCAGAGCGCGACGATCGCCAGCAGCGCCGTCGGCCAGAGGCCGAGGAAGACGAGCGGCGCCCGCAGCCGCAGCGTGCCGCCGGCCGGAGGCGCCGCGCCGCCCATCGCCAGGGCGAGGAGCGTCGGCGCGGGGACGGCGAAGAGGGCGAGGAAGATCAGCAGCCCCGCCCAATGGGCGAAGAGCCCGACCAGCACGGTGGCGAGCAGCGCGGCCCCCACGGCGCTGCCGACGCCGAAGCCAAGCCCGGCGAGGAACAGCGGCAGCGGCGCCAGCCAGAACAGCGCCGTGCCGAGCGGCAGCCCGCGGAAGGCCCAGAGCGCGCAGAACGCGGCGACGCAGCCGGCCGCACCCGCGGCCAGAAGGCCGGGGTGGGAGAAGGCGCCCGGGGCCCCGCCGCCGGTGGGGCCTCCACCCGGGGCCGGGACCGGGCCGCCGCCCTGCCCGTGCTGCTCCGTCGCCATCCGCGCTGCTCCGCCCGCCCCGCGGGCCGGCTCCTAGTCGTTGATCACGTAGGGCAGCAGCGCGAGGAAGCGGGCGCGCTTGATGGCATTCGCCAGCTCGCGCTGCTTCTTGGCGCTGACCGCGGTGATGCGGGACGGCACGATCTTCCCGCGCTCCGACAGGAAGCGGGAGAGCAGGCGCACGTCCTTGTAGTCGATCTTCGGCGCGTTCGGCCCGCTGAAGGGGCAGGACTTGCGCCGCCGGTAGAAGGGCCGGCGGGCGCCGACGGCGGGCCGGCGGCCGGCGGGGGTAAGGTCGGTGCTCTCGGACATGGCTCAGTCCTCTCCGCCGGGCTGGTCGATTTCCTCGCGGGGGCGGGCGCGGAATTCCTCGCGGTCGTCGCCGCGGTCGCGGCCGCCGCCGCGGCCCGAGCTGAAGCGGCCCGGCGGGCGCGGCCCGCGGAAGCCGCGCTCGCGCTCACGGTCGTCGCTGCGCTTGGCCAGGATGGCCGAGGGGCCTTCCTCGATCGCCTCGACGCGGATGGTCAGGCTGCGCAGCACGTCCTCGTTCAGCCCGAGCTGGCGCTCCACCTCCTGCATGGCGGCGGGCGGCGCGTCGACGCCGAGGAGCATGTAGTGCCCCTTGCGGTTCTTCTTGATGCGGTAGGCGAGGCCGCGCAGGCCCCAGTATTCGCGCTTGCGGATCTCGCCGCCCTGCTCGCCGATCACGCCGCCCATCTGCTCGGCGATGGCCTCGACCTGCTGCTGCGTGACGTCGTTGCGCGCGATGAACACGCACTCGTACAGTGGCATGATGTCTCCCTGTGGCTGGATCAGCCCTGGGCGCCGGCCCGGCACCATGCCGGCGGGCACAAACGGGCATAGCCGGCGCACATGCCATGGGCGCCGGCAGGGGAGCGCGGCGTAAAGCATGCTCGGCCGGGCGCGGCAAGCAGAATCGCGCGCGCGCCGGGCCGACCCGCGGCGTGCCTTTTCGGCTGACAGCACCGGCCGGCGCGGCTATCCCGCCGCCATGGCGAACCGGCCGATCCCCGCCGCCGCGATGCTGCTCGCGCTCGCGTTGCTGCCCGCCGCCTGCGGCGACCGCTTCTCCCCCGACGTCTACGCCACCCGCGCCGTGCAGCAGGCCGACAAGGTGGAGCAGGGCATCATCGTCGGCGTCCGCCAGGTGCGCGTCAGCGCCGAGGGCTCGACCGGCGCGGCCACGGGCGCGGCCGCCGGCGGGGTGATCGGCGCCCAGGCCCCGGGGGCCGGTATCGTCTCGGCGCTGGGCGGCGTCGGCGGCGCGCTGGTCGGCGGGCTGCTCGGCAAGGGCGCCGAGCACACCGTCGTCGACACCGCCGCCTTCGAATACATCGTGCGCACCTCGCGCAACGACCTGATGCGCGTGACGCAGCAGGACCGCGAACCGTTGCGGCGCGGCCAGCAGGTGCTGCTGATCATGGGCAGCCAGGCGCGGGTGGTGCCGGACTACACCCTGCCGGCCGAGGCGCCCGGCGCCGCACCCCCCGGCAGCGCGCCCGGACAGGCGCCCCTGCCCGAAGGGCCGCCGGCCGCCCCGGTCGCCGAGGCGCCGGACGCGGCGACGGGCCAGGCTCGCGATGCCGCCG
>CAYNYQ010000443.1:0-4130 GCA_964401305.1 uncultured Acetobacteraceae bacterium | reverse complement strand
TAGAGCAGCCTCCGCTCTGACGGAGCGCGGCTGCGCTCCGTCAGAGCGGAGGTAAGCTGCTCTAAAAACAACGTTTTCTAGAGCAAGAAATCCGATCAGATGATTCCATCTGATCGGATATTGCTCTAGCCTGCCGCCGGTCCCGCAGGGGCCGGCCGGCCTCAGATGTTCACCCCGAACCAGAAATCGTCGAAGGACAGCGGCGTGCCGCCCACGAAGGTCGCGATGGCCACGAGATTGATGCTCGTGTCGAGCCCGTCGAGATCGGCATAGAGGGTGCCGGTCAGCGTATCGTGGATGAGGGCCGGGCCCGCACCGATTTCGCCGGGAAAGTCGACGTAGAAGTCCGATGCATCGATCGCGCCGACGTCGATGAAGTTGATGAGGACCTTGTCGATGCCGGCCTCGAAGCCGACGATGCGGTCGCCGCCCTCGGCCGTGTCGAAGTAGAGGAAGATGTCCAGCACCTCGTCCACGCCGCCGATCAGCGTGTCGACCCCGGCGCCGCCGTTGTAGCGGTCGGTGCCCGTGCCGCCATTCAGGCGATCGGCGCCGTCATTGCCGAAGAGCCAGTCGTCGCCCTCGCCGCCAATGGCGGTATCGTTGCCACTGCCGCCGGTGAGGCTGTCGTTGCCGATGCTGCCGACGAGGCTGTCGTCGCCGCTCTCGCCGTCGAGCTCGTCGTCGCCGGCACCGCCCTGGATGGTGTCGTGGCCGAAGCCGGTCGGGTCGCCGAAGGCGCCGTTGTCGCCGAAGAAGCGATCATTGCCGGCGCCGCCGAGGATGATGTCGTCGCCGTTGCCGCCGCCGCCGCCATCATTGCCCTCGCCGCCGACGAGCGAATCATTGCCGTCGTCGCCGAAGAGGGCGTCGTTCCCGGCGCCACCCACCAGCGTGTCGTCGGAGGCGTCGCCGCCGCCGCCCAGCACGTCGTCGCCCGCGCCGCCCACCAGCGAATCGGCGCCCAAGCCGCCGAACAGCCAGTCATCGCCGCCGAGGCCGGTGAAGGTATCGTCCCCCGCACCGCCCGACATCAGGTCGGCGGAGCCTGTCCCGGTGCGGTCGACGCCGACCGTGCCGTTGACGTCGAAGAAGGCGGTCAGGCGCACGAATTCGAAGGCGCCGGCGCCGAAATCGGCTCGGATGCCCAGGGTATAGGCGCCGTCGACGAAGCTGCGGCCGGTGTCCGGCCCGGGGATGCTGAAGCTGCCATCCGGCTGCGGGTCGTAGGTGACGATCGCGGGGTCGCCGTCCGGGCTGGGAGCGCCCCAGTTCACCCGAACAGCGAGAGGGCCGGAGTCCCCGAAGAGGCTGAGGCTGCCATAGTCGGGCGAGCCCCCGACGGTCTGCCCGATGCCCGTGAACCCGACGCGCCAAACCGAAACAGACATGCCGCTGGCCCCTTCCGACGTCACCGATCCGACGCCAAAATGGCCGAAGCCCAGAAAAAAGACAAACCAATTATTAATGGAGCGACGCTTAATTACAGCGATTCATATTTTATAAGATATTTCGAAAACAGGAGCGTGTCGATCTGGCGTGCGCGGCCGGGCGCCTCATGAGCGCCCGCGCATGTACCGTTGCTCGGGCCGGTAGACGAGCCAATGCCGAAGTCGGTCGAGAAGGCGGTTCAGCATGAGCGATCCGCGATTGCGCCCCTTCCTGAACACCGCGCCGGTAGACCCGATCGTCCATCGCGCGGTGTCGTGAGAGAATGACGCCTAAGCGTGATGGCTCCGTTAAGGCGGCGTTGGCCCCGCCTTCGCCACGATCCCGACCGAGGTGACCGGATAGCCCTCCAGCGCCAGGCGCAGGTGCGGCGGCCCGTGGAAGGGGCCGAAGGGCGAGGGCTCGTGCGGATAGGGCGGCAGGTCCACGAAGCGGTCGAAGACCTGCGTCGCGCCGGCCGCGTCGTCGAGCGGCAGCATGGCGTGCCCCGCCGCCTCCAGCCGCGCCGCCAGCCGCTCCAGGTGGCGGCGCTGGTAGAGCACGGTCGGCCCGCGCTCCAGCGTGCCGCCCGTCGCGTCCAGGTTGTGCTCGGTCGTGTGCACCGCGATGCCGCCGGGCTTGAGGCAGCGCATCGCCTGCACGACGAACTCCTCGCCCCGCTCGAGCGACCCCAGGTGCTCGAGCGCGCAGACCGACCAGACGAAGTCGAAGCCGCCCTCGGCGAGGTCGGGCGGGATCGCCGCCATGTCGGCGGCACGGTGCGTCACCAGCCGGTCGAATTCCGGCTGCGTCACCAGGTGCTTCTGGAACAGCGCCTCGCGCGCCGTGCTGTGCTGGCGGCTGGCCACCCAGTCGCGCGCGCGGGCGTCGCCTGCATCGAGGTCGGTCGCCACCACCGCGACCCCCTGGCCGGCGAGGAAGGCCGGCAGCCATTCCCGCCCCACGGCGAAGCCGAGCCCGCGCCGGCCCGGCGCCAGCATCCCCGCCTCCCACAGCGCCTGCAGGACGAAGGTGTCCTCCCACACCTTGCGGTGATAGAGCGGCACCATGCGCAGCCGCCGGCACCAGTGGCGCAGCCAGGCGTGCTCGATATCGGCCTGGCGGCAGACCCGGCTGGTCACGCCGATGCGCGTCGGCGCCTCGGGCAGCGTCGCGCCGCGGCCGGCGAGGCCCGCCTCGTAGCGCTGGCGCGCGATCTCGCTGGCGAGGACCTTGGCGTTCCAGCGCAGCAGCAGCGCCTCGCGCCCCGCCGCCTCGGTGGGGGCCTGCGCCGGCGGCGCGCCGGGCAGCAGGCGCCGCAGCCAGGCCAGGGGCCCCGCGCCGCGCCCGGTCACCGCATCGGCCGCCGCGGGTGGCGGTGGGGCACGCCGCTCAGCCGTCCAGCCGGATGCCGAGCTCGCGGATCAGCGGCCGCCACAGCGCATTCTCGCGGCGGACGAAGGCCTCGAACTCCTGCGGGCTGAGCGGCGCGCTCTCGATGCCGAGGTCGCGGAAGCGCGCCTGCACGTCGTCGCCGCCGACGCCGGCCTTCAGCGCCTCGTGCAGCGTCGCCACCACCGGGGCGGGGGTGGCGGCCGGCACGCTCATGCCCTGCCAGCCATAGGCGACGGCGTCCGGATGGCCGAGCTCGCGCAGCGTCGGCACCTCCGGCGCGCGCGGGCTGCGCTGCTCGCTCATCACGCAGAGCGCGCGCACCTTGCCGTCGCGGATGAAGGGGATGCCGGTGGCGCAGTCGATCACCACCGTCTCGACGTTGCCGGCGAGCAGGTCCTGCATGGCCGCCGGCCCGCCGCGATAGGGCACGTGCGTGGCGTCGAGCCCGGTGCGGCGCTTGACCATCTCCATCGCCAGGTGGTGCGGGCTGGCGACCGCCGGGGTGCCGTAGTTCGGCGCCCGCTGCCTGGCGGCGGCAACCAGGCCAGGGAAATCCTTCACCGCGCTGTCCGGCCGCACCACGATGAAGAGCGGGAAGCGGCCGATGAAGCCGATGCCGCGGAAGTCGCGATCGGGGTCGTAGGGCAGGCGGGCGTAGAGGGCGGGGTTGTAGACCAGGATGCCGTTGTCGACGTGCATGAGGGTGTAGCCATCGGCCGGGGCGCGCGCCGCGGCCTCGCTGGCGACCACGGCGCCGCCGCCGGGCCGGTTCTCCACCACCACGGGCTGGCGCAGCCGCGCCGCCATGTGCGCGCCGATCAGCCGGGCGAAGGCGTCGGAGGCGCCGCCGGGCGGGTAGCCGACGATCCAGCGCAGCGGCCGCTCGGGAAAGCTGCCCGGGTTGCCGCCCTGGGCATGCGCCATGCCCGCGCCCAGCACCGGCGCCAGGCCCGCCGCCGCCATGCCCCCGACCAGCCCGCGCCGTCCCAGCATCATCCCGACCCCCGTGGTGCGATCCGGCGGCACTATAGGGGCGGCGCGCGCGGCGTCACGGGGGAGGGGCCCGCCGCCGGCGGCGACCCGGGCGCGCAGCGGGGCGGGCCGGCCGGAGGGTGCGCCTCAGGCGCGACACCCTGGCGCGCCTCAGGCGCGGCCCCCTGCCGCGCGCTCTACGCGCGACACCCTGCCGCGCGCTTCACGCGCGACACCCTGCCGCGCGCTTCATGCGCGACGCAACGGCGCCTCGGTCCGCGCCTGCAGCGCGTCGAAGGACAGCCCCGGGATCATGTCGATCACGACGAATCCCT
>CAYNYQ010000442.1:0-4132 GCA_964401305.1 uncultured Acetobacteraceae bacterium | reverse complement strand
ATCCTCCTGGGTGCGGTACAGGTCGCCCTGCTCCTTGAGCAGGGTGGCCTCGCCTTCATGCCCTGGCCGTCCCCGTTCCCTCAACGCTCCGGGCCGCGTCCCGGGTCCCGCCCGGGTTCCAGGCCCGGCATTTGCCCGCGCCAGAAGGGCGGGGGCCGTTCCGATTCATCCGGCGCGCCGGCCCGGCGCCGGCGCGGCCGGACCCTAGACCAGGGGGCGGCCGCGAGGCCACCCCGTTCGCGATCGCCGGCGCCCTGCGCCCGGGGCCGGCCCGCGCTCCGTCCAGCGGGCCGGACTACCCCCCGGCGGGCCGATCCAGCCCGCCGCGCCGGCCGGCGCCGCGGCCATCGGAGCGCGTCAGGCGAAGATATCGGCCGGGGAATCCCGGCGCAGGCTGTCGCCGAGATCGGCACCGAGCCGCGCGGCGTCCTTGGCCGAACCCACGGCAGCACGCTTTAGCAGGAAGGATCCATCGGGCCGGGCGACCAGGCCGGTCAGGTGCAGCTCGCCATTCGGCAGCAGCCGCGCATGCCCGCCGATCGGCGTCCGGCAGGAGCCGTCCAGCGAGGCCAGCAGCGCCCGCTCGGCGGTCGAGACGGCCACCGCCTCGCGGTCCTCGATGGCGGCCAGCAGCTCGCGCAGCGCGATGTCGCTCTCGCGCACCGTCACGCCGACGATGCCCTGGCCCGCCGCCGGCACCATCGCGTCCGGGTCGAGCACCACCGTCGCCTCGTGCTCCAGGCCGAGGCGGCGCAGCCCGGCCAGCGCCAGCAGCGTCGCCGCCACCTCGCCGCCATGCACCTTCGAAAGCCTGGTCTGCACGTTGCCGCGGATCAGGCCGATGGTCAGGTCGGGCCGGGTTGCCAGGATCTGCGCCTGGCGCCGCACCGAGGAGGAGCCGATCACCGCCCCCGAGGGCAGCCCCGCCCAGGGGTCGGCCGGGTCCAGCCCCCGCGCCGCCTCGGCCGAGAGCACCACCGCGTCGCGGGCATCCTCGCGCTTGAGGGTGCAGGCGAGGACGATACCGGGGGGCAGCTCGGTCTCGAGGTCCTTGAGGCTGTGCACGGCAAAATCAACGCGACCGTCGAGCAGCGCCTCGTGGATCTCCTTGGCGAACAGCCCCTTGCCGCCGATATCGGCGAGGCGCTTGTCGAGGATGCGGTCGCCGGAGACGGCGATGACATGCTCCTCGAAGGCCTCGGCGCCGCGCAGCACGGGGCAGAAGCCGCGGATGATCGACAGGAAGTGCCGCGTCTGCCACAGCGCCAGCGGCGAGCCACGGGTGCCGACGCGAAGCGGCAGCGGCGCCGCATGGCGACGCACGATCCGCGGGTGGCCGTTCGGACCGGCCTGGGTGAACCCGACTGTCAATTTACCCTGACGTCCTGACTGTCCATTTTGCATGACAGCACCATAGCCCCCCGGGGGAGTCAAACGGAAAGGCGGAAGATGAGCACCGACCGCGCCGGAAGGGAAATCGGCCCCCCGACCCGTCCCGTCCCCGGGCCCGTCCTCGGTCTCGAATCCAGCTGCGACGAGACGGCGGCGGCCGTGCTCGGCCCCGACGGCAGCATCCTCGCCGAGGCCGTGCTGAGCCAGGAACGCGAGCACGCCCCCTTCGGCGGCGTGGTGCCCGAGATCGCCGCCCGCGCCCATCTCGACCACCTGCCGCGCCTGGCGGCCCGGGTGATGGCGGAGGCGGGGCTCGGCTTCGCCGATCTCGGCGGGGTGGCGGCGACCTCGGGACCCGGGCTGATCGGCGGCCTGATCGTCGGTGCGAGCTTCGGCAAGGGCGTCGCCATCGCCCATGGCCTGCCCTTCGTCGCGGTGAACCACCTCGAGGCGCATGCCCTGACCGCCCGCCTGCCCGGCCTGGTGGCAGGGGGCCCGCCGCCCTTCCCCTACCTGCTGCTGCTGGTCTCGGGCGGGCATTGCCAGTGCGTCGCCGTGGAGGGGCTCGGGCGCTACCGCCGCCTCGGCACCACGCTGGACGACGCGGTGGGCGAGGCCTTCGACAAGGCCGCCAAGCTGCTCGGCCTGCCCTGGCCCGGCGGCCCGGCGCTGGAGCGGCTGGCGGCCACGGCCACCGATCCCGCGCGCTTCGCCCTGCCGCGGCCGCTGCTCGGCCGGCCGGGCTGCGACTTCTCCTTCAGCGGCCTGAAGACCGCGGTGGCGCATGCCGTGGCCCGGCGGCCCCGCCCGCTGCCCGAGGCCGATCGCGCCGACCTCGCCGCCGCCTTCCAGGCCGCGGTCGCGGCGGTGCTGGCCGACCGCGCCGCGCATGCCCTGGCGGCGCTGCCGGGGGCGCGGGCGATCGTGGTCGCCGGCGGGGTCGCCGCGAATGCCGCGGTGCGGGCCGCGCTGGCCGGGGTAGCGGCCACCGCAGAGGTGCCGCTGGTGGCGCCGCCCGTGCCCCTCTGCACCGACAATGCCGTGATGGTCGCCTGGGCGGGCATCGAGCGCCTGCGCGCTGGGCTCCTCGACCCGCTGGACCATGCGCCGCGGCCGCGCTGGCCGCTGGAGCAGCTGGCGGGGGCCTGAAGGCGGGGCGTCGCGCCCGCGCCTCGCTGGCCGCGGCGCCCGCTGCGCTGTAATGCCACCGGACCGATTCCGGGCGCAGGACCGCGCGCGGTGCCGGCGCAGCGGATGGGGCGGGACGGCGGCGATGCGACTTCTCTCGGCGCTGCTGCGCCAGGCGGTGCGGAACGGCAGGCTGCGCGTGGTCGATGCCGGCGGTACCGCGCACGACTTCGTCGGCGCCGGCCCGGGGCCGGAGGTGACCATCCGGCTGCACGACCGCGCGCTGCACCGGCGGATGGCGCTGAACCCCGAACTCCACGCCGCCGAGGCCTATATGGACGGCACTCTCACCGTGGAGAGCGCCGGCGGCATCCACGAATTCCTGACGCTGTTCTCCGTCAACCGCGACGGGCTGGGCTCGGTCGGCTCGCAGAAGCTGCTGCGCCGGGTCTGGCGCGCCGTCGCACGCTGGCGGCAGACCAACCCGATCGGCGTCGCCGCCGCCAATGCGCAGCACCACTACGACATCCCGACCGCGCTCTACCGGCTCTTCCTCGACGAGGGGATGAACTATTCCTGCGCCGTCTTCGAGGACCCCGAGACCGACACGCTCGAGCAGGCGCAGCGCAACAAGCTCGAGCGCATCGTGGCGAAGCTCCGGCTCGAGCCCGGGATGCGCGTGGCCGAGATCGGCAGCGGCTGGGGCTCGCTGTCGATCCTGCTGGCCGAGCGCGGCGCGCGGGTGACGGCGGTGAACGTCTCGCCCGCGCAGATCGCCGTGGCGCGGGAGCGCGTGGCGGCGGCGGGTGTCGCCGACCGCGTCGAGTTCCGCGAGGTGGACTACCGCCAGCTCGAGGGTCGCTTCGACCGGCTCACCTCGGTCGGCATGATGGAGCATGTCGGCATCGGCAACTACGCGGAGTATTTCGGCGCGGTGCGGCGGCTGCTGGAGCCGGACGGCTTCGCGATGATCCACTCCATCGGCCGCATGAGCCCGCCCGGCACCACGGGGCCCTTCATCTACAAGCACATCTTCCCCGGCGGCTACGTGCCCGCGCTGTCCGAGGTCTTCGCAGCGACCGAGCGCACCGGCCTCTGGGTCGCCGACATGGAGGTGCTGCGGCTGCACTACTACCACACGATCCGGCACTGGCGGATGCGCTTCGCCGCCAGCCGCGACGCCGCGGCGGCACTGCTGGATGAGCGCTTCTGCCGGATGTGGGAGTTCTACCTCTCGGCGGTCGAGCTCGGCTTCCTGCACGGCTCGAACATGGTCTTCCAGCTGCTGCTCTCGACCCGTCGCGACGCGGTGCCGATCATCCGCGACTACATGGTGGACGCGCTGCGCGCGGCGCGGCGCGTGCCGGCGGGCTGACGCTTCCCGCCGGCCCGGCGCGCGGCACTCAGGTGCGCAGGAAGGCGCAGTTGCCGTCGGCCAGCGGGCGGAAGGCCTGCTCGGCCGGCGTGGTGGCGACGAGCTTGAGGTAGTCCCAGCCGCCCCGCGCCTCGCCCGGCGCCTTGGCCTGGAACAGGTAGGTCGGGTGCAGCTTGCGGCCATCGACGCGCACGCTGCCCGGGCCGAAGGCGTCGTCGTCGGTCGGCATCCGCTTCA
>CAYNYQ010000441.1:0-4133 GCA_964401305.1 uncultured Acetobacteraceae bacterium | reverse complement strand
CGAGCGACCGCTGCATGCTCTCCTGCGCCCAGCGCACCCAGGGGTGGTTCGGCGCGGTGCGGCTCGCCGGCATGCGGACATAGGCGTTCTCGATGGCGACGTCCTTGAAGCCCTGCGCGTCGAGGTGCCGGCGCAGGCTCTCGGCGAAGGTCGCCGGGTCGCTGTCCACCGTGTAGCGGATCTGGCAATGCGCCCGCGCATCCGGCGCGACGGCGTTCACCGGGTTCTCCGGCCGGCCGGAGGTCATGGCCAGCACGATGAAGCTGTTCCAGCCGTAGATCTTCTCGGCCGCGGTCAGGCCGGGCTCGCCCCAGTCCTCGTCGATCGTGGCGGCCCCTTCCCCGCCGCCCACCGGGCAGCCCTGCAGCACCGCGCGCACCTCGGCCGGCACGCCGTTGCCGGGCAGCCAGTCGCGCACCAGGATCTTGCCGCGCGCGTCCATGATGCTGCCCAGCGCATGGGTCAGCCGCACCGCGGGGTCCGTGGTCAGGCCGCCCCAATGGCCGGAATGCACGCCCCCCTCGCGCAGCTTGATGACCAGGTCGCAATGCCAGGTGCCGCGCGTCCCCGTGGCGATGGTGGGCATCTCCGGCGTCACGCGCGGGCCGTCGCTGGCGATCAGCACGTCGGCGGCCAGCTCCTCGGCATGCGCCGCGACGAATTCCCGCAGGCCGCGGGAGCCGCGCTCCTCCGCCATCTCCAGCACGAGCTTCACGTTGAAGCCGATCCGCCCGCCGCGCTCGGCGATCACCGCCTCCAGCGCCGCCAGGTTCAGCGCGTGCTGGCCCTTGTTGTCGGCGGTGCCGCGGCCGTACCAGCGGCCCGCCTCCTCGGTCAGCACCCAGGGCGAGAGGCCAGGGCGCCACTGCTCATCCAGGCCGCGGACGGTGTCGCCATGGCCGTAGAGCAGCACGGTCGGCCGCGCCGGGTCCTCGATGCGCGAAGCGGTCAGGATCGGGCCGAAGCCCGCCAACGGGTTGGGGTGGATCGCCACGGCGAAGCCGAGCCGCTCCAGCCAGGGGCGGATCGCATCCTGCAGGTAGCGGTCGAGATGCGGCTCGTAGCCCGGCTCCTGCGCGGTGGAGGGGATGGCGACGAGATCCGACAGCAGCGTCTTGAAGCCGCCCTCGTCGAAGAATGCCGCCGCGCGCCCCAACGCGCCCATCCTCGTGCCGCCCATGCCGCGCCCTCCGTCCAGCGGCGCCGACCATCGCCCCGCAGGCGCCGGAAGGGAAGGTCGTCAGGGATCCTGCTGCGCCTTCCAGCGCAGGAAGGGCGCAAGCTCGGGCTGCCGCCGCGGCTCGGCGACCGGCCCGCCGAGCCGCAGCCCGATCGCCGGCGCCCCGGCCACCGGCGTCGTCGCCAGATCGAGGTCCAGCACGCGCCGCGCCAGGTCGATCCGCCCGCCCGCCACGGCGGTGGCACCGGCCTCGCTGCCGATCCCGCCCTGGCGCAGCGCGACCAGCCCCTCGGCGATGCTCGCCTCGAGCTCCAGCCGCTCGAAGGCGGTCGCGCCGGGCGCAAGCAGGGCGCGGCGCAGCGCCGCCTCCGCCGCCGCCAGGCCCGGCAGCGCCGCCGCCGCCTGCACCGCCGGCAGGTCGTAGCCGATCAGCTGCCCGTCCCGCAGCCCGAGGCGCAGCGATCCGCCGAGCGTCGCCGCCAGCCCCTCCAGCCCATGGCCGCGCGCCTCCAGCCGCGTCTCCAGCCGCAGCCGCCCGGCGCCGATGTCGAAGGGCAGGCCGAAGAGCGGCGCGCCCACGGTCGCATCCTCCAGCCGCGCCTCGAGCCCCAGCACGGGCGGCCCCGGCCCGCCGAAGGCGATCCCGAGCCGCCCCTCCAGCGCGCCGCCGCCGAGCCGCCCGGCCAGCCCCTCGATGCGCAGCGCGCCCTCGCCCAGCGCAAGCGTCGCCGTGGCCTCCTCCAGCGCCGGCAGGCCGGGCACCTCCACCCGGCCGACGCGGAGCGCCAGCTCGGCATCGAGGCCGGCGAGGCGCTGCCAGGGCACGGGCTCCGCATCGGGCGCCAGCGGGTCGGGCAGGGGTAGCCGCTCCGCGGCCAAGCGCCCGGTCAGCCGCGGCCGGTCGCCCGCCAGCGCCAGCGCCAGCTGCCCGCGCGCCCGGAGCCCGCCGGCGACGAGGTCGAGATGCTCGGCCGCGGCGCCCTGCGGCGTCGCCGCCAGCTGGGCGATCAGCGAGAAGGAGCCCTGCCCCAGCCACTCCGCCAGCGCCGCCTCGCCCTGGCCGAGCAGCGGCGCCAGCAGCCGCGGCGCGCCGGGATGGCGCAGCGTGAGGCCACCGCCGCCGCGCCGGCCCGGCACGTCCAGCGTCGCCTGCGCCTCCAGCCGGAGCTCGCCGAGATCGCCCTCGGCCCGCAGCGCCAAGGCCTCCGGCGGGCCGCCGCCGGCGAGGCGCAGCGCCACCGGCAGCTCCGCGGGCAGGGCCAGGCGCTCGGTCCAGGCCGCCGGCAGCAGCGCCGCCACCAGCCCGCCGCCGGCCGAGCCGCCAAGCTCCAGCGCGAGGTCGGAGAAGCGCATCGGCCCCTGGCCGAAGGCGGCCGTGCCGGTGAGGGCGACGTCGAGCTCCGCCAGGCGGAAGCCGAGGCGCCGCACCACCAGCCGCCCGCCCTCGAGCGTCGCGTCCAGCGCCGCCCGGCGCACCGGCAGGCCGGCCGCGGCACGCAGCTCCACCTCGCCGGCGGCCAGGCGGAGGTTGAGGTCGAAGGCCGATAGCCGCGCCGGCAGGCCCGCCCAGTCCGGCGGCGCGTCGGGCAGCAGGCCGTCGAGGTCCAGCCGGTCCAGCGTCAGCCCGAGCCCGACCGAGGGCCGCGGCCCGGGGCGCACCACGCCGGCGCCGGCGACCCGCGCGCCATCCACCACCGCCTCCAGCTCGGAGAGCGTGGCCTGGCCCTCCTGCAGGGCGAGGCGGAAGCGGCCCTCGGCCTGGCGCAGCCGCGCCGGGTCCACCACGCCCTCCAGCGGCAGGCCGAACGCCGCCAGCGCCTCGCGCAGGCTGGCCGAGGCGAAGCGCACCGCCAGCTCCAGCCGCTGGCCGCCGGCCGCGGTCGCCCCGGCCAGCTCGACCGCCGTCTCGCCCGGCAGCACCGCCGAGACGTCGGAGAGGCTGAGCCGCTCGCCCTCCAGGAAGAAGCCGCCGCGCAGGCGGCGCAGCGGCAGGCCGCCGATGGCGGTCGCCTCGGCCGAGAGGTCGATGCCGACCGGGATGCTGCGGGGCCCGGCCTGGCGCGCAGCGGCGATCCAGGCATCGAGGTCGAGCCGCCCGGCCAGGATGGCGATGTCGAGCCGCGGCTCCGGCACCAGGCGCAGCGCCGCCGCGCCGCGCGCCGGCTGGCCGCCGAGGTCGAGGCCGAGCCCGGCGGCGGCGATCACCTCCTCCGTCGCGGTCAGCCGGCCGGTGGCGCGGAAGGGCAGGGCCGGCGCCGGCAGCAGGGCCGAGAGATCGGTGCCGGCGGCCTCCAGGCTGCCCTCGAAGCCGCCGCCCGGGGCGAGCACGCCGCGCGCCGCCAGCGTCGCCCCCGCCCCGGCCAGGCTGAGGTCGAGCGGCGCCGCCCCATCGAAGCCGGCACGGCCGAGCTGGCCGGCGAAGCGCACCGCCGTGCCGCGCCAGGCGAAGCTGCCATCGGCCACCAGCGCCTCGTTGATCCCGCCCGTGACCAGGCGCGCGTTCAGCCCCTCCAGCCGCAGCCCGCCGACCAGCAGGCGGCACTCCTCGAGCCGGGCGTCGAGGGCGGTGAGCCAGGCGGGGGGGCGGAAGCTCGGCAGCGCCTCGGGCGGCCAGGGCAGCCGGATCTCGCCGCCGATGATGGCGATCTCGCGCGGCTCGAGCCGGCCCGCGATCAGCGCGCCGAGGTCGAGCCTGAGCCGCAGCGCCCGGGCATCGATGCGCAGACCGTCGCCCTGGTCGCCGATCGCCACCTCGGCCGCCTCCACGCGGGGCTGGGGCAGCAGCGAGAGGGTGACGCGGCCGCCGAGCGCGACCGGCCGGCCGAGGCGGGCGCTGGCGATCTCCGCGATCTGCGGCCGCCAGGCACCCCAGTCGAGCAGCCCGGGCCCGAGCCAGAGCGCGGCGAGCAGCAGCGCCAGCAGCGCGGCGAGGCCGCCGCCGACCCAGCGCCCG
>CAYNYQ010000440.1:0-4166 GCA_964401305.1 uncultured Acetobacteraceae bacterium | reverse complement strand
GAAGCAAGCTCGCCCGTCACCATCCCAGGCATCTACGGTGGGCCGTTCGTGCCGCGGCGCTGATCTCTGGCAGCCTCACGGCTGGCCCCGCCGCGGTTCACGGATCGAGATGCGCCTGAAGCCCGCGCGGGCCGCTCAGCCGGCGCAGGGCCGCCTGGTCGGCCAGCCGGCCCTCGTGGCCCCGGATCCGGTAGATCGTCGTCGTCAGCACGCCTTCCCCCGTGCGGCCGATCTCCTCCCACCGCTCCGGCTGCGACCGCAGCAGGGCCTCGATCTGCTCGAGATGCCCCCAGTCCGGCCCTGCGCGGCGGGAGCGGCGGAACACCATGACCGGGATGCCGTAGCGCTCGATCTCCCGCAGCAACTCCTCGGGCGAGGCGAAGCGCTGCCGATAGTCGGTGTTGAGATAGCCGGCGCCGACCGGATCACCGAAGATGCGGGACCCGCGCACCACGAACACCCGCGGACGGTTCTCGTCGAGGCGCGCCACGCCGGAGATGGCCTCCGCCTCGCCTTCCGGGTCGGTCGCCGCCAGGATGACGGGGTTGCCGGCGGGAAGGGCGCGCATGGCCTGCTGCACTGCCTCGAGCATGCCGCCATGGTTCGCCGGGGGGATGTGCATCACCCCCACGAGCGCAGGCAGCGCCATGACCAGGACACCGATGGCCCAGGGCAGGCCGACCCGGCGCCCCCTGTCGCTCCCCTGCCACCGCGCTGCCAGCTGGCCGACGAGCTCGGCCGCCTCGTTGAAGGCGAGCAGGATGACCGCCGCCATCATCGGCAGCATGTAGCGCGCCTGGAGATCCACCGGCACGGCGAGGTGGAAGGGAATGACCGAGAGGGCCAGCGCCGCCGCCGCCACGTCGACGGACCGCGAGCGGTGGCCCGATGGCAGGCAGAGCCGAAGGATCCGCACGACCGCCAGGCCAAACAGGAGCGGACCGACGCCCTCATAGACCGCCCGGAGGTCGAAGCGCAGGGCGCGCGACCAGTAGTCCCAGCCGAGTTCGAGACTGAAGCCCGCTTCCGAGCGGTGGAAGGTGGCGAGATACCAGGGGCCGGCCAGCAGCAGCACGACCACGGCCGAGGACCAGAAGGCCGGCCTCAGCACCCAGTGCAGCCGCCGCCCGAGCAGCAGGGCGAGCGGCGGCACCAGCGCGAGGGCTCCCGCGCTGCCCTTGAACAGCAGCCCGGCCGACGCGAACAGGCCGAAGAGCAGGGCCGACCGCCATCGGCCGGTGTCGAGGAAATCCGCATACGCCAGGACGGCGGCGAGGCACATCAGCGTCACCGGCACGTCGAGCATCAGAGTGCCGCTGGCTTCCTGCACGACCGGCATGCAGACGAAGGCGAGGCCGGCAGCGAGGCCCCACACCAGGCGCAGCCCCACCCCCGGAACGCGCCTGGTCGCCTGGGCCGCGAGGAGCAGCGCCGTCGCGGTCGTCGCCAACGCGGAGAGGACGATGACGGAGGACTGCGATGTCGAGGACAGAAACATCCAGCCGGCCGTTATCGTGTAGTAAAGAGGTGGCCAGGTACCCAACCCCACCACTGGATAGTGCGCATGATAGTTCGCGAGGTACTTGAGGGGGTGCTGCAGCGGCCAGGCCAGCAGGTAGTCGTGGATCAGCAGCGAGGAGACATAGTGGCCGGAGGCGTCGCTGGCGAAATTGGCGCCCCGTGCGCCGGACAGGCCCTGCAGGACCAGTACGGCCACGAGCAGCACCGCGGCGAGAACGGCCACCCCCTGCCATTGCCCGATGCTGCCGAAGGCGCCCCGACCTTCCGCGTCGGGACGGGCCGGAAAGGATTGGGCCGTCGGAGAGCCCGCCGCGTCCCGCCGAACGGCCTTGTCAGATCCCACGATGCCTCTCCGGACATGCAACCAGGGCGCAGTTGCGTCTTCCCATGCCCGAGCTTCCCTCCAGCGGCAAGCATCCGTTTCGCCGCCCCGCCCTACGGAACGGCCACCGCGCGGCCTGCGCGCGGCAGGGATGAGATCACGTCGGTTTCCGGCACAGTATCGGTCTGTGATATCAGGCGCCGCATGCAATCCGAGCATCCGACCGCATGAGCGCGCCTGACCTTCCGGCGCCTCTCCCCGCCGACGCGGCGCAGGATGTCGGCCGCAGGGTCGCGGTCAGCTCGGCCCTCATGATCGCCGCCCGCTTCGCCGTCCGCGGCATCAGCATCCTCAGTGCGCTGATCCTGGTGCGGCTGCTGCAGCCGGAGGATTTCGGCCTGGTCGCCCTGGCGGCCGTCTTCATCACCATGGCCGAGGTGACGACCCAGACCGGGATGGGCATGGCCGTGGTGCGCCAGGCCGATGCGGACCGCGACTTCTACGACACGGCCTGGACCCTGAACCTGCTGCGCGGCCTGCTGCTCGGCGGCCTGCTCGCCGCCACCGCCGAATGGCAGGCGGACCTGCTCGACGAGCCGCGCGTCAGCGGCGTCGTGATGATCGTTGCGCTGACCACGGCGCTGTCCGGCCTCGGCAGCCCGGGCTGGTTCCGGATGCAGCGGGAACTGCAGTACGACAAGATCTTCCGCCTGCAGGTCGTCACCCATATACTCTCCTTCTCCTTCACACTCACCCTCGCCTTCATCCTGCAGAGCTACTGGTGCTTGGTTCTAGGGAACCTCCTCGCATCCTTCCTGGTCATTCCGATCGGCTACTGGATGGCGCCGCACAGGCCCAGGTTCTGCCTGCGGTACTGGAAAGAGCTGCTGCACTTCTCTAAGTGGATGCTGGCCTCTAATGCCTGTGGTGCCATAGAAGGTCAGGCCGCCAATCTCGTCATTGGCCGCTTCGTCGGCCTATCGACGCTTGGAATGTGGCAGATGTCTTATCAGTTCGCTGCCGTTCCGGTGACCGAACTCGCCGTGCCGATCCGCGGACCGGTCTATGCAGGCTATGCCCGGGTACGTCACAATCCCGACTTGCTGAAGCGCCACTTCCTTGGCGGCTTTGGCTTGGTGGCGACGACCATCATCCCGCTGTCCATCGGCATCGCCCTCGTCGCGCCGGAGATCGAGCGCATCGCGCTCGGCCCCGCCTTCGCCGGCTCCGCGACCTTCATCGCCCTGTGCGCCCTCTGGGCCATGATCGACGCGCTCGCGCACTTCACCTTCAACCTCTTCATCATCCTCGGCGCGCAGCACAGGATGGTCGCCGTTCACGCGCTGCTCCTCCTGCTGCGGGTGCCCGCCGTGGTGGCCGGCGCCCTCCTTGCCGGCGCGGCAGGCGTGGGCTTCGCCCTGGTGGCGACGGCGCTGTTCGGCGCCCTGGCCTGGCACAGGGAGATGGGGCGGATCCTCGGCTACGGCTTCGCCGATCTCTGGGCGGTGCTGTGGCGCAGCCTGACCGCCGCGGCCGTCATGTGCGGCGTCGTCCTGGCGCTGCGCGACATGCTGCCGCCGCAGCCGGGCCTCCTGGACGCTGTCCTCACCCTGGCCGTGCTGGCCGCCTGCGGCGCCGCTGCCCATGTGGGCACGCAGGCCCTGACCTGGATGCTCGCGGGGCGTCCGGCGGGCGCCGAGCGGCAGCTCATGGGCCTGCTCGGGCAGTTCCTCGCCCGGCAGGCCTCCGCACGAGCCGCCTGAGCGAATTCCGCGCCGAAGCGGCGCGACCGGGCAGGACCCTCAGCCCGTGCCCGGCGCGCCCCCGGTGGCGACCAGCCATATGCCGAGCGCCACCAGCATCGTCCCCAGCACCTTCGTCCAGGTGATCGGCTCGCCGAACAGGATCGCCCCGAGCGCCATCACCAGCAGGAAGCCAAGCGACACGAAGGAATAGGCGACCGAGAGATCCACGCGCGCCAGCACGAAGAGCCAGAGCACCGCGCTGAGCCCATAGACCACGAGCCCCAGCCACACCCCCGGGCTGCCGAGAACCGCCAGCGCCACCCGCTCGGCGCCGCCCGCCGCCAGCGCGGCCTGCACGGATTCCCGCCCCATGCCGTGCTTCAGCGCCACCTGCGCCAGGGCCGAGCAGCACACGGCGAAGACGATCAGCGCCAGGATCTGCAGGCTCAGCACGGCCCTACCCCCTCCCGGGTTCACAGCGGGCTCGGCGTCCACGCCACGACCACGACCAGGGCGAGGCAGGCGAAGACGATCCAGGACACCCAGTCCCGCGCCGCATAGACGATCGGGTCGTCATG
>CAYNYQ010000439.1:0-4168 GCA_964401305.1 uncultured Acetobacteraceae bacterium | reverse complement strand
GCAGGAAGGCCTCGAAGGGCTCGTCGGCGCGGTCGAGCTCGTCGATCAGCAGCACCGCGGGGTCGCCGGTGAGGGCCTGCAGCAGCGGCCGCTCCTGCAGGAACTCACGGGCATAGATGCCGCGCTCCAGCGCCGCGCGGTCGGTCGCCTGGCCGGTGGCCTCGGCGAGGCGGATGGCCATCAGCTGGCGGGCATGGTTCCACTCGTAGGCCGCCGCCGAGAGGTCGAGGCCATCATAGCATTGCAGCCGCACCAGGTGCCGCGGCAGCTGCCTGGCCAGCACCTTGGCGATCTCGGTCTTGCCGGTGCCCGGCTCGCCCTCGAGGAAGAGCGGGCGGCCCATGCGGAGGGCGAGATGCACCGCGGTCGCCAGCGCGCGGTCGGCGACATAGCCGCCCTCGGCCAGGAGGCGCTGCGTCGCCTCGACGCTCTCGGGCAGGCCCCCCGGGGCGGCGGCGGCGGCGCTCACAGGAACATCAGCGCCAGGATGATCAGCATCGCCACGCTGCCGCCCCAGAATTGCAGCGGCAGGCCGAAGGGCTCGATCTGCAGCAGCAGGCGCAGCGGGCGCAGCGCCTCGTTGTCGGCCACGCGCGGGTTGGGGCGGTGGACGGGGCGGCCGGCGGCGCTGGTGCCCTCGGCGCCGTGCTGGGTCAACGGCCCGGCCCCGGTCTCGCGCAGGTGCTCGGTGTCGGTGCCGGCCGCCGGCGCCCCGGTGCGCGCCGCGGCGACGCGGGCATCGGTGGCGGCGCGCTGCACCGGGCTGGCGACCGCGGCGGCCGAGGCGGCATAGGTCGCGGCGTTCTCGGGCGCGGGCAGGCCGGTGGTGGTGGCGTCGGCCGCGGGCGCCTCGGCCGGCGCCGGCTCGGCCGGGGTCAGCTGGGCGGCGAAGCGGTCGAAGAACTGGTCGGCCATCTGCTTGGCCGTGCTGTCGATCAGCCGGGCGCCGAGCTGGGCCATCTTGCCGCCGACCTGTGCCTTGACGTGATAGCGCAGCAGCGTCTCCTCGGGCCCGACCTCGTCGAGCGCGACATCGGCACCGCCCTTGGCGAAGCCCATGGCGCCGCCATTGCCCTCGCCGGCGATGGTGTAGCCGGCCGGCGGGTTGAGGTTCTCGAGCTTCACCTTGCCGCCGAACCTGGCCGCCATCGGGCCGAGCTTCACGGCGACGCGCGCCTGGAACTCGTCCTCGGCCACGCGCTCCACCGACTCGCAACCGGGGATGGAGGCGCGCAGCACCTCGGGATCGTTCAGCGCGTCCCACACCGCCTGGCGCGACGCCGGGATGCGCCGCTCGCCGGTCATTTCCATGGTCTGCTCCTGATTTTGGGGCGGACGTTTAGGGGCAGGCCGGCGGGAGGGAAACCCCCGCGCGACCTGGGGGAGGGACGCTTCCCCCGCCGCCGGCAGGGGAAAGCCCGGCTGGGCAGGGCGTTCCCCGCGCCCGGCGCGCCCCGTGGTGGCCCGCGCCGCGGCGACCTGCCGGCCGGCTCGCCGCGCCTTGGACCGGCGCCGCGCTGGCGGGGCGGGGCGCGGTGGTGTAGGCGCTGACGGAACGAGGCGCGGGGCCGGGGGACAGGGGCGTGGCGACACGAAGGGGGGCAACGACGCGCGGCCCGGCGGCGCGCACCACGGGCGGCGGGTGGCGACGGGCACGGCGCGCGGCGCCCTGGGCCCTCCGGCTCCTCGCCGCGCTGGCGCTGGTGCCGGCGATGGCTGCGCCGGCCCTGGCCGCGCCGGCGGCGGGCGGGGCGGACATCGCCCTGGCCTGGGGCCTGCCCTTCGTCGGGCTGCTGCTCTCGATCGCGCTGATGCCGCTCTTCGCGCCGCATCTCTGGCACCACCACTACGGCAAGATCGCCGCCGGCTGGGCGCTGCTGCTGCTGATCCCCTTCGCCATCGTCTTCGGGCCGGGGCGGGCGGCGCAGGAGACCTGGCATATCGTCCTGCAGGAATACATCCCCTTCACCGCCCTGCTGCTGGCGCTCTACACCGCCGGCGGCGGCGTGCTGCTGCGCGGGTCGCTGGTCGGCACGCCGGCCACCAACACCGCGCTGCTGGCGGTGGGCACGCTGATCGCCAGCCTCATGGGCACCACCGGCGCCTCGATGGTGCTGATCCGGCCGATGCTGCGGGCGAATGCCTTCCGCCAGCGCAAGGTCCACACCTTCGTCTTCTTCATCTTCCTGGTCAGCAACATCGGCGGCTCGCTGACGCCGCTCGGCGACCCGCCGCTCTATCTCGGCTTCCTCAAGGGCGTCGCCTTCTTCTGGACGACGACGAACCTGTTCTGGGAATTCCTGTTCTGCGCCGTGCTGCTGCTCGGCCTCTACTACGTCCTGGACAGCTGGGCCTGGGCGAAGGAGAAGCCGGTGCCGCCGCCCGAGGCCGGCGCGCGGGAGCCGCTGCGCATCGAGGGCTGGCAGAATGTCGGGCTGATCGGCCTGGTCGTGCTCTTCGTGCTGCTGCAGGGGGTGTGGCGGCCCGGGGAGGTCGCCATCCTCGGCGACGCCATCGGCATCGAGCGGCTGGTCGCCATCGCCGCCTTCGTCGCCATCACCTATGCCTCGATGCGCCTCACCCCGCTGGCGCTGCGCGAGGCGAACGGCTTCGCCTGGGGCGCGATGGCGGAGGTGGCGAAGCTCTTCGCCGCGATCTTCGTCTGCATGGCGCCGGTGCTGGCGGTGCTGCGCGCGGGCCTCGACGGCGCGGCGGGGCCGCTCGTGGCGCTCACGTCGGATGCCGCCGGCCAGCCGATCCCCTGGGTCTATTTCTGGCTGACCGGCGCGCTCTCGAGCTTCCTCGACAACGCGCCGACCTACCTCGTCTTCTTCAACATGGCCGGCGGCGATGCCGGGCGGCTGATGACCGAGGGCGCGCTGACGCTCGCCGCCATCTCCTGCGGTGCGGTCTTCATGGGCGCGAACAGCTACATCGGCAACGCGCCGAACTTCATGGTCAAGGCGATCGTCGAGGAGCAGGGCGTGCGCATGCCGAGCTTCTTCGGCTATGTCGGCTGGGCCGCCGTGGTGCTGCTGCCGATCTTCGTGCTGGTGACGCTGCTGTTCTTCCGGTGAGCGGGGCGGCGGCAGGACCGCGCCCTGCACAGCCGGCGGAAGGCGCCGCGCTGGCGATGGCGGGGCGCCTCGCGCAACGGCAACCCAAGGCACAGGCGGCCGCTCGACGCGCCCGAGGCGATCAGACGACGGGAAGGATCGGTCCCTGCATGTCCGTGCCCTATCTTCGGGACCGAAGATAGCCCGCCCGTCCGGCATTTTCCACGCCGGACCGGGCGCCCCGGCCGCCGCGTGCGGCCGGAGGCCCGCCGCAGCGGCTCAGAACCAGCCGGGATCGCGCCGGTCGCTGCGCTCCTCCATGCGGTCGTAGTAGCGCTCGCGCCGGTCGCCATAGCCGCCGTCGAACCAGCCGGAATCGCGCTCGTCGCTGCGCTCCTCCATGCGGTCGTAGTAGCGCTCCCTGCGTTCGGCGCGCCGCTCGCCATCCTCGCCCCAGCCACGGCGGTTGCCGTAGCCCCGATCCTCGGCGTAGCGGTCGCCCCGCCAGCTGTCCCGGTTCGGTCGGGTGGTCCCGTAGCGGTCATCGGCATAGGGCGCATCGTAGCCGCGGCCGTAGCGGTCGTATGGCTGGGCGCCCGCGGTCTGCGGCAGCGCAAAGGCCGCCACCGCGACGAGCGCCGCCACGGCGGTTCCGCTCCACACGTGCCGGGTCTGGGTCATGTCCTTCCTCCTCTGTCGTCGGGGTCGTGCTCGCCGGCCGGGGCGCCCCGTGCGACGCGACGCCATGAAGCGGGCGCTGCGCCACCGGGCGCCGGGGCGACGCGGGCGTGCCTGGCATCGGCCGCGCCCGCCCTGCCACGCCAACGCGGCGGGACTGCCGCGGTTTGCCGTCCCGTGCCCCGCCCTGGCCCGGGCGGGGGGCGCGGCGCCGCAACCGTGCCGGGCGAAGCGGCGCGGACCATTGCCAACCGCGGCGCGGCCGTCATTCTGGCGGCCTCCGGACAGCAGCCTGGATCCGCACCATGCCCTACGTCATCGCCGACGACATGCCCGACGAGCCCGCGGGGCTGCGCTTCCGCCGCCTGCTCGACCGGCCGCAGATCCTCGAGATGCCGGGCGCGCATTTCGGCCTGGCGGCGCTGCTGGCGAAG
>CAYNYQ010000438.1:0-4179 GCA_964401305.1 uncultured Acetobacteraceae bacterium | reverse complement strand
TTCGGCTACGCCTATTGCCCCGATGTCTGCCCGACCGAGCTCGGCACCATGGCCGCCGCCATCGATGCGCTCGGGCCCGCGGGCGAGCAGGTGGTGCCGGTCTTCATCACCATCGACCCCGAGCGCGACACCCCGGCGCTGCTGGCCGACTACGTCTCCCGCTTCCATCCGCGCATGCGCGGGCTGACCGGCACGCCGGAGCAGGTCGCGGAGGCGGCGCGGCGCTACCGGGTCTACTACGCCCGCGCCCGGCGCGCCGAGGCCGCCGACTACCTGATGGACCACTCGAGCTTCATCTACCTGGTCGGGCCCGATGCGCGGGTCCGCGCGCTGTTCCGGCCCGAGACGGCGCCCGAGGCGATCGCCGCCACGGTCACCGGGCATCTCGGCCAGGGGTCTGCGGCGCGGCGCTGACCCCCCGGGGCATCGCGGCGCGCCGGGGCGGCGGCGTGCCGGACGCCCGGCACCGGCCCTCCTGGCTGCGCCCGGAATGACCAATGCATGGGGCCGGGCTCACATTTTCTCAACCTGCGGTGGCATCAAGGCGACACATGCCGAGTCGTCGCGGCAACTGATTCACGCAAACCTGACCGGCGACCCTGCGCCCCCCCTGCAAGGACGCGGAATTCCTGCCGCTTAGCGTTTCGCAGGGCCTGAAGAATTGCTAGTCTTCCACGTCGACTCCCGCTCCCGGGCTTGGAAGCGGAACGGCATGGGCGGACTGCCGGTTGCTGCGACTGCCGGTTGTTGCGGCGCAGGCGGCCAGGCTCCCCGCCCTGCGGTGACTGATTGGCGACGTGCCGAGGATGCAGGCGGGCCCGCTCCACGCGGCAGGGTGCGCCGGGGGACCATGAATGGCTGATGAGGACAACGAGATCGACGGCGGCTTCGACGGCACGCGGCCCGGCTCGCCCCCGCCGCGGCACAGCCGCCGCCTGTCGGACAAGATCCTGATCGCCTTCCATCACGCCTGCGACCAGTCCGACTACGAGGTCGCGGAGCAGCTGCTGCGCATCCTCGAGATGATGCTCACCCGCCGCCCGGTCTCCCCCGACACCAACCGCCGCCGCAACATGGAAAGCCTGGTCGCGGCGCATGAGCGGCTCTGGCATCTCCGCCACCCGGACACGCCGGACCGCTGAACCGCCCGCCGGGGCGCTCAACCCGTCCCCGGCAGCGGTGCCGCGTGGCGCAGCACCGCCTCGGCCGCGTCGGTGAAGGCCTGGCCCGGCCCGTGCAGCACCAGGCCCGGCGCCACCCGCGCCGGCCCCCGCCCGCCCCGCCGCGCCTGGATCACCACCCGCTTCGCCGGTACCCCCGCGCGCGGCCAGAGCGGCACCAGCAGCGGCGCGCCGCACCCGGCGGCCGCCAGGGCGGCCACCCCGGCATGGAAGCGCGTCGCCGGCAGGATCAGCGTGACCGTGCCGCCCATCGCCACCCCCGCGGCGAGGAAGGCGGCCCAGTGGCCGAGATCGGCCGCCGATTCGTGCGTCGCGGCGCGCCGTTCGGCCGCCGGCGGCGCGGTGCCGCCCGGCCACCAGGGCGGGTTGGCGAAGCCATGCGCCGCGGGCCCGAGCCGCCGCGCCAGCGCCGTGTCGCGCACATCCCCCGCCACGACCTCGAGCCGCGCCGGCGGGATGCCGTTCAGCGCCCCATTGGCCGCGGCGGCCTCGGCCAGCGCCGGGTCCCGCTCCACCGCGGCGATGCGGAGGCCCGGGACGCGGGCGGCGAGGCAGAGGAAGCCCGCGCCGGTGCCGCAGCCGGCCTCCAGCACCGGCTCGCCCGGGCGGGCGGGGATGGCGGCGGCGAGCAGCACCGGGTCGATCGCGGCCCGGAAACCGCCCGCCCGGGGCTGGCGAAGTCGCACCCGGCCATCGAGCAGCCGGTCCTCGGTGAGGTCCGCGGCCGGCCCGCTCACCCCTCCCACTCGCCCGCCTCGGCGAGCACACGCTGCGCCCGCGCGCCATCCTCGCCGCGCACCGCAAGGCGGCGGGGAAAGGCGCCGATGCCGCCCTCCACGGCGCTGATATGCGCGTCCAGCACCACGCATTCGATGCCGGCATCGCGCAGCAACGCCGCGAGGAAGCTGATCCGCACGGGGTCCGTGCTCTTCGCCACCACCTGCATGCTCGCCAGAATCCTTGATTTTCCTGCGCTTGCCGCCATGTGCGCGCCTCGTTATGGTGCCGCCCCGCATGCCAGGGTCAAGCGAAGTGGACGCGTCTCTCAGCGCCGAGCGCGCCGGCATGCCGGCGGATGCGATCCCCGATGCGCGCGGCGCGGAGGACGCGCTGTCGGCGTTGACGACGCTCGTGCGCGCCGATCTCGAGGCGTGCAACCGCCTCATCGTCGAGCGGATGCAGAGCCCGGTCGCGCTGATCCCGCAGCTCGCGGCGCATATCGTCGCCGCCGGCGGCAAGCGGCTGCGCCCGCTGCTCACCCTCGCCGCCGCCCGGCTCTGCGGCTATCGCGGCACCCGCCACGTGGCGCTCGCCGCCTGCGTCGAGTTCATCCACACCGCGACCCTGCTGCACGACGACGTGGTGGACGAGAGCGCGCTGCGCCGCGGCCAGGCCAGTGCCAATGCGCTGTTCGGCAACAAGGCGAGCGTGCTGGTCGGCGATTTCCTCTTCGCCCGCGCCTTCAAGCTGATGGTCGAGGACGGGTCGCTGAAGGTGCTGGCCATCCTCTCCGACGCCGCGGCCACGATCGCGGAGGGCGAGGTGCTGCAGCTCGTCACCCAGAACGATACCGCGACGACCGAGGCGCAGTACCTCGCCGTGATCGAGGGCAAGACCGCCGCGCTCTTCGCCGCGGCGACGCGCGTCGGCGCCGTGGTGGCCGAGCGGCCGGAGCCGGAGGAGAGCGCGCTCGACGCCTATGGCCGCAACCTCGGCATCGCCTTCCAGCTGGTCGACGACGCGCTCGACTACGCGGCCGAGCAGGAGCGGCTCGGCAAGACCGTCGGCGACGATTTCCGCGAGGGCAAGATCACCCTGCCGGTGCTGCTCGCCTATGCCCGCGGCGACGAGGCGGAGCGCGGCTTCTGGCGCCGCACCCTCGAGGGGCGCGAGCAGGGGGATGCCGACCTCGCCGCGGCGCAGGCGCTGATCCTGCGCCATGGCGCGCTGCGCGACACCCTGGCCCGCGCCCGCGACTACGGGGAGGCGGCGCTGACCGCGCTGCATAGCCTGCCCGACTGCGCCGAGCGGCGGGCCCTGGCCGGTATCGTCGCCTTCTGCATCGACCGCGCCCGGTAGGCCGCCCCCGGCTCAGCGCCGCGCCGGCGGCCCCGTCCCCAGCGCCGCCGCGCCGCACAGCGCCAGCAGCTCCGCCCCGATCCACCATTCCTGCCAGGTGCCGAAGCTGAGCATGGCGGTGACCGCGCCGCTCGCCAGCATGGCCGTGGCGATGGCCGGATGCGCCGAGCGCCCGGCCCGTGTGCCGAGCAGCAGCAACATCATCGCGCCGAGCGCGGCCCCGACCAGCCCGAGCTCCAGCCAGAGCTGCAGCGGGCCGTTGTGCGGGTGCAGCGGCAGCAGTTGCGAGCCCGGGATCCAGGAGCCCGCGACGGCCTCGCCGGTCAGGCCGAAGCGCTCCAGCAGGGCGGGCGGCGGCGGGTCGCGGTGGCCGGGCACCTGGCGGCTCGCCTCCATGCCCCAGCCGGCGACCGGCCGCTCGGCGATGCGGCCGATGGTGAAGTCCCAGATCAGCAGCCGGTGCGCGGCCGAGGGCGGCCAGCCGGCGACCGGCACGCCCTGCGCCAGCACCGGGCCGAGCAGCGCCGGCATCAGCACGATCAGCCCGGCGAGGCCCGCGCCCAGCAGCCGCGGCGCAAGGCGCGGCAGTGCCCAGGCCGCCGCACCAGCCAGGCCGCCTGCCAGCACCGCGAGCTTTGCCGATTCGCCCGGCAGCGCCAGCAGCACCGCCGCGCCGGCCACCAGCAGCGCCGCCCGCGCCGCGCGCGGCCACGGGGCGGCGGCGACCAGCGGCAGCCAGAGCGCCATGGCCGAGGCCGCGGGCTTGAGGCCCCAGGCGAGGGTCGGCGGCGCCTCGGCCAGGCCACGCACCGCGGCGCGCAGCGCATGGCCGCTCAGCGCGTCGAAGGCCGCCGCGACAAGGCCGAGGCCGAGCCCGAGCCCGCCGGCGGCGAGCAGCCGCGCCCGCGCCTCGGCCGGC
>CAYNYQ010000437.1:0-4183 GCA_964401305.1 uncultured Acetobacteraceae bacterium | reverse complement strand
GTGCTGCCGCGCACCGCCCACCTGCCCTTCGTCGAGGACCCGCCCGGCTTCGCCGCGGCGCTGGGGCGCGTGCTGGACGGCGGTTGACGCCTCCGGCGCCTTGCCGAACCCGGCCGCATCCCAAGCTTTCCGGCCGGCGAGGCGCAGCAGGGGCAGGCATGGCGACGCGACGACGGAACCGGCACCGGCGCGGGGCGGCGGCGCTGCTCGCGCTGGCGGCCCTGCTGCCCGGCTGCGCCGCGCTCAGCCCCCGCCCGGCCAGCGTCGAGGATCGCCTGGCCGCCCTGCCGACGGAGCGGCTCGAGGGCCTCGCCGCGCCCGTGGCGATCCGCTGGAACGACCACATGGTCCCCTGGATCGAGGCGGAGAGCGATGCCGACCTCGCCTATGCGCTCGGCCTGGTGCACGGGCATCTGCGCGGCGCGCAGATCGCGCTGCTGCGCATGATCGCGCGTGGGCGGCTGGCCGAGATCGCCGGGCCGCTGGCGACCGACATCGACCACGCGCTGCGCATCCTCGATTTCGGCCGCGCCGCGCCGGAGATCGAGCGGCGCTGGCCGCCGGCGACGCGTGCCTTCGTCGCGCGCTTCGTCGCCGGGCTGAACCGCGCCACCATGGGCGACGGGGTCCGCCCGCCGCCGGAATTCGCCCTGCTCGGCCTCTCGCCGGAGCCCTATACGCCGGCCGACATCCTGGCGATCGGCCGGCTCGCGGGGACCGACATCTCCTGGCTCACCTTCTTCTCGCTGCTCGGCGAGCGCGGCAGCCCGGACTTCCCCCGCCTCTGGCAGCGCGTGCTGGAGGCCGGCGCGAGCCTGACGCCGCCCGGTGCCGAGGCCGATCCGCGCCGCGCCGCGCTCGGCGCCATCCTCGCCGGCACCGCCAAGGCGGGCAGCAACACGGTGGCGGTCGCGCCGCACCGCTCGGCCACCGGCGCGGCGCTGCTCGCCTCCGACCCCCATCTCGGCATGTCGCTGCCGAACCTCTGGCTGGTGGTGGGCATGCGCAGCCCCTCCTGGCACCTGGTGGGGATGATGGTGCCGGGCCTGCCGATCATCGGGCTCGGGCGGAACCCGGACCTCGCCTGGGGCGGGACGAATCTCCGCTCCGCCTCCTCCGACCTCTTCGACGTCTCCGGCCTGCCGCCCGCCGAGATCGCCGAGGCCGAGACGCGCATCCGCCAGCGCCTCTGGTTCCCGGCGACGCGGCGCCTGCGCACGACACCCCTCGGCGGCGTGATGAGCGACGCCGCCATCGTGCCCGGGCGACCGGGCGAGATGATCGCGCTGCGCTGGGCCGGGCACGAGCCGACCGACGAGATCACCGCCCTGCTCGCCGCCGCGCGCGCCCGCAGCGGCACCGAGTTCCGCGACAGCTTCGCGGGCTTCGGCGTCTCGCCGCAGAACATGCTCTACGCCGATGCGCGGGGCACGATCGGCCGCGTCACCGCCGCGCTCCTGCCCGACCGCCCCGGCTTCCCCGCCGCCGACCCCGTGCTCGCCCCCGCCGAGAGCGCCTGGGGCCGGCTGCGCGACGCGCGCGACCTGCCGCGGCTCGAGAATCCGCGCGACGGCATCCTCGCCTCGGCCAACGAGAACCCGGCGACCTGGGCCGCCGACCCGCCGCCGATCGGCTGGTTCTTCTCCGACGGCGACCGCCTGGCGCGGCTGCGCGCGCTGCTGGAGCAGCGTCCGCGCGTCACGGTCGAGGACCTCTTCGCCCTGCAGCGCGACACGAGGGCGCCGAAGGCCGCGGTGCTGGCGGCGGCGCTGCTGGCGCGGCTGGACGCGCTGCCGGGCGGCGCGCCCGAGGCGGCGATGCTGGCGCGGCTGCGCGGCTGGGACGGCGACTACCGCGCCGAGAGCGAGGCGGCGCTGGTCTTCGAGCTGCTGCTCGGCCGGCTCGTGCCCCTGCTGCGGGCCGAGGGCGGCAACGGCGCCCTCGCCGGCCGCGGGCCGGAGACGGGGTGGAACTTCATCACCACCTTCCTGCTGCGCGACCTCGACGCGCTGCCCGCGGCGCGGCGCGAAGCGGTGCTGCGCCGCGCCGCGGCCGAGACGGCGCCGCTGGCCGCGCAATGGCGAACCTGGGGCGAGGTGCACCGGCTGCGCGCGGCGCATTGGCTGGTGAACCTGCCCGTGCTGGGCCGGCGCTTCGTGCTGGAGACCTGGCCCGTCGGCGGCTCGCGCGAGACGCCGATGAAGACCGGGCACGGGCTGGTCGGCGGGCCGCACGAGGTCTCCTTCGGCTCGATGGCACGGCATGTCTCCGATCTCTCCGATCTCGACGCCAACTGGTTCGTGCTGTTCGGCGGGCAGGATGGATGGCTCGGCAGCGCCGCCTTCGCCGACCAGCTGCCGCTCTGGCGCGAGGGGCGGGCGATCCGCATGCCGCTGCGCGCTGCCACGGTCGCCGCGGAGTTCCCCCGCCTGACCGTGCTGCGGCCGGCGCGGTGACGGGTCCACCCTTCGACGCCACCCCGCTGCTGCGCGCCGCCTGCGCCGCGCGCCTGGCCTTGCTGGAACGCAAGGACCCGGTGGCGACGCAGCGCCATCTGCTGCGCGGCCTGCTGCGCCGCGCAGCGGGCACGCGCTTCGGCCGCGCGCACGGCTTCGAGGCCATCCGCGACGTCGCGGACTTCCAGGCGCGCGTGCCGCTTCGCCGCTACGAGGACTGGTGGCGGGACTGGGCCGCGGCCGACCACCCGGTGCTGCGCGATGTCGGCTGGCCCGGGCGCGTGCCCTATCTCGCGCTCTCCTCCGGCACCACCTCGGGCAGCACCAAGTACCTGCCGGTGACGCGGGCGATGGTGGCGGCCAATCGCGGCGCGGCGCTCGATACGCTGGCTTGGCACCTGCGCGCGCATCCCGCCAGCCGCGTCTTCGCCGGCCTTTCCTTCATGCTCGGCGGCTCGACCGACCTGGCCGAGGCCGCGCCCGGCGTGCGGCAGGGCGACCTCTCCGGCATCGCCGCCGCCGAGGTGCCGCGCTTCCTCTCGGCCTGGAGCTTCCCGCCGCGGGAGATCGCGCTGATCGCCGAGTGGGACCGCAAGCTCGACGCGCTGGCCGCGGCGACGCCCGTCGCGCGCATCCGCGTGCTGACCGGCACGCCCTCCTGGCTGCTGGTGCTGCTGGAGCGGCTGGCGGCGCGGCACGGTACGCCGCCGCTGCCGGCGCTGGAGCTGCTGGTGCATGGCGGCGTCGCCTGGGCGCCCTATCGCGACCGCCTCGCGCCCTTCCTGCCGCCGGGCTGCGGCACGCGGGAGGTCTATCCGGCCAGCGAGGGCTTCGTCGCCATGGCCGACCGCGGCGAGGGCGAGGGGCTGCGGCTCACCATCGACCGCGGCGTCTTCTGGGAATTCGTGCCGGTCGGGGAGCTCGACGCGCCGGCACCGACGCGGCACTGGGCGGCGACGATCGAGACCGGGGTGGACTACGCGGTGGTGCTCTCCTCCTGCGCCGGGCTCTTCGCCTATGTGCTCGGGGATACGGTGCGCTTCGTCGACCGCGCGCCGCCGCGGCTGCTGGTGACGGGGCGGACGAGCTACATGCTCTCGGCCTTCGGCGAGCACCTGGCGGGCGAGGAGATCGAGGCGGCGCTGCTCGCCGCGCTGGCGGCCAGCGGCGTGGTGCTGGCGGACTACACGGTGGGGCCGGTCTTCGGACAGGTGCGCGGGCATCACCGCTGGCTGGTGGAGCCAGTGGCGCCGGCCGATCCCGCGCTGGCCGCGCCGCTGGCCGCCGCGATCGACGCCGCGCTGCTGGCCGCGAACGAGGACTATGCGGCGCACCGGCGCGGCGCGCAGCTCGACCCGCCGGAGGTGGTGCTGCTGCCGCCCGGCGCCTTCGCCGGGTGGATGCGGGCGCAGGGCAAGCTCGGCGGCCAGCACAAGGTGCCGCGGGTGCTGGCCGACCCGGCGCGCTTCGCCGCCGCCGAGGCGGGGCTGCGCCCGCCGGCGTGACGGGGCAGGCTGGGTGGAAGAAGACACTTCTTCCCCCCAGACCCCCCATCATCGTCTTTTGGCTTTTTTGCCCGGATGTTCGGGGAAAACTTGCAAAAGAAGGAGGTCGAGGGGGGTCCAGGGGGGAGAAGGAGTTCCCTCCTTCTCCCCCCTGGGTGCCGCCACGCCCATCACTCCTTCCCCGCGCCGCCCTCGTCCTGCTCGGTTGCGGGCGCGCTGTTG
>CAYNYQ010000436.1:0-4190 GCA_964401305.1 uncultured Acetobacteraceae bacterium | reverse complement strand
ATCGGGCCGCAGGCGGACACCTCCCCGAACGCCAGCCGCGCCGCGTAGCACGCGCCGCACCGCAGCCGCGGGCACGGCTGCGCGTCACTCTCGACAGACCCGGAACCTGACGAGACGGCGGCGCGCTGCGCCGGCCCGCGAGGGCGAATGCTGGCCTGACGACAGGGGATCACGATGAAGACGAAACTCGATTGGGCGCTATGGCTGGCGGCGCGGGGTGTTCCGGTCTTCCCGCTTCCGCCGAACGGCACGCGCCCTTCAAGGGAGTGGAAGGGGTGGCCGCAGCACGCCACCACGGACCCCGCGACGATCCGCGCGTTGTGGGAAGGCACGGATCAGAATATCGCGGCCTGCACCACGCGCCTTCTGGTCGCCGATCTCGATATGAAGGGCGGCAAGAACGGGGTCGCGTCGTGGATGCAGCTTCACGACAACGAAGGCGGCTTCGACACGCTGACGGTGAAGACCAAGAGCGGCGGATATCACCTCTACTACTCCGGCGCGGACGTGGCGCAGTCCATCGGCGAGCTTGGCCCCGGCCTCGATATCAAGTCGCGCAACAACTACGTCGTTGGGCCTGGCAGCGTGGTGGATGGCGTCGCTTACGAAGTGCTGTTCGACAGGCCGATAGCGCCAGCGCCGCCGCACATCGTCGCCATGTGCAAGGCGCCAGGGCAGCGCGTAGAGCACGCCGACATTCCGCCCCACGACCTGGACATGCTCGCCGATATCGAAGCGGCCAAGGCGATCATCGCGGAGACGAAGCCGGCGGTTGAGCCGGGGCGCGACGATGCGCTGTTCAAGCTGCTAGCCCGAGTGCGCGAATGCGGCGTGTCGGAAGCCGTCGCGCGCGACCTACCAGAACTCGAGAAGTGGGCCGCGGAGTGCTCCCCGCCGCTTGGGCCTGACGACGTGCGGAAGGTGGCGGTGAACGTCTATGCCTACGCGCAGAACCGCATCGGCTCGCGAAGCGCGCGCAGCCTGTTCGGCGACGTGAAACCCATCGAGGTGCCCGAGAACATCGCGGGGGCGGCTGGCGCCGCTGCACCCGTGCCGCCCCCGCCGCCGCCGCCCATCTCGGGCGACGTGCGGCCAGTGATCCGCGTTGTCCCGGGCGTGGACGCCATTGCAACGCAGGCGGAAGACGCGCTCTTGCAGTCGGGCTTGCCGATCTACCAGCGCGACAAGTTCCTTGTGCGGCCGATGACGCAAGAGGTGGCCGCGTCGGATGGGCGCAAGGTTCTGGCCGCTGCGCTACAGCAACTCGACGCCTACAGCCTGACGGACCTTCTCAGCCGCGCCGCCACGTGGATCAAGCACGATGGCCGGCGCAACGCCGACGTGCGCACCGATCCGCCGCAGCCCGTCGCGAAGACGGTTCTCAGTCGCGCGGGCGAGTGGCGCATGCCGCCCATCGCTGGCGTCATCACCACGCCGACGCTGCGGCCTGACGGCACCATCCTCGCCGCGCCGGGATACGATGACGCGACTCGCCTCTATCTCGCTGCCGATCCGGGCTTGGAGGTGCCCGACGATGGGCCGCTGGACCGTGGCGCCGCCGAGCGCGCGTTGGATGACCTGGCCGCGTTGCTGACGGGGTTCCCCTTCGTCAACGACGTAAGTCGTGCCGTCGCGCTGTCGGCGCTGATCTCGCCCGTGGTGCGCGGCGCACTCTCTGCGGTGCCGCTGCACGTGTTTCGCGCGAGCACGGCCGGCACCGGCAAGAGCTACCTTGCCGACGTGGCCAGCACCATCGCCACGGGGCGGCCGTGTCCTGTCATGGCCGCTGCGGCGGGGCGCGAGGGCGGCGCGGAGGATGAGAAGCGCCTGGTGAGCTTCCTGCTCGGCGGAACGCCGCTCATCTCGATTGACAACGTGAACGGGGAGCTAGGCGGCGACCTGTTGTGCCAGATCGTAGAGCGGCCGTTGGTCACGGTGCGGCGGCTTGGCGTGTCCAACATCACCGAGATTGAGAACCGCGCCACCGTCTTCGCCACCGGCAACAATCTCAGGGTCCGCGGCGACATGGTGCGCCGGACACTCATCTGCGACCTGGATGCGGGCGTAGAGCGGCCGGAGCTACGTCCCTTCACCTTCGATCCGGTGCAGAAGGTGCTACTCGACAGGGCGCGGCATGTCGGCGCGTGCCTGACTGTCGTGCGTGCCTATTTGGCCGCGGGCACGCCAGCACCACGGCCGCCCGTGGCGTCGTTCGGAGACTGGTCGCGTCTGGTCCGCTCGGCGCTGGTGTGGCTTGGCTGCGCCGATCCTGCCGACGCGATGGAAGCGGCCCGCGAAGACGATCCCGAGTTGGAGGAACATCGGGCCGTGGCGTCGGCGTGGATGGAGTGCGTCGGAGACGCGCCCGTGGCGGTGCGCGACGTGATCGCCAAGGCACTCGGGCATACCGGGCTGTTCGACGCCTTGATGACGGTCGCGGGCGATGGCCGCGCGGGTGTCAACACGACCAAGCTCGGCAAGTGGCTCGCCGGCAAGCAAGGTCGCATCGTGGCGGGGCTGGTCTTCCGTCGCGCGGGCGGCGAGGCGCGTGGCGGCGTGATCCGCTGGCGATGCCAGCCCGCGTAGCGGCACGGGACGCGATGGAGGGGATGGAGGGTTTGGAGGGGTGTTGTCGGGCGCTCCATACGGAATGTCACCACTGACAGTTTCCTAGGCTCAATCGAAAGAACCCCTCCATCCCCTCCATCCCCTCCATCTTGGACGGGGAGACAAGTAGTTTCCTGTCCACGATGGGCTGACAGAGGGATTAACATGAATATCCGTTCTATCAGGACGGCTTGGACAGGCGTCCAAATTGGCGATTTGTGTTAAGTGGTAAGTGTATATGTGCCAAACCGCCTAACTTGGACAGAATTGCAAGAAGAATGTTGCGGCCCATTGCCACTCGCTACTTGCGCGCCTAAAATTTAATCGCTAGATATGGGGCGCTATGTCCTATCCGGCACAACATCTAGCGGTCCCGATCCGGGCGGCTGCGGTGCTCGATACCCGCGCCAGCCTCTTATTCGCGGCACCTGCTCGGCGACGCTCCCTGCTTCTCCCGACCGTGGGAGACAGGGGCAAAGGGCGCGAACCGATGCGCCGCCAGGGCGCCATCGCCTGCTTCGTCGCGCGCCTCGCGCCCGGAGCTTCGATCACCGTGCGCGAGGTGGTGGAGGGCTGCGGGCTGCGCCTGACACAAGGCCAGCGCCGCAGCATCGGCGCGGCCTTGGTGGCACTCGGGTTCGTCGCGGAAGGCGCGGGTCCGGCCCGTCGCTACGTCAGGCGAGGTGCAGCATGATCCCGCCGCCACCCCCGCCACCGCCAGCTTCCGACCAGCCGCCACAGAAGCGCGGGCCGGGCCGTCCGCCTGGCCGGCTCAACAACGCGACCCTCATGAAGCACGCGGCGGCCCGTGCTGCGCTGGCCAACATCACGCCGAGCACCGGACCCGCCAGCGCAAGCGCGCTCACGCTGCTGCAAACCCTCTACCGGGATGATCGGCTTCCGCTCGAAGTGAGGATGAAAGCTGCCAGCTTGGCCGCGCCCCTTGAGGTGGCGCGTCCCGCGCCGGTCCCGCCGCCGAAGGATGACAGCGCGCTCGCCGAGCGACTGCGCGATGCGCTGATCCGAACAGGCAAGGCGCCCGCCGTCGCGCCGTCGCCCGGCCTGACGCCGGAACAGGACCGCGAGCTTCGCGAGATGATCGGCCTGCCGTGACCCGCGCGACGCCGATCCGCACCGACCTCGCGGCCGTCCAGATGACGATGGCGGATCGTGCGTCCGCCCGGAAGCCGCGTGCCGCTTGGCCTGACACCGCATGCACCTTCGCGTTCTGTCATGCGTCCCCTAATCATCGTGAGAAGGACATCTCGACATGCCGTTGAACACCACGCCGAAGGCGTCCGCCGCCGAGCGTCGGGCAGCCTTGATCGCCGAGCGCGATGCGCTCGCGGCGCACCTCGAAACCGTCAAGGCGAAGCGGGACAGCCTGCCGCCGAGCGATCCGGGCTGGCGCCGCGCCAACGCCGAGATGCGCGACGTGGCGGACGAACTGGACGGCTACGCCGCTGCCATCGCGGCCATAGGCGCAGAAGTGTCCGCCGAGACGCGCGAGGCGCAGCACGCGCACGCCGTCGCCGAGCACACGCGGGCGCTGGCCGCAGCGGAACAGGCGACCGCGATCCCGG
>CAYNYQ010000435.1:0-4218 GCA_964401305.1 uncultured Acetobacteraceae bacterium | reverse complement strand
GGCGGCGATGTCCTCGGGCCGCGGCTTGAAGCCGTTGTTCTGCGGGCAGGGCACGGTGACGGGCACGCCGCCGGCGACCTTCGCCATGTCGGCATAGCTGATCCAGAAGGGCGCAGGGATCACCACCTCGTCCCCGGGGTCGATCGTCGCCATGAAGGCGTTGAAGATCACCTGCTTGCCGCCGTTGCCGACGATGATCTCGTCGAGGGCATAGTCCAGCGCGTTGTCGCGGCGGAACTTGCGCTGGATCGCCTGCCTCAGCGCGACCGTGCCGCCCTGCGGCGGGTACTTGGTGTCGCCGGAGAGCGCGGCCTTGTAGGCGGCCTCGATGGCGTGGCGCGGCGTCGGGCTGTCGGGCTCGCCGTTGGAGAGGCTGATCACCTGGATGCCCTGCGCGCGCAGGTCCCGCGCGCGGGCCGTCATGGCGGCGGAGGCGGAGACCTTCACATCGGCAAGGCGCTGGGCGAGGACGGGCATGCTAGGCGAGGCTCGCGCAGAAGCGCTGGATCCGCGTGCAGGCTTCCTTCAGCACCTCGTCGGAGGTCGCGTAGCTGATGCGGAAATAGCCCGGCGCCATGAAGGCCGCGCCGTGCACGCAGGCGACGCCCGCCTCCTCCAGCAGCGCGATGCAGAACTCCTCGTCGTTGGTGATCCTCTTGCCCGCCGGCGTGGTCTTGCCGAGGCAGCCCTGCATGGAGGGGAAGACGTAGAAGGCGCCCTCGGGCTTGTGGCAGCGGATGCCCGGGGCGGCGTTCAGCATCTCCACCACCATGTCGCGGCGGCGCTTGTAGGCGGCCGCCATCACGCCGATGAACTCCTGCGGCCCCGTCAGCGCCTCGACCGCCGCGGCCTGGCTGACGCTGCTGGTGTTCGAGGTGCTCTGGCTCTGCAGCTTGTCCATCTGCTTGATCAGCGCGACGGGCGCGCCGGCATAGCCGATGCGCCAGCCCGTCATCGCATAGGCCTTGGAGACGCCGTTCATGGTGACGGTGCGGTCCCTGAGGCGCGGCTCCACCTCGAGGATCGTCGCGGCGCGGAAGCAGTCGTAGACCAGCTTGCCGTAGATGTCGTCGGTGAAGATCCAGACATCCGGGTGCCGCATCAGCACGTCGGTCAGCTTCTTCAGGTCCTCGGCGCTGTACGCGGCGCCGGTCGGGTTGGAGGGGTTGTTCAGGATCAGCCACTTGGTCTTCGGCGTGATCGCGGCCTCGAGCTGCTCGGGGCGCATGCGGAAGCCGTTGTTCTCGTCGCAGCCGACGATGACCGGCTTGCCCTCGGCCAGCTCGACGATGTCCGGGTAGGACACCCAGCAGGGCGCGGGGATGATCGCCTCGTCGCCCGGGTTGATGGTGGCCAGCAGCGCGTCGAAGATCACCTGCTTGCCGCCGGTGCCGATCAGGATCTCCTCCGGCCTGTACTCGATGCCGTGGTCTTCCTTGAAGCGATGGCAGACGGCCTGGCGCAGCGCCGGCGTGCCGGCGACGTCGGTGTACTTGGTCTCGCCGCGCTGGATGGCGGCGATGGCCGCATCCTTGACGTTCTGCGGCGTGTCGAAGTCGGGCTCGCCCGAGGACAGGCCGATCACGTCCTTGCCCGCCGCCTTCAGCGCCCGCGCCTTGGTCGTCATGGCGATGGTCAGCGAAGGGGAGATCCGGTCGAGCCGGTCGGCGGTGAGCTTCATCGTGGGTGCCTGCTGCGGGGCTTATGGAAAGCGGCGGACACTAGCCCCCAGGGGGCGGGGCTTCAACCCGCGCGCACCCGGCGGCCTTCCTTGTCGGGCGGGCCAAGTCAGCCCTCCGCGCCGCTCGGCGCTCCGGCCCTCGGGCCGCCTTGCATGTCGGGCGTGCCGATTCAGCCCTCCGCGCCGTTCGGCGCTCCGGCCATCGGGCCGCCTCACCACAGCCTGAGCGGCCGCAACCCCTGGTAGCTCCAGCCCTCGGCGGTGAGGCAGGCGGCGCGGACGGCGCTGCGCTGCGCGGTGTTCACGTCCACCCAGCCATAGCGCGGCGGCACGTAGTAGCCGGGCGCGTAGACGCACTCCGTCCGCTCGCCATGGCGCCGGCAGCTGCGCCGCGGCGAGACCCAGTAGCCGGCGGAGACCTGCGTCCACACGAGGGCGGGCGGCACGCGGAACCCGGCCTCCGCCGTGCAGCGCGCCTGCGCCGCCTCGGACTCCGCCTCGGTCGCGCCCGGTCGTTCCCAGCGCTCGGCGCAGGCCGCGAGGAGGCACAGCAGGAGGAGGATCGGCCGCCGCATCGCCGCAGCCTGCCGGCCGAGCGCGGCGAAAGCACGGCAGGGATGCGTCGTCACCGGCGCCCGTGCTGCGTGTGTTGAGCCCGGCGGCGCTCCGGCCCTCAGGGTCATCCCCGGCGGGCCGATTCAGCCCTCCGCGCCTGGCGGCAACCCGGCCCCCGGGCCGCTCAGCCCCGCCGCGGGCGCAGCGCCCAGGCCGCCGCCCCCAGCGCCACCCCCGCCACCCCCAGGATCACCACCCCGAGCGCGTTGATCTCCGGCGTCAGCCCCACCCGGATGCGGCTGAAGAGGTAGATCGGCAGCGTCGTCCCCGCCGGGCCCGAGACGAAGCTCGCCACCACCACGTCGTCGAGCGAGAGGGTGAAGGCCAGCAGCCAGCCCGCCACCAGCGCCGGCGCCATCAGCGGCAGGGTCACGGTGACGAAGGCCGTGAACGGGCCGGCGCCGAGGCTCGCCGCCGCCTCCTCCATCTCCCGCCCCTGGCCGGCGAGGCGCGCCTGCACCACCACCGCGGCATAGGCCATGCCGAGCGTCGCATGCGCCAGCAGCACGGTCAGCGCCCCGCGCTCCGCCGGCCAGCCCACCGCGCCGGCCAGCGCGACGAAGAGCAGCAGCAGAGAGAGGCCCGTCACCACCTCGGGCAGCACCAGCGGCGCGCCCGCCAGCGCGCCGAACAGCGCCCGCCCGCGGAAGGCGCCGCCGCGCACCAGCGCCCAGCCCACCAGGCCGCCGAGCAGCACGGCGAGCGTCGCCGCGCCGGCGGCGATCCGCAGCGAGAGCCAGGCCGCCTCCAGCAGCCGCTCGTTGGCTGCCAGCGCGGCGAACCAGCGGAGGGAGAAGCCGCCCCACTGGAAGGGGATGCGGTCGGCCGAGAAGGCATAGGCCGCCAGCAGCAGGATCGGCGCCCAGAGGAAGCCGAGGCCGAGCCACAAGCCCCAGCGCCTCACCGCGGGTCCTCCAGCCGCTGGAAGGCGAGGATGGGCAGGATCAGCACCGCCAGCAGCGCCACCGCCAGCGATGCGGCCAGCGGCCAGTCGCGGTTCTGGAAGAACTCGCTCCAGAGCACGCGGCCGATCAGCTGCGCCTCGGGCGGGCCGAGCAGCTCGGGGATCACGAACTCCCCCGCCGCCGGGATGAACACCAGCAGGAAGCCCGCCGCCGCGCCGGGCAGCGAGAGCGGCAGGGTCACGGTCCAGAAGGCCACCGCCGGCCGCGCGCCGAGTGCCGCCGCCGCCTCCTCCAGCGCCGGGTCGAGCCGCGTCAGCGCGGCGTAGAGCGGCAGCAGGGCGAAGGGCAGGTAGGAATGCACCATGCCGAGATGCAGCGCGAGATCGCTGAACAGCAGCGGCAACGGCGCCGCCGTGATGCCCAGGCCCTGCAGCACGCCGTTGACCCAGCCCTCGTCGCGCAGCAGGCCGATCCAGGCGCTCATGCGCAGCAGGAAGCCGGTCCAGAAGGGCAGCAGCACCAGCAGGAGCAGCAGCGGGCGCCTGGCCGGCGGGGCGCGCAGGATGCCGAGCGCCATCGGATAGGCCAGCAGCAGGCAGAGCAGCGCCGTCGTCGCGGCGACCAGCAGCGACCGCCAGGCGGCCTCGAGGTACAGCGGGTCCTCGGCCAGCAGGGCGAGGCTGGCCAGCGTGCCCTGCCAGCGCGGCACCCCCTCCACCCAGGCGAGCGGCGGGGCGAAGGGGGGGATGCCCGTCGCCGGGCCGGAGAGCGCGATCGCCCCCAGCACGCCGAGCGGCGCCGCGACGAAGACCAGCAGCCAGAGGAAGGGCGGCGCGAGGAGCAGGGCGCGGCGCATCAGCCCTCCAGCACCACCACCGCGCCGGCATCCCAGGCCAGCGCGACCGAGGCACCCTCGGCCGGCGGCGCCGTCCCGGCCGGCAGCACCACCCTGAGCGCCTGGCCGCCCGGCGTGGCGACCACCAGCAGCCAGTTCTCGCCGCGATAGGCGCGCTCCGC
>CAYNYQ010000434.1:0-4222 GCA_964401305.1 uncultured Acetobacteraceae bacterium | reverse complement strand
TGCGGCAGCACGGGGACGGTGAATTCCAGCTCGTCATAGGGCGCGTAGCCCGGCAGCCGGCGCGCGTCGAAGCCGCGGCCGGCGGCGCGGCCGACATGGCCGCCGGCGGCGAAGCGCGCGACCAGGCCCGCCGCGACGATGCCGGTGCCGACGACACGGTCCTGCAGGCTGGCATGGCTGTCGTAGATCCGCTCGAGCGCCGGCATCTCGGCGGCCACGGCGTCGAGTGCGGCGCGGATCGCCGCCGGCCCCTCGGGCGCCATGTCCACCGCGACGCCGCCCGGCACGATGCAGTCCATCATCAGCCGGTGGCCGAAGGCGGTGGCCGCGGCGCGCAGCACGCCCTCGCGCAGCGCGCCGCAGCGGGCATGCGGGAAGGCGAAGGCGGCGTCGTTGCAGACGAAGCCCCAGTCGTTGAGGTGGTTGTGGATGCGCTCGAGTTCGGCCATCACCAGGCGCAGCGCGATGGCGCGCGGCGGCGGCACGGTGCCGGTGGCGGCCTCGGCGGCCATCGCAAACGCCCATGCGTGGGCGACAGTGGAATCGCCCGAGAGGCGCGCGGCGAAGCGCGCGGCGGCGCGCGGGCTGCGGCCCTGCATCAGCCCGATCGTGCCCTTGTGCAGGTAGCCGAGCCGCTCCTCGAGCCGCACCACCGTCTCGCCCTGCACGTGGAAGCGGAAATGCCCGGGCTCGATGATGCCGGCATGCACGGGGCCGACCGGGATCTGGTGCACGCCCGCGCCCTCCACGGCCAGGAACTCCGGCTGCGGCGGCGGGCCGGAGCGCGGCCGCGGCCGGGCCGAGAGCGGCGCCGTCTGCGGCCAGCGCCCGTGGTCGAGCCATGGGCGGAGATCCACGGCGCCCTCGGCCGCATGGCCCCAGAGGTCGCGGATGGTGCGCTCGAAGCGCACGGCGCCGGGCCGTGCGGGGGAGAGGGCGGCGTAGCGCCCCTCCGGCGCCGGGGCGGAGGCGAGCAGCAGGCTGCCCTCCGCCTCGTCGAGGAAGGCGGCGTGCACCAGGCCGGGCTCGGCCCAGAGCGCGAGCAGGGAGGGGCCGTGGTCGGCCAGCAGCGCCTCGGCCAGCGCCGCCCAGCGCGCCGGCGTGAGCAGGTAGCGCTCATGTGGCCGGCAGCCCTGCGGCGCGCCGCCGCGCAGGAGGTCGAGGGCGGCCCTCATCCGAGCAGCCTCGCCGCATCGCGCAGCAGCGCGGCGAGCGCCGCGGGCATCGCCAGGCCGAGCAGCAGCGCGAGGCCGAGATGCAGCCAGAGCGGAATGACGGCCATGAGCCCAGCCCCCGGCGCCGCGGCCGCATCCGGCGTGGGGTCGCCGAGGCAGAGCCGCTGCAGCGTGACGATCTTCGCCGCCACCGCGAGGAAGAGGCCGAGCGCCAGCGGTGGCAGCAGCCAGGCGGCGCGCGCGGCGGTCTCGGTCAGCAGCAGGAACTCGCTGCCGAAGAGCAGGAAGGGCGGCAGCCCGGCGATGGCGGCGATGGCGACGGCCAGCCCCCAGCCGAGCGCCGGGTGGCTGGCGGCGAGCCCGCCGATATCGGCGATCCTCTGGCTGCCCTTGATGCGCGCGGCATGGCCGATGCCGAAGAAGATCGCGCTCTTGACCACCGAATGCCCGGCCATGTGCAGCAGCGCGGCGAGGTTCGCCGCCGGGCCACCGAGGCCGAAGGCGAAGGCCGCGACGCCCATGTGTCCGATCGAGGACCAGGCGAAGAAGCGCCGCGCATCCCGCCGCCGCCAGAGCGCGATACCCGAGAGCAGCACCGAGGCGAGGCCGAGGGCGAGCAGGAAGGCATCGGCCGCGACGGTGCCGGGATGCGCGGTCACGATCGCCTCGGCGCGCAGCACCGCGAGCAGCGCGGCGTTCAGCAGCAGGCCCGAGAGCACGGCGGAAATCGCGATCGGGCCCTCGGCCTCGGCGTCCGGCAGCCAGGAATGCAGCGGCACCAGCCCCGCCTTGGTGCCGTAGCCGACGAGGAGGAAGACGAAGGCGAGGTTCAGCAGCCCGGGATCGCAGCGCTCCGCCACCTGGCGCAGCGCCGCCCAGGAGAGGCCGGGATCGCCATGCCCGGCCAGCGGCTGCGCGGCCATGTAGAGTACGATCGTGCCGAACAGCGCGAGCGCGATGCCGACGCCGCAGAGCAGGAAGAACTTCCACGCCGCTTCGATCGCCGGCGGCGTGCCGTGCACCGCGACCATCAGCACGGAGGCGAGGGTCGCGATCTCGATCGCCACCCACATCACGCCGAGGTTGTCGGAGAGCAGCGCCAGCGCCTGCGCGCCGAGGAAGAGCTGGAAGGCGGCGTGGTAGGCGCGGGCGCGCAACGCATCGAGGCCCTCCGCCGCCACCTGGCCGGCCGAGAAGATCGCGGTGGTCAGCCCGATGAAGGCCGAGAGCACGACGAAGGGCGCGTTCAGCGCATCGACCCGGGTCCAGCCCTGCTCGCCATGCGGGTGGCCGAACAGGAAGAGGCTGAGCAGGAAGGAGAGCGCGGCGACGCCGATGTTCACCCGCGCCGCGAGGGCCATGCGCGGGATCGCCGCCAGCGCCGCCGCGCCGGCCCAGGGCAGGAAGACGAGGATCCAGGGCAGCGGCATGCCGCGCGCCCGCTATCGGCCGCGGGGCGGCATCAGCGCCGCTCCCCGCGGTGGATCTCGAGGAAGCCGATGTCGACGCTGTCGAAGCGCTCGCGGATCTGGAAGACGAAGACGCCGGCGACGACGAAGGCGACCAGCACGAGGGCGGCGGTCGAAAGCTCCACCACCAGCGGCATCCCCGCAACGCCCACCGCGGCGAGGATCAGCCCGTTCTCCATGCTCATCAAGCCGATCACCTGCAGGATGGCGTTGCGCCGGGTGATCATCATCAGCATCCCGAGCAGCACGACGGAGAGCGCGAGCGCGAGATCCTCCCGCGCGATGGCCATGGCGCCGGCGGTGACCGGCAGCACCACCAGGATCGCCAGCGCCACCACGGCGACGCCGGCCATGAGGGAAGGGCCGATGCCGAGCGCCGTCTCCACCGTGCGGTGCAGGTCGAGCCGGCGGATCAGCGCGCGCAGCGCGAGCGGGATCAGCACGCCCTTGGCGGCGAGCGCGATGAGCGCGGTGAGGTAGAGCTGCGGCGCGCCCTGCACCCAGCCCTGCCAGGCGGCGGCGGCGGCCAGCAGCGCGCCCTGCGCGGCGAGCGCGTTCACCATGGCCGGCACCCGGCGCTGGTAGAGCAGCACGAAGGAGACCAGCAGCATCGCGCCGCCGAGCAGATGCGCGATGTCGTAGGGGAGCTGGCCGAAGGTCACTTCTTGTATGCCCTCAGACGCGTCGTGCGGGCAGCACGCCTGCGGCGTGACGCGCCGGCATCCGCCGGCTTGGCTTCGCCGGACTTCTGGCGGCGCGCAGAAGCGCGGTCGGCCGCCGTCGGCGGCCGTTTGGCGGTAAGGCCCCCGAACGCCGGGCGGGCGCATCCGCGCCCTTGGCTTGCGCGCGACTCCGCGCGGCGCGCAGAAGCGCGCTCGGCCGCCGAGGGCGGCCGTTTGGCGGCAAGGCCCTCAGACGCCGGGGAGGTGCATGCGCGCCCTTGGCTTGCGCGCGACTCCGCTTGGCGCGCAGACGCGCGCCCGGCCGCCTGCGGCACCCGCCACTCATGGTCTTGCACCGCGCCCCGCATCACGCCAGCCCCGTCGAGACGAAGAGCAGCGCCACTGCCAGCAGCGCCAGCAGCAGCGCGGCGCCGAGGAATTCCGGCACGCGGAAGACGCGCATCTTGGCGATCGCGCTCTCGAACACCGCCAGCGCCAGGCAGAGCGCGCCCATCTTCAGCGCGAAGGCGAGCAGCCCGACCACCCAGGCCAGCGGCCCCGCCCCCGCCCGCGCCGTGCCGAAGGGCACGAAGACCGCGGCGATCAGCGCCAGCCACAAAGTCAGCCGAAGCGCCGCCTGCGCGTCCCACAGCGCCAGCTGCCGGCCCGAGCTCTCCAGCAGCATCGCCTCGTGCACCATGGTCAGCTCCAGGTGCGTCGCCGGGTTGTCCACCGGGATGCGCGCATTCTCCGCCACCGCCACCGCCAGCATGGCGATCGCCGCGAGGCCGAGCGAGACGCGGATGCCGAGCTGCCCGTCGCGCATCGTCGCGGCGATCGCGTCGAGGTTCGTGGTGCCCGCGAGGATCGCCAGCGTCAGCACGCAGAGGATCAGCGTTGGCTCGGCGAAGGCCGA
>CAYNYQ010000433.1:0-4225 GCA_964401305.1 uncultured Acetobacteraceae bacterium | reverse complement strand
CGCGCATCGATCGCCCAGGCGCTGGCCCAGTCATGCCCGCCGATGATCACCGGGGAGACGCTGTCGTTCGCGCGGTCCTGGTCGCGCGCCACCCAGACCTGGCCGCCGGCGAAGCGCCCGGGCAGGTCGGGCAGCAGGTAGAAGGCGCGCTTGAGCACATGGTCCTCGGCCACCGGCGCGAGGGGCGGGATGGCGAGGTCCCGCGTCACGCGGCGCAGTGCCGCCCTGGCACCCGGCGCATAGCCCTCGCCGGTGCCCTCGTCGCGGGTGTCGAACAGGATGATCCCGCCCTGGCGCATGAAGGTGTTCAGCGCCGCGACCGCCTGCGCATCCGGCTGCGGCGCCTCCGGCGTCACCACCCAGTAGAGCAGCGGGAAGACCGAAAGGTCGTCGAGGCCGGGCATCACCGCCACCGGGTCGGCCAGCGCCGCGGCGGTGCGGCGGTTCACGAAATCCGACAGGCCGACGAGGCCCATGCGCAACGTCTCGTCCAGCGCCGCATCGCCGCTCGAGACATAGGCGAGGCGGGTGGCGAGCGCATGCCCGCCCTCGCCCGCGGGGCCGCGTGGCTGCGCCAGCGCCCCGCCCGCCGGCAGCAGCGCCGCCAGCAGCAGCGCCGCCGCCGCCCGCCGCCCGGCCCCGATCGCCAGCACGCCGCGCAGCCGCAGCGCCAGCACGAGGTCCACCGCCAGCAGCAGCAGCGCCGCGGCGAGCAGCCAGGGGCCGAGGTCACGCTCGGTCGGCACGCCGGCGATGGCCACCACCGACGCGCCCTCGGGCGGCGGCGGCGCGGCGCGCGGCGGCGGCACGGCGCCGCCGAGGTTCAAGGCCCGCCGATACGCCGCCTGGCTCGCATCCTGGCCGCGCTGGCCGTACCAGCCCGGCGGGTGCTGCGGCGAGGGCGGCGTCTCCTCGATGCGCGCGGCGGGCAGGGGGGCGGCGGCCGGCGTCGCGGGGCCGAGCCGGCCGAAGCCGTCCAGCGTCTCGAGCGGCGCCAGCGGCGCCTCGCCCTCATTGCCCTGGATGCCGGCCGAAAGCCCGACCACCCGCCGCAGCATCTGCACGAAGAGGCCGGAGAGCGGCAGGTCCGACCACTCCGCATTGGCGGTGACGTGGAACAGCACGATCCGCCCCTGGCCGCGCGCCTCGGCGGTCACCAGCGGCGTGCCGTCGGCGAGCCGGGCCCAGGTGCGCTCGGTCAGCCGCGGCGAGGGCTCGGCCAGCACCTGGCGGGAGATGCTGACCTCCTCGGGCACGGGCAGGCCGGCGAAGGGCGAGCCCTCGGGGAAGGGTGCCAGGCGCTGCGGCTGCTCCCAGGAGAGGGAGCCGCCGAGCTGGCGCTCCGCCCGCAGCGGCACCGGCAGCAGCGGGTCGGGCGCTTCCGCCAGGCGCGGGCCGGCGAAGCGCAGCAGCGTGCCGCCCTGCTCCACCCAGCGGGTCAGCGCCTCGCGCTCCGGCCCCTCGGGCACGGTGCGGTCGGCCAGGGCCAGCACGGCGATGGGGCGGGCGAGCAGCGCCTCCAGCCGGCCGCGGCGCAGCTCGACATAGGGGTCGAGGGCGCGCGCCAGGTAGAAGAGGTCGCCGATCAGCGGCGCATCCGCGCTCTCCTCGGCGGCGGGCAGCAGGCCCACGGGGCGGCGGCGGAAGCGCTCGTCGAGCAGCACCACGCCGCCGGCGCCGGTCTCGCCCTCGAGGTCGAGGCGCACGACCTGGTTGCGCAGCTCCACCGGCAGCTCGAGCGCCGCCTCGCCGCGGCCCTCCCCGGCAGGGATCGGCACCACGGCGCGGGCGAGGGTGCGGCCATCGCCGGTGCGGGCCAGCACCGCAGTCTCGGTCGGCGCGGCCAGCGGTGCCTGCAGCACGGTCAGGCGCAGCCGGTCCGCCTCGGCCAGCGGCGGCGGCAGCAGCCGGACCGGCCGGGCCTCGGCCAGCGCCACGCGCAGAGGCCCGGCCTCGGCGAGCGCCTGGGCGAAGGGCGCGGTCGCCGGCGCAGCACCTTGGGGCTCGTGCGCGATGCCGTCGGCGACGAGCAGGGTGGAGATCGGGCCCGGCGTGGCGGCGCGCCAGGTCCGGAAGGCGGCCAGCGCGGCGGCGCGGTCCGGCGCCCAGGGCTTCGGCCGCAGCGCGGCGAGGCGGGCGCGCAGGTCCTCGGCCGGCATGGGGCCGAGGACGCGCGGCGCCTCCCCGGTCTCGGCCGGGGCGGTGCCGAGCAGGGCGGCGCGGCGCCCTTCCCGCCCGGCGCGGTCCAGCGCCGCGCCGGCGGCGGCCATGCGGGCCGGCCAGTCGGCCGCGGCGGCCCAGCCATCGTCGATCGCCAGCAGCAGCGTGCCCTCTCCGGCCGCCCCGACCGCGCCCGGGCCGAGCACGGGTCGCGCCAGGCCGAGGATCACCAGCGCCGCGGCCACCAGGCGCAGCAGCAGCAGCCACCAGGGGGTGCGCGCCGGCGTCTCCTCCGGCGGCAGCAGGTCGCGCAGCAGGCGCAGCGCGGGGAAGGTGATGCGCCGTGGCGCCGGCGGGGTGACGCGCAGCAGCCACCACAGCACCGGCAGCGCCGGCAGCGCCGCCAGCAGCCAGGGCGCGGCGAAGGCGATGGGGCCGAGCGTCAGCATGGGCCGGTCAGCATGGGGCCGTCAGCATGGGCTGCTCGGCACGGGGCGGGCGGCGGGAGGGGATCGGCATCCGGGGCCCAGGCTAGCGGAAAGGGGGTGACGGATGCCAAGCAAGTTGAGGGCCGCCGGGTTGCGGGAGGCCGGCCGGGAGCCGCGGCGCTCACGCTGGGGAGAGTGCCTGCCAAAGCGCCATCAGCGCCGCTTCGGGCGGCTGGTCCGTGTGGTGGGTCAGCAGGGTCCAGCCGGCCGCCGCGACGATGCCCGAGAGCCCGGCGCGGTGCCGCGCCAGCCGCGCCACGTATTCCGCCCGCACCTGCTCCACCCGCGGCACCAGCACGGCGTCGTTGCCGCCCCATTCGAAGCGCACGCGGCCGGAGAAGGCGCGGTTCTCGGCGCCGAGGGTCTCCTCGTCCGGGTCGAGGATCTGCAGCAGGTGCCCGCGCAGCGGCCAGCCGGCCAGCGCGGCGACGGCGGCATGGATCTCCTCGAGCGGGGCCAGGAAGTCGCCGACCAGCACCACCCGGGCATGCCGCGGCAGGCTCGGGTCCGGCATGGGCAGGGCGCCCGACTTGCCGATGGCGGCCAGGCTCTCGACCACGGCGGCGAGCCCGGCCCGGCCGGCATGGCTGCGCCGCACCGCCCCCGCCGCCCCGCCGATCAGCCGCACCCGCTCCCCGCCGCGCAGCGCGAGGGAGGCGAGGGCCGAGAGCAGCAGATCCGCGCGCTCGCGCTTGGTGGGGCGGCCGCGGGCGAAGACGTGCTCCATGGAACGCGAGGCGTCGGACCAGAGGCAGACGGTCTGCGCCGCCTCCCACTCCGTCTCGCGGATGAAGAGGCGGTCGGACTTGGCGCTCTGCCGCCAGTCCACCCGCGCCACCTGGTCGCCGGGCAGGAAGGGGCGGAACTGCCAGAAGGCGTCGCCCTGGCCGGCGCGGCGGCGGCCATGGACGCCCTGCAGGACGGTGGCGGCGACGCGGTCCGCGGCGACGACCAGCGGCGGCAGCCGGGCGGCCAGCGCCTCGGCGCGGAGGGCGGCCTTGGGCGTCATGCGGCCCCTGCCGCGCCGCGGCGCGGGGTCACGCCAGACGCGGCGCGGCGGCGCGGGCTCACGCCAGACGCGCCTTCAGCCCGTCGATCACGCTGGCGAGCCGCACCCCCTCGGCGCGGGCCGAGAAGTTCAGCGCCATGCGGTGCCGCAGCACCGGCTCGGCCAGCGCCAGCACGTCCTCGACCGACGGGGCGAGGCGGCCATCCATCACCGCCCGCGCCCGCGTCGCCAGCATCAGCGCCTGCGCCGCCCGCGGGCCGGGGCCCCAGGCGAGCTGGGTGCGCACCTGCTCGATGGGCGAACCCTCGGGCCGGGCGTTGCGCACCAGCGCCAGGATCGCCTCCAGCACGCTCTCGCCGACGGGGATGCGGCGGATCAGCGCCTGGGCGGCGATCAGCTCGGCGCCGGTCATGGCCTGGGCGGGCCTCGCTTCCCGCGCGCCGGTGGTGGCCAGCAGCATGGCGCGCTCGGCCGCCTCGTCCGGGTATTCCACCTGCACTTCCAGCAGGAAGCGGTCGAGCTGCGCCTCGGGCAGCGGGTAGGTGCCCTCCTGCTCGATCGGGTTCTG
>CAYNYQ010000432.1:0-4247 GCA_964401305.1 uncultured Acetobacteraceae bacterium | reverse complement strand
GCACGATCGAGACGGCGGTGCGCGCCATCCAGCACGGCGCCTACGACTTCATCGAGAAGCCCTTCAACTCGGACCGCCTGCTGCTGGTGGTCTCCCGCGCGCTGGAGGCGGCGCGGCTGCAGCGCGAGAACAGCGAGCTGCGCCTGCGCGCCGGGCCGGAGACCGAGCTCGTCGGCGGCTCGACCGCGATGAACCAGCTGCGCTCGGCGATCGAGAAGGTGGCGCCCACCGGCTCGCGCGTGCTGATCACCGGCCCGGCGGGGTCCGGCAAGGAGGTGGCGGCGCGCATGATCCATGCCCGCTCCCGCCGCGCCGACGGGCCCTTCGTCGCGCTCAACTGCGCCACCATGAACCCGGCCCGCTTCGAGGAGGAGCTCTTCGGCGTCGAGCCCGGCCCCGACCCGGCGAGCCAGCCGCGCCGCGCCGGCATGCTGGAGCGCGCCCATGGCGGCACGCTGCTGCTCGACGAGGTCGCCGACATGCCGCTCGAGACCCAGGGCAAGATCGTGCGCGCCCTGCAGGAGCAGGGCTTCGAGCGGATCGGCGGCGGCACGCGCGTGAAGGTCGATGTGCGCGTCATCGCCACCACCAACCGCGACCTGCAGGCCGAGATCGCGGCGGGCCGCTTCCGCGAGGACCTCTACTACCGCCTGGCCGTGGTGCCGCTGCGCGTGCCGCCGCTGCGCGAGCGGCGCGACGACGTGCCCGCCCTGGCGCGGCACTTCATGGCGCGCTCCGGCGAGACATCCGGCATGCCGTCGCGCGAGATCGCCGAGGATGCGCTGGCCGCGCTGCAGACCTACGACTGGCCCGGCAATGTCCGCCAGCTGCGCAACCTGGTCGACTGGCTGCTGATCATGGCGCCCGGCGAGGCGCGCGACCCGATCCGCGCCGACATGCTGCCGCCCGAGGTGGGCGCCGCGGCGCCGGCCATGCTCAAGCTCGACCGCAGCAGCGAGATCATGACCCTGCCGCTGCGCGAGGCGCGCGAGCTGTTCGAGAAGCAGTACCTCGAGGCGCAGCTGCTGCGCTTCGGCGGCAACATCAGCCGCACCGCGAACTTCGTCGGCATGGAGCGCAGCGCGCTGCACCGGAAGCTGAAGTTCCTCGGCGTGCAGGCCGAGGACCGCGTGCCGCAGGTCGTCGCGCCCTCGCCGGCGGCGGGGCTGTAGGGCCCCCATCCGCGTGCACCGGCCCTGGCGCCGGCGCCGGCCCTCCGCGACACTGGCGCGGCCGCGGCGGGGAGCCGCCGCCGCCCCGGAGGACGCATGTCGCGCATCGCCTATGTCAACGGCCGCTATCTCGACCAGCGCCTCGCGGAGGTGAACGTCGAGGACCGCGGCTACCAGTTCGGCGACGGCATCTACGAGGTCGTCCACCTGCATGCCGGCCGCTTCGTCGACGAGGCGCGCCACCTCGACCGGCTGGAGCGCTCGCTGGCCGAGATCCGCCTGGCGATGCCGATGTCCCGCTCCGCGCTGCGCCATGTGCTGGCCGAGGTCGCGCGGCGCAACCGCGTCACCGAGGGGCTGCTCTACATGCAGGTCACCCGCGGCGTCGCCCGGCGCGACCATGCCTTCCCGGCGCGGCCGGTGCCGCCCGCCCTGGTGGTGACGGTGAAGCGCATCCCGCCCTATCCCGCCGAGGTGGACCGCTGGGCCGGCGCCTGCATCACCCATCCCGACCTGCGCTGGGCCCGGCGCGACATCAAGTCGGTCAACCTCCTGCCCAACTGCCTCGCCCGCCAGGCGGCGCGCGAGCAAGGGGCGATGGAGGCGATCCTCTACGACGAGGCCTCGGGCGAGGTGACGGAAGGGGCCGCCACGACGATCTGGATCGTCGACGAGGCCGGGACCATCCGCACCCGCCATCTGGACCAGGTGGTGCTGCCGGGCTGTACCCGCGCTGCCCTGGCCGCCGAGCTGCGCGAGGCCGGGATCGGCTTCGAGGAGCGCGGCTTCACCCTGGCCGAGCTCGGCCGCGCGCGGGAGGCCTTCCTCACCTCCGCCACCTCCTTCGTGCGGCCGATCACCCGCATCGACGGCGCGGCGGTGGGCGACGGCGCGGTGGGCCCCGTCACCCGGCGCCTCTTCGACCTCTTCGCCCGGCACGTGCGGGGCAACGCGGCATGACGCCGGCCGGCCTGCCGCGGCCCGCGGCCATCCTCTGGGACTGGGACAACACCCTCGTCGACGGCTGGGCGGCGATCGAGGCCGGGCTCAACGCTGCCTTCCGCGCCTTCGGCCTGCCGGAATGGGACCGCGCGACCGTGCTGGCGCAGGTGCGGCGCTCGCTGCGCGACAGCTTCCCCGAGCTCTTCGGCGCCGACCGCTGGGAGGAGGCACGGGAGATCTTCTACGCCGAGGTCCGCGCCCGCCACCTCGGCGTGCTGCGCCCGCTGGCCGGCTCCCTCGAGGCGATCACCGCCGCCGGCGCGCTCGGCCCGCAGGCCGTGGTCAGCAACAAGCAGGGGCCGCTGCTCCGGGCCGAGGCCGCGCATCTCGGCTGGGCGCCGCACTTCCGTGCGCTCGTCGGCGCCGGCGATGCCGCGGCCGACAAGCCGGATGCCGCGCCGCTGCTGCTGGCGCTCGGCGCCTGCGGCATCGGGGCCGGGCCGGCGGTGTGGTATGTCGGCGACACCGCGCTCGACATGCAGGCGGCGCGGGCCGCGGGGTGCACCGCCGTGCTGCTCGGCGACGCGCATCATGACGGCGGCGTAGGCAACGCGGCGCCCGATCATGCATTTCGCGATGGCCATGCGCTCGCCGCACATCTGCGATCCCTTGCCAACGCGGGGCAAGGCGTCAATGTCTAGCAAGCCGAGGGGCCCGCGGGCCCTATCGGTCAGGGGAGGTTGCCGCAATGGGGGCGGCCGGCCGGGGCGCGCATCGGCGCGCCGAAGGGTCGGGCTCGACCACATCAGCAACGCGACGGCTCCGGCATTTGCCTGGCCGCCGCGGGGCAGGCGGCCGACCTAGTCGCCAGAACCCTTGGCACCAACAACAAGAAGGACGACCCGCCGTGGCCGCCGAAAAGTCCCAGAACGTGCAGGACGTGTTCCTGAATCACGTTCGCAAGAGCAAGACCCCGGTGACGATCTTCCTCGTCAACGGCGTGAAGCTGCAGGGGATCATCACCTGGTTCGACAACTTCTCCGTCCTGCTGCGGCGGGACGGGCATACGCAGCTCGTTTACAAGCACGCGATCAGCACGGTCATGCCGGGCGCGCCGATCCAGCTCTTCGACCCGACCACGGCGGCCCAGGGGGCTACCGTCACGCGCGAGGGCACGACGCTGACCATGGCGCCGCGCGAGCGCGAGACGAGCCCGGCCGGCGGCGACTGAGACCCGCCCGATGCGGGAGGTGAGCGCGCCGCCGGCGGCGAACGACCCCGGAGGGGCGGGCCAGGCGGTGCCGACGCGCGCCGCCGTGATCCTGCCGCATGAGCGCATGCCCCGCGCCGGCGGCGCATCGCGCGCGGAGGGGCCGGGCGCCCACCGCGCGGCCGAGGCGCGGCTGGCGGAGGCCGTCGGGCTTGCCACCAGCATCGGCGTGACGGTGGTGCATACCGCCATCTTCCCGCTGCGCGAGCGGCGGCCGAGCACGCTGCTCGGCGAGGGCCAGGCGGAGGCGGCCAAGCAGGCGATCGCCCAGCACGGCATCACCGTCACCGTGGTGGACGCGGCGCTCAGCCCCGTGCAGCAGCGCAACCTCGAGCGCGCCTGGGGCTGCAAGGTCATCGACCGCACCGGGCTGATCCTCGAGATCTTCGGCGAGCGGGCGCGCACCAAGGAGGGCGCGCTGCAGGTCGAGCTCGCGCATCTCGACTACCAGCGCACGCGCCTGGTGCGGTCCTGGACCCATCTCGAGCGGCAGCGCGGCGGCTTCGGCTTCCTCGGCGGCCCGGGCGAATCGCAGATCGAGATCGACCGCCGGCTGATCGGCGAGCGCATCGTCAAGCTGAAGAAGGAGCTGGACCAGGTCCGCCGCACCCGCGGCCTGCATCGCCGCGCGCGAGAGCGGGTGCCGTATCCGGTCATCGCGCTGGTCGGCTACACCAATGCCGGCAAGTCCACGCTGTTCAACGCGCTGACCGGCGCCGGCGTCTATGCGCAGGACCAGCTCTTCGCAACCCTCGACCCGACCATGCGGGCGATCCGCCTGCCCTCGGGTCGGACGGCCATCCTCTCGGACACGGTGGGGTTCATCTCCGAGCTGCCGACGCAGCTGGTCGAGGCCTTCCGCG
>CAYNYQ010000431.1:0-4253 GCA_964401305.1 uncultured Acetobacteraceae bacterium | reverse complement strand
CAGGGACATGCCGCCATGGCCGTCGAGCGCACGCTCTCCATCATCAAGCCGGATGCGACGCGCCGGAACCTGACCGGGAAGATCAACGCGAAGTTCGAGGAGGCCGGGCTGCGCATCGTCGCGCAGAAGCGCCTGAAGCTCTCGGCCGAGCAGGCCGGCGCCTTCTACGCCGTGCACGCGGCGCGGCCCTTCTACAAGGACCTCGTCGCCTTCATGACCTCGGGCCCGGTGGTGGTGCAGGTGCTCGAGGGCGAGGACGCGGTGGCGCGCAACCGCGAGATCATGGGCGCGACCAACCCGGCCAACGCCGCCCCCGGCACCATCCGCAAGGAGTTCGCCGAGAACATCGAGGCGAACAGCGTGCACGGCTCGGACAGCGCCGAGAACGCGGCGACAGAGATCGCCTTCTTCTTCGCCGGCACCGAGATCGTCGGCTGAGGCCGGCCCGGGCGCCAGGGCGCCCGGGGCGTCGCCCTGCTACGCCGCCGGCGCGCCGCGGCGCCCGGCGCCCGCCAGGGCCGGCCGCGCGCTGCCCGCGCCGATCAGGCGACGAAGACGGCCAGCAGCACCAGCAGCAGCACCGTGGCCGCGACCGACCAGGTGGTGAAGCGGGTGAAGCTCTCCCAGCCGCGCTGGCGCTCGGCCAGGATGTCCCTCGAGCTCACCGCGGTGAACTCGTAGCTGCTCTGCTGTTCGGCCACGTCCCGTCCCCCAGGCTGGGTGCTGTCAGGCGCCGTCTGTAGGAAGCGGCGCCGCCTCGGGCAAGGGGTTGGCGAGGCTGCCACCGGCCGCGGCGGCGCCGGCGATGCAGGCCCGCCCCTCCCGCAGCGCGACGCGCCCGGCCGCCACCCAGGCGAAGGCGGCCGGGAAGAGGCGGTGCTCCTCGGCCAGCACCCGCGCGGCCAGAGCCGCCTCGGTATCGCCCGCCAGCACCGGCACCGCGGCCTGCGCCAGGATCGGCCCTTCGTCCACGCCGGGGCTGACCAGGTGCACGGTGCAGCCATGCAGCCGCACCCCCGCCGCCAGGGCACGGGCATGGGTATCGAGGCCCGGGAAGGCAGGCAGCAGCGAGGGGTGGATGTTCACCAGCCGCCCCTCCCAGCGCCGCACGAAGCCCTCGGTCAGCACGCGCAGGAAGCCGGCGAGGGCGATCACCTCCACGCCGCGGCGTCCGAGCTCGGTCTCCATCGCGGCCTCGAAGGCCGGGCGGTCGCCGCGGAAGCCGCGGCTTTCGACCACCGCCGTCGGCACGCCCATCGCCGTGGCGCGGGCGAGGCCGCCGGCATCGGCGCGGTTCGACAGCACCAGGGCGAATTCCGCCGGATAGGAAGGGTCGCGCGCCGCCGCCTCCAGCAGCGCCACCATGTTGCTGCCGCGCCCGGAGATCAGGATGGCGGCGCGCCGGCGGCGGGCGCTCAACGCGGCCAGCCCGGCGCCAGGTTCTCGATGCGCAGCCCCGCCGGCCCGAGGCTCGCGGCGAGGTGGCCGATGCGGAACACCGTCTCCCCCGCCGCCGTCAGCTGCGCCGCCGCCTCCGCGGCCGCCGCGGCGGGCACCACGCAGACCATGCCGATGCCGCAGTTGAAGACGCGCAGCATCTCGTCCGCCGCCACGTCCCCCGCCGCGGCGAGCCAGGCGAAGACCGGCGGCACCGGCCAGGCGCCGGCATCGATGATGGCCTCGATCCCCGGGGGCAGCACGCGGGGCAGGTTGCCCGGCAGGCCGCCGCCGGTGATGTGTGCCGCCGCCTTCAGCAGCCCGGTCCGGTGCAGCGCCAGCAGCGGCTTCACGTAGATGCGCGTCGGCGCCAGCAGCGCCTCGCCCAGGGTCAGGCCGGGGGCGAAGCCGGCCGGCAGGTCGGGCGTGCGCCCGGTGGCGGCCAGGATGCGGCGCACCAGCGAGAAGCCGTTGGAATGCACGCCAGCACTCGCCAGGCCGAGCAGCACGTCGCCCGGGGCGAGGTCGCGCCGCGGCAGCAGCGCGCCGCGCTCCGCGGCGCCGACGGCGAAGCCCGCCAGGTCGTAGTCCTCGGCGGCATACATGCCCGGCATCTCGGCGGTCTCGCCGCCGACCAGGGCGCAGCCGGCGATGCGGCAGCCCTCGGCGATGCCGCCGATCACCGCCCGCGCCTGCTCGACCCGCAGCCGGCCCGTGGCGAAATAGTCGAGGAAGAACAGCGGCTCCGCCCCCTGCACCACCAGGTCGTTCACGCACATCGCCACCAGGTCCTGCCCGACCGTGTCGTGCCGCCCCGTCTCGATCGCCAGGCGCAGCTTGGTACCGACGCCATCGGTCGAGGAGACCAGCACCGGGTCCTGGAAGCCCGCCGCCTTGAGGTCGAAGAGCGCGCCGAAGCCGCCCAGGCCCCCCATGGTGCCCCGCCGGTCGGTGGCGCGGGCCAGCGGCTTGATCGCCTCGACCAGCGCATCCCCGGCCTCGATGTCGACGCCGGCCTCGCGGTAGGTGAGGCGGGTCGGGCCGGAGGCGGCGGCCGGGGAGGGGTCACTGGCCATGGCGGCCTCCGATCGGGTAAGGGCGTGGGGCTCGGGGGGTCCTGCCCCCTTGCCGGGACGCCGCGCAAGGGGGTCTGCTCTCACGCCTCGCCCGGGCCGCCGGGCGGGTTCCGCGGCGCGGCGCCCGCGGCGGCAGGACGGGACACCGGCGCGAGGCGGAGCGGAAAGGGTTCGGATGCTGGCTTCCAGGCGGAACCGCGGGCGGCGCCACCCAGGCAGTGCGGTGCATGCCCTGGCATCGCCGCACGGGCCCGGCGACCGGGGCCTGGCCGTGGCGCGCGAGCCTGGCGCCTGGGGCCTTGCCCTCGGCCTCGCCCTGCTGCTCGGCGCGGCGCCGGCGGCGGCGCAGACCGGCCTGGCTCCTCCCCTGGCACCTCCCCTGGCACCCCCGCAGGCCGAGGATCCCGGCCTGCCGCCCGCCCAGGCGCCGGCCTCGCTCAACCCCTTCAGCCAGACCGGCGTGCCGGCCGAGGCCACGGCGGAGAACGGCGTGCTGGCGCGCGAGCGGGCGCTCGCCGCCGGGCGGCGCACCGCCTGGGCGCGGCTCTCGGCCGAGCTCGGCCTGGCCAGCCCGCCCGCGGTCTCCGACAGCCAGCTCGAGGCGATGGTCTCCTCCATCGTCATCGAGCAGGAGCGCGTGACGCCGACGCGCTACACCGGCCGCATCACGGTGAACTTCAACCCCTCGCGCGCCCGCGGCGCCGGCGCGCGGGCAGCCGCCGCACCCGCCGAGGGCGCCGCCGCCCCCGCCCCGTCGGTGGAGGGCGAACCCGCCCGCCCGACAGGCCCGGCCTCGACGTGGCTCGATGCCGTTGCCACCTACCGCTCCATGGAGGAGTGGCTCGAGTTGCAGCGCCGCCTGAGGACCGCCGGCTCGGTGGCCTCGGTGCAGGTGCAGGCGATCGCGGTGGACCGCGCGCGGGTCCGGCTGGGCCTGCGCAGCCCGGGGCCGGTGGCGGCGGGCGAGCTCGCCGGCATGGGCGTCGCGCTGGTGCCGACCGCGCCGGTGCAGGGCCTCGCCGACAGCTGGCGCGTGGGCCTTGCCGGGGGCGGCTGAGTATGCGGCCCGCCCGGGCGCGGTTGCCGCGATGAGCCGGCCCGCCGGGGACGGGCCGCAGCCCCTGCTGCTGACCCTGCCGAACCTGATCACCCTGGCCCGGCTCTGCGCCGTGCCGGCGACGATCTGGCTAATCCTGCAGCACCGGCTCGACATCGCCTTCCTGCTCTTCGTCGGCGCCGGCGTCTCGGACGCGGTGGATGGCTGGCTGGCGCGGCGGTGGAAGGCGCAGAGCGCGCTCGGCGCGCTGCTCGACCCGGTGGCGGACAAGGCGCTGCTGGTCTCGGTCTATGTCGCGCTGGCGGGCATCGGCGTGCTGCCGGACTGGCTGGCGATCCTGGTCGTGTTCCGCGACCTCGTCATCGTCGGCGGCGTGCTGGTGCTCTGGCTGGCGGGGCAGACGCCGAGCATCCGGCCGATCCTGATCTCCAAGGTGAACACCGCCGTGCAGATCGGCGTGGCGGCGCTGGCGCTGCTGCTCTCGGGCTTCGCGCTGGCGGCGCCCTGGCTGCTCACGCTCGGCGTCTGGGCGGTGGCGGTGACGACGCTCGTCTCCGGCGTCGCCTATGTGGTCGAGGCATTGCGGGGGCCGCCCGCAGGGGGCGGGGCGGCATGAACGTCGCGCCGCCCCGCCTGCCCGCATCCGCCGCGCGCCCGGCCGCGCCCGAGGCGCTGTCGCAGGC
>CAYNYQ010000430.1:0-4271 GCA_964401305.1 uncultured Acetobacteraceae bacterium | reverse complement strand
GTCAGAAATACCCCTCGCGCTTCTTCCGCTCCATCGAGGCCTCGCTGTCGGAATCGATCAGCCTACCCTCCCGCTCGCTCTTGGTGCTGGCGCGGGTCTCGGCGATCACCTGCTCCAGCGTGTCGGCGCGGCTCTCGGAGGCGCCGGTGAGCGGGTAGCAGCCCATGGTGCGGAAGCGCACCCACTTCGTCTCCGGCACCTCGCCGGGCTCGAGCGGCAGGCGCTCGTCGTCCACCATGATCAGCTGGCCCTGGCGCACCACCACGGGGCGCGGCGCGGCGAGGTAGAGCGGCACGATGGGGATGTCCTCGCAGCGGATGTAGTCCCAGACGTCGAATTCGGTCCAGTTCGAGAGCGGGAAGGCGCGGATGCTCTCGCCCGGCTTGATGCGCGGGTTGAACAGGTTCCACAGCTCCGGCCGCTGCGCCCGCGGCTCCCAGCCCTGGTTCTGGTCACGGAAGGAGAAGACGCGCTCCTTGGCGCGGGATTTCTCCTCGTCGCGCCGCGCGCCGCCGATCGCCGCGTCGAAGCCGCCCTGGGCCAGCGCCTGCTTCAGCGCCTCCACCGCCATGACCTGCATGTGCACCTGGCTGCCATGGCTGATCGGGCCGATCCCCCGCGCGACGCCGTCGGGGTTGGTGTGGACGATCAGGTGCAGGCCAAGCTCCTTCACGCGGCGGTCCCGGAACTCCAGCATCGCGCGAAAGTCCCAGCCGGTGGCGATGTGCAGCAGCGGGAAGGGCGGCTTGCCGGGGTGGAAGGCCTTCATCGCCATGTGCAGCACGCAGGTGCTGTCCTTGCCGATGGAATAGAGCAGCACCGGGTTGCGGAAGCTGGCCGCGACCTCGCGGATGATGTGGATGCCCTCCGCCTCGAGGCGGGCGAGGCGGGGCGGCAGGCGGCTGGACGCGGCCATCGGGCGGGGTTCCTGCGGATTGCTGCGGGCGCGCCGCACGTGGTTTGCTGCCCCGGCATGTTCAACCCGGGCGCGGGTTGACGCCCCGGCGGCACCGGCCGAGGCTGGCCGCGCCCGACGAGGAAAGGGCAGCGCCATGGACGGCACGCGCGACGGCACCGAGTGGCGGCTGCGGCAGGAGCTGGCGGCCTGCTACCGCATCTTCGACCACCTCGGCTGGACCGAGCTGATCTACAACCACATCACGCTGCGCCTGCCGGGGCCCAAGGGGGAACAGGACCACCGCTTCCTGATCAACCCCTTCGGCCTGCACTACAGCGAGGTCACCGCCAGCAACCTGGTGACGGTGGACCTCGAGGGCCGCGTCATCGGCGAGAGCCGCTGGGGCGTGAACCCCGCAGGCTTCGTCATCCATGGCGCGATCCACGGCGCGATCGAGGCGGCGCAGTGCGTGATGCACACGCACACCACGGCGGGCAGCGCCGTCTCCTGCAAGCGCCACGGGCTCTCGACCACCAATTTCTACGCCGCCATGCTGCACGGCCAGGTCGCCTACCACGACTTCGAGGGCATCACCGTCAACCTCGAGGAGCGGGCCCGGCTGCTCGCCAGCATGGGCGACAAGCGCCTGCTGATCCTGCGCAATCATGGCCTGCTGGCCTGGGGGGAGAGCGTGCCCGAGGCCTTCGTGCGGCTCTGGACGCTGAACCGCGCCTGCGAGATCCAGGTCGCGAGCGAGAGCATGCGCGGCGAGGACATCCCCGTCCCCGACCATGTGGCCGAGCAGGCCAGCCGCGCCGCCCTGCAATTCGACCCGCGCTTCGGCGCCGGCCGCGACGTCTTCGACGCGCTGCGGCGCCTGGTCGACGCCAAGGACCCATCCTACCGGGAGTGAACGGCCCATGGCCCCACGCGGCGACTACCCCCTGAAGGGACGCGAGCTGATCGCCGAGGCGCCGGGACTGCGCATGCAGATCCTGACGCTCGATGCCGGGCAGGAGGTGCCCTGGCATTGGCATACGGAGGTGACCGACACCTTCTGGTGCATGGAGGGCCCGATGGTCATCGAGACCCGCGCGCCGGCGAGCGTGACGGAGCTCGCGCCCGGCCAGATGCACGCCGTGCCGCCGCGGCGCGCGCACCGCGTCAGCGGCAAGGATGGCGGCCCCTGCCGCTTCGCCATCCTGCAGGGGGTGGGCATCTACGACTTCATGCCGGTCGGCGGCGCGGGCCCGATGGCCGAAGCGCCGTCGGGCCCGCGGGCCTGAACGGCGGCGCCATGTCGCCCCCCGCGCTGGCGCTGGTGCCGCTGCGTGGCCGCGACGACCTGGTCGAGCAGGTCTTCGCGCCGCCGATCAGGCGCCTCTGGCCCGAATTCGCCATGCACGACCCCGCGGCCGAACTCTACTTCGCGGAGCCGCACTTCACCGCCTGCCTCGACACCGCCTTCGCCGTGGTCGAGCCCGAACGGCCGAAGGTCGCCGTGGGCCGCGCCTTCGCCGTTGCCTTCGCCTGGGACGGGGTGCCGGGCCGCGAGGCGCTGCCCGCGACGGGCTGGGACGGCGTGATCCGCTGGGGCGCCGAGGACCGGGCGCTGGGCCGCGCGCCGGATGCGCTGAGCGCGCTGGAGATCACCCTGCTGCCCAGCCATCGCGGCCGCGGCGGCTCGGCGGTCGTGCTGGACGCGATGCGCCGCCGCGCGGCCGAGCTCGGCCTGCGGCACATGGTCGCGCCGGTGCGCCCGACCGGCAAGGAGGCCGAGCCGCTGGTGCCGATGGAGGCCTATGCCCGTCGCCTGCGCGACGACGGCCTGCCCGCCGATCCCTGGCTGCGCGTGCATGTCCGGGCCGGCGGGCGGATCGAGGCGGTGGCGCCGCTCAGCATGATCATGCCCGGAACCCTGGCGCAGTGGCGCGCCTGGACCGGCCTGCCCTTCGACCGGTCCGGCCCGGTGATCGTGCCGCGCGCGCTGTGCCCGGTGCATTGCTCGGTCGAGCACGACCACGCCGTCTATGTCGAACCCAATGTCTGGGTCCGGCACCGCCTGCCCGCGGGATGAGCCCGGCGCCGGCGCCTACCGCGCCGCGATCTCCGGGTTCACCATCATCGCCGGGTCGGGCCTGCCGTCCAGCGCATCGAGGATGTTCCGCGCCGCCTGGCGGGCCATGCGCGCCATCCCCTCCTCCGGGCTGCCGGCATTGTGCGGGCTGACGATCACGTTGGGCAGGGCGAAGAGCGGGTTCGTGGCGTCCGAGGGCTCCACCTCCAGCACGTCGAGCCCGGCGCCGAAGAGCCGCCCGGCCTGCAGCGCGCGAACCAGCGCCTCCTGGCTCACCACCGGGCCGCGCGCCGTGTTCACCAGGATCGCGCCCGGCTTCAGCGCGGCGAAGGCGGCATCGTCCATCATGTGGCGCGTCGCCGGCGTGAGCGGCGTGTGGACGGTGACGACATCGGCCTGCGCCAGCCCCTGGTGCAGGTCGCGCACCGGCACGTAGCCATCGGCGGCGATGCGCGCCGGGTGGAAGGCCGGGTCCATCACCATCACCCGCATGTGGAAGGCGCGGCAATAGGCGGCAACGCGCGCGCCGATGCGGCCATAGCCCAGCACCAGAACGCTGCGCCCGGCGAGTTCCACGATCCCGGCATCGGGCCGGTCCCACCAGCCGCCCTGCTTCACGTGCCGGTCGCAATCGACCACGCGCCGTGCGAGGCCGAGCATCAGCATCATCGCGTGCTCGGCCACGGAAAGGTCGTTGGTGCCGTTCACCACCATCACCGGGATGCCGCGCGCCGAGCAGCCGGGGATGTCCACCGTGTCGTAGCCGACGCCGAGCCGCGCCACGACCTTCAGGCGCTTGGCGACGTCCAGCGCCGCCTGGTCCAGCTTCTCGAGCCAGAGCAGCACGGCATCGGCGGAAGAGAGGTTCTGGTGGAATTCCTCGACCGGCGCATCGTTCAGCGTGACGATGTCGAGCGCATCGCCACGCTCGCGCAGCACCGCCATGCCGGCGGGATGCAACGGACGGCCAAGCAGGATGCGGTGCGGCATGTGACGTCTCGTCCCCCCTGTGCGCGCGGGCGGGAGGGCCTCGCCCTCCCGCACCCTCCCACCAAGGGGCGCCGCCCCTTGGATCCCCGCCAAGGGCCGAAGGGCCCTTGGAACCCAATCCTTCGCCGGGATCGGGGGCGGAGGCCAGAGGGCCGGGCGAGGCGGGGGCAGGGCCCTTTCCCGGCGCTGGACGCCCCGCCCGTCCGCGGCTAGGCTCCGCGGCAGCCATGCATCCGCGCGCTGCCCTCCTTGCCTCCGATCGCGGCCTTGCCGCCGGCGGCTGCGCGCGCGCCCTGCTTCCCCTCC
>CAYNYQ010000429.1:0-4326 GCA_964401305.1 uncultured Acetobacteraceae bacterium | reverse complement strand
GCGACCGCCGAGGCCTTCCGCCCCGATGGCTGGTTCCGCACCGGCGATGTCGGCCGCATCGACGCGGACGGCCGCTTCTGGTTCACCGACCGCCTCAAGCACGTGATCATCTCGGGCGGGGAGAACGTCTACCCGGCCGAGGTCGAGCGCGTGCTGCTGACCGCGCCCGGCGTCGCGGAGGGCGCCGTCTGCGGCCGCCCCGATGCGCGCTGGGGCGAGGTGCCGGTCGCGGTGGTGGTGCCGGGCGAGGGCTTCGACCGCGCGGCGGTGCTGCGCCACTTCGAGGGCCGGCTGGCGCGCTTCAAGCACCCACGCGACGTGGTGGCGGTGGCGGCCCTGCCGCGCACGGCGCTGGGCAAGGTGCAGGTCGGCGCACTGCGGGAATTGGCGTCCGCCTCGCCACGCGGCGGTGCATCGGACTGAGGCTCGGCGCTACAACACCACGAGGTCGTCGCGGTGCACGACCTCGTCCCGCCCGCGCCAGCCGAGGATGGCCTCGATCTGCTCGGAGCGGTGCCCGGCGATGCGCCGCGCATCCTCGGCATCATAGGCGGAAAGCCCGCGCGCGAGCTCGCGGCCCTCGGCGTCGCGCACGCTGACCGGGTCGCCGCGGTGGAACTGGCCCTCCACCGTGCGCACGCCGGCCGGCAGCAGCGAGGAGCCGCGCGCCAGCGCCCGCGCCGCGCCGGCATCCACCACCAGGGCGCCGAGCGGCGCCAGCGAGCCCGCGATCCAGCGCTTGCGCGCGCTGCGGCCCTCCTCGGCCGGCAGGAACCAGGTGCAGCGCGCGCCCCCGAGCAGCGCGGCCAGCGGATGGTCGCGCTTGCCGAGGGCGATCGCCATGGCGCAGCCCGCCCCCGTGGCGATGCGCGCGGCGATGAGCTTCGTCCGCATCCCGCCCGAGGAATACCCGGGCGGCGGCTCGCCCCCCATGGCCATGATCTCGTCGGTGATGCGCTCGACCACCGGCAGGTGCGCGGCCGCGGGGTCCTTGCGCGGATCGGCGGTGTAAAGGCCGTCGATGTCGGAGAGCAGCACCAGCGCATCGGCGGCGATCATCTCCGCGACACGGGCGGCCAGGCGATCATTGTCGCCGAAGCGGATCTCGGTGGTGGCGACCGTGTCGTTCTCGTTGATCACCGGGACGCAGCCGAGGTCGAGCAGCGTGCGCAGCGTCGCGCGGGCGTTGAGGTAGCGGCGGCGATCCTCGCTGTCCTCGAGCGTGAGGAGGAGCTGCGCGGCGTTGAGCTGCTCGGCCGAGAGGGCGGCGGCCCAGGCGCCGGCCAGGCGGATCTGCCCGACCGCGGCGGCGGCCTGCTTCTCCTCAAGCCTGAGGCGCCGGCGCGTGAGGCCGAGGGCGCGGCGCGCCAGCGCGATGGCGCCGGAGGAGACGAGCACCACCTCCGCCCCGCCGGCGCGCAGCGCCGCGACGTCGGCGGCGACGGAGGCGAGCCAGCCGGCGCGCGGCGTCGCATCCTGCTCGTCCACGACGAGGGCGGAGCCGATCTTCACGACGATGCGGCGCGCCGTTGCAAGGCTGGGTGCAGGCGTCTGCATGATGGGGGCGGCGGATAGCATGGGGGCGCAGCCCCGGCGATGGCCGATCCGGCGTGCCCCTGGGACGGGGCGCCAGCCCGGGGGATGGCGGTCACAGACTTGCCCCTTGTCGCCGCCCCCTCCGAGGCGAATGCTGCCATGCCGAAGCAAGAACCGGAGACCGCGCCATGGCCGACCTCGTGATCATCGCCTATCCCGACGAGAAGACCGCCGAGGCGGCGCGCACCAAGCTGCTGGCGCTGCAGAAGGAGTACCTGATCGAGCTCGGCGACGCGGTGATCGCCGAGCGGATGCAGGACGGCTCGGTGAAGCTGCACCAGCTGATCAACACCACCGCGGCCGGCGCGGCCGGCGGTGCGATGTGGGGCACGCTGATCGGGATCCTGTTCCTGAACCCGCTGCTGGGCCTCGCGGCCGGCGCCGGTGCCGGCGCGCTGAGCGGCTACCTCACGGATGTCGGGATCGACGACAAATTCGTGAAGAGCGCGGCGGATGCGCTGCAGCCGGGCCAGGCGGCGCTCTGCGTGCTGGTGCGCAAGGTGACGGCGGACAAGGTGCTGCCGGAGATGGCGCAGTTCGGCGGCACCGTGCTGCGGAGCAACCTGACCGAGGAGCAGGAGAAGAAGCTGCGCGAGGCGCTGCACAAGGCATAGCCCTGGGCGTACCCTTTGCGCGGGCGGGCCCTGTCGCGCCGCTGGTCAGGCGGCCTGGCGCCGCCCGGCGATGGTCGCGGCCAGCGCCCGCAGCACCTCCGGCACGCCTTCCCCGGTGACGCCGGAGATCAGGTGGACCCGGCGCCCCACGGCCCGTTCCAGCGCGCGCAGGCGGCTGGCCCGTGCCTGCGGGGTCATGGCGTCAAGCTTGTTCAGCGCGACGATCTCCGGCTTCTCGGCCAGGCCATGGCCGTAGCCGGCGAGCTCCTCGCGGATGGTGCGCCAGGCGCCGGCGGGGTCGGGCTGGCTGCCATCGACCAGGTGCAGCAGCACGGCGCAGCGCTCGACATGGCCGAGGAAGCGGTCGCCGAGGCCGGCCCCCTCATGCGCGCCCTCGATCAGGCCGGGGATGTCGGCGAGGACGAACTCCTCGGTGGCGTTCAGCCGCACCACACCGAGCTGCGGATGCAGCGTGGTGAAGGGGTAGTCGGCAATCTTGGGCTTCGCCGCGGAGACGGCGGCGAGGAAGGTGGACTTGCCGGCATTCGGCAGTCCGACCAGGCCGGCATCGGCAATGAGCTTGAGGCGCAGCCAGATCCAGCGCTCCTCCCCCGGGTGGCCCTTGTCGGCGCGGCGCGGGGCGCGGTTGGTGCTGGTCTTGTAATGGGCATTGCCGAAGCCGCCATCGCCGCCGCGGACGATGACCACCTGCCTGCCCGGCGCATCGAGGTCGGCGAGCAGCGTTTCCTTGTCCTCGGCGATGATCTGGGTGCCGACGGGGACCTTCAGCACCACGTCCTCGGAACCGGCGCCGGTGCGGTCCTGGCCGGCGCCGTTGCCGCCCTTGCGGGCCTTGAAGTGCTGGGCGTAGCGGTAGTCGATGAGCGTGTTGAGGCCGTCGACGGCGCGCACGACCACGTCGCCGCCCTTGCCGCCGTTGCCGCCGTCCGGCCCGCCGAACTCGATGAACTTCTCGCGCCGGAACGCAACCACGCCGTCGCCGCCGTCGCCCGCCTTCACCCAGACCTTCGCCTCGTCGAGGAACTTCATCGCGTCACCACATCATCGCCGGGGCGCAGGGCCGGCGTGGCGGCTGCGGGGCGGCAAAAAACAGAACGGGGGCCCGAAGGCCCCCGCCACCCGACGCCGGTGCGGCGGCCGCGGCCTATTCCGCGGCCTGCGGCAGCGGCGTGACGGAGACATGCACGCGGTCCTCGCTCTTGCGGGCGAAGGTCACCTTGCCGTCCACGGCGGCGTGCAGGGAGTGCGTGCGGCCGACATAGACGTTGGTGCCGGGGACCATCTTCGTCCCGCGCTGGGTGACGATGATGTTGCCCGCGCGGACGGCCTGACCGCCGAAGAGCTTCACGCCAAGCCGCTTGCCCGCGGAATCGCGGCCGTTGCGGGAGGAGCCACCGGCCTTCTTGTGCGCCATGAGTTCGGTCTCCTGGTGTCTGTCGCGCCGGGGCCGGTCAGGCCGCGGCGGAGATCTCGGCGATGCGCAGCACGGTGAGGTGCTGGCGGTGGCCGCGCTTGCGGCGGCTGTTCTTGCGGCGGCGCTTCTTGAAGATCAGCACCTTGTCGCCGCGGGTCTGCTCGAGCACGGTGGCGGTCACCGAGGCGCCGGGGACGGTCGGCGCGCCGAGGGTGAGGCCTCCATCGCCGCCGAGGGCGAGGACGTCATGGAAGGTGACGGTGCCGCCCGGCTCCGCCTCGAGCTTCTCGACCGTGAGGACGGCGTTCGGGGTCACCCGGTACTGCTTTCCGCCGGTGCGGATCACTGCGAAGGTCATCTCAAGCGGCCCCGTCGGTCGCGCCCCGGTGGTGGTGCCGGGGCAGGCGGCCCCGGGCGGAGGTCTGGTCGCGGACCATGGATTGCGGAAGGTGTCCGGCCATTGACGGCCGCCGGTGGCGCACGGGGCACCTCCGGGAGCGCGGCCTATAGCGGGGGCAGGGGCGGAGAGTCAACGGCCACAGGGCGTTGCGCGGGGGCGGCCGGGCACCCTATAGAGCGGCCGGCCGCGGAGAGGTGCCGGAGCGGTCGATCGGGTCGGTCTCGAAAACCGAAGTACTCCTCGTGGGTACCGTGGGTTCGAATCCCACCCTCTCCGCCAGT
>CAYNYQ010000428.1:0-4335 GCA_964401305.1 uncultured Acetobacteraceae bacterium | reverse complement strand
CGCTCGACCGCTTCGCCCCGCGCGACCTCGCCGACATCCGCGACGGGCTCGCCCGCGCGGGGCGCATCGCCGCGCTGCTGGAGGCCGGCCCCAGCCTGCCGCCGCTGCTGGCCGAGGCGGCGCGCGCGCTCCGCCCCGCCCAGGACCCGGCCCCCGAGCTCGCCCGCGGCCTGGCCGAGACCCCGCCGGCGCGGCTCGAGGAGCCGGGCATCGTCGCCGCCGGCTATGACGGGCAGCTCGACGGGCTCAGGCGGCTGCGCGACGACGCGCGCGGCGCCATCGCCGCGTTGCAGCTGGAACTCGCGCAGGCCTGGGGCGTCGCCAGCCTGAAGGTCCGCCACCACCAGCAATTCGGCTACCTCGCCGAGCTGCCCGCCACCGCCGGGGAGGCGCTGCTGCGCAACCCGCCGCCGCGCGCCACCGGCGACTTCGCGCCGATCCACCGCCAGACCATGGCCAATGCGCGCCGCTTCACCTGCGCCGCACTGGCCGACCTCGACCGGCGCCTGGCCGAGGCCGCCGAGCAGGCCGCGGCGCGGGAGAAGCGCATCGTCCGCCACCTGCGCGAGCTGGTGCTGGCCGCCGCCCCCGGCGTCGCCGATGCCGCCGAGGCGCTGGCCGAGCTCGACCTGCACGCCGGCGCCGCCGAGCTCGCCGCCGAGGGCGGCTGGTGCCGGCCGGAGATCACCGAGCGCCCCGATTTCGCCGTGACGGGCGGGCGGCACCCGGTGGTGCAGGCGGCGCTGGCGCGCAACCGCGGGCCCGCCTTCGTGCCCAACGACTGCGACCTCTCGCCGGGCCGGCGCATCTGCCTGCTGACCGGCCCGAACATGGCGGGAAAATCAACCTTCCTGCGGCAGAACGCCCTGATGGTGGTGCTGGCGCAGGCAGGCCTCTTCGTCCCGGCGGAGCAGGCGCGGATCGGGCTGGTGGACCGGCTGTTCAGCCGCGTCGGCGCGGCGGACGACATCGCCGGCGGCCGCTCCACCTTCATGGTCGAGATGGCCGAGACCGCCGCCATCCTCAACCAGGGAGGCCCCGCCTCGCTGGTGGTGCTGGACGAGGTCGGGCGCGGCACGGCCACCTGGGACGGGCTGGCGATCGCCTGGGCGGCGCTGGAGGCGCTGCACGACCGCATCCGCTGCCGCACCATCTTCGCCACGCATTTCCACGAGCTGACCGCGCTCGCCGGCAAGCTGCCCGAGCTCGTGCCCGCAACGATGCAGGTGCGGGAATGGAAGGGCGAGGTGGTGTTCCTGCACAGCGTCGGCCCCGGCGCGGCGGAGCGCAGCTGGGGCCTGCACGTCGCGCGCCTGGCCGGGGTGCCGAAGCCGGTGCTGGCGCGCGCCGCGCAGGTGCTCGCGTCGCTGGAGGAACGGGCGCGCGGCCTTGATCCCCTGTCCGACGAGCTGCCGCTCTTCGCGCTGACAGCGAAGGATCGCGAGGGGGATCGCGCCCCGGTTGCGCAGCCCGCGGGGGCCGAGGCGGTTTTGGCGGCACTCGCCGCCACGGACCTCGACTCGCTCTCGCCCCGAGAGGCGCTGCAACGACTCTACGACCTGAAATCCTTGATGGATGGTGCTGTTGCAGCGCGGCAAGGCGGGCTAGTCTGACCGCGATGACGAGCGCGGCCCGCCTCCCGGCACCCATGCCCGCCGGGGAGTTCCTTCCCGGCCCCGTGGATGCGCCGATCGTGGTCCCGGACCTGATCGCGGAGCTGGCGGCCGGGCCAATGGCCCGCGACCAGGGGCTCGACCTGCTGCGCCGCCAGCTCGGCCGCATCCAGGGCCGGGTGCAGGACGCCTTCGAGGGCCAGGAGCTGTCGGGCCTCGCCGCCGCACGCTGGCTCGCCGCGCTGATGGACGGGCTGGTGCAGGCGATCCATGCCTATGCGCTGGCCATGGTGCCGCCGCGCGGCCCGGCCGAGGCGGCCGAACCCGCTGTCGCGCTGGTCGCCACCGGCGGCTACGGCCGCGGCGTGCTGGCCCCCTATTCCGACATCGACCTGCTCTTCCTCACCGAGACCGGCGCCGGGCCGCGCACCCAGCGCGTGGTGGAGTTCGTGCTCTACCTGCTGTGGGATCTCGGGCTGAAAGTGGGGCATGCCACGCGCTCCGTGCGCGACTGCATGGAGGAGGCGGGGCGCGACACCACGGTGATGACCGCCCTCGTCGATGCCCGCTTCCTGCAGGGCGAGCGCGCCGTCTTCGACCGCTTCCGCGAGACCTTCGACCGCAGCCGCCTCGCCCAGGGCCTCGGCCCCTTCCTTGCCGCCAAGCGCACGGAGCGCGCGACGCGGCACCAGCGCTACGGCGACAGCCCCTACCTGGTGGAGCCGCACATCAAGGAGGGCCGCGGCGGCCTGCGCGACCTGCAGACCCTCTACTGGCTGGCGCGCTACGCCTTCGGCACGCAGCGCATGCCGGAGCTGGTGGGCCCCGACAGCCCCGGCGGCGGCCTGCTCACCGGGCACGAGGCGCGCGCCATCCGCCGCGCCTGGAACTTCCTCTGGACCGTCCGATTCCACCTGCACTACGTCGCCGGCCGCGCCGAGGAGCGCCTGACCTTCGACTTCCAGCCCGTGGTCGGCGCGCGCATGGGCTACACGCCGCACGGCAAGCAGAACGGCGTCGAGCGATTCATGAAGCACCTGTTCCTCACGGTGCGCGACGTGCTCCGCCTGACCCGCGTGCTCGAGCCGGCGATCGAGCGCGCGGCCCTCGGCCCGCCGGCGCAGCGGCGGGAGGGCGATGCGGCGCTGGCCGCGGCGGGCCTTGCCTTCGCCGACGGCAAGCTGGTGGCGGCGCCGCCGAACCGCGACTTCACGCGCGAGCCCATCCTGATGCTGCGCATCCTGCAGGCCGCGCGGGACCGCAAGCTCGAGATCCATCCCCTGGCGCTGCGTGCGCTGATCCGCCACGCCAGCCATGCCACGCGGCTGCGCGGCGACGCCGAGGCGAACGCGCTCTTCCTCGACCTGCTGATCGGGCGCGACGCGGCGCAGTGGCTGCGGCTGATGAACGAGACGGGCTTCCTCTCCCGCTTCGTGCCGGACTGGGCGCGCATCGTCGGGCTGATGCAGTTCGACACCTACCACGTCTTCACCGTGGACGAGCACACGATCGAGGTGATCGGCGTGCTGCAGCAGCTCGAGCGCGGCGAGCTGGCCGAGGTTGCGCCGGTGGCCAGCGAGATCGTCGGCCATGTGCAGTCCCGCCGCGCGCTCTACGTCGCGGCGCTGCTGCACGACATCGCCAAGGGCCGCGGCGGCGACCATTCCGAGCTCGGCGCGCGCATCGCCCAGGAGCTCTGCCCCAAGCTCGGCCTGACGCCGGAGGAGACCGAGACCGTCTCCTGGCTCGTGCTGCACCACCTGCTGCTGAGCCAGACCGCCTTCAAGCGCGACATCGAGGACCCGAAGACCATCCTCGACATCGCCGACCTCGTGCAGTCGCCCGAGCGGCTGCGCCTGCTGCTGGTGCTGACCGTGGCCGACATGCGCGGCGTCGGGCCCAAGGTGTGGAACGGCTGGAAGGCGACGCTGCTGCGCGAGGTCTACTGGCGCGTGGCCGAGGTGCTGGCCGGCGGGCTCTCGGTGCCGGAGCGCGACGTGCGCGTCGCCCGCGCCCGCGACGCCGCCGCCGCCATGCTCGCCGCCTGGCCGGAGGCCGACCGCAAGCATTTCCTCGAGCTCGGCTATCCCGGCTACTGGCTCTCCTTCGATGCCGAGACGCATGCCCGCCACGCCGCGCTGATCCGCGAGGCGGAGGCGACGAGGGCACCGCTGACCGTGCGCACCCGCGTGCTCGAGGCCCGCGCGGTGACCGAGGTCACGGTCTATGCCGCCGACCATCCGGGCCTCTTCAGCCGCATCGCCGGCGCGCTCGCCGTCGCCGGCGCCTCCATCGTCGATGCGCGCATCCACACGCTGACCAACGGCATGGCGCTCGACACCTTCTGGGTGCAGGACGTCACCGGCGCCGCCTTCGACGCGCCGCATCGCCTCGCACGGCTTGCCGTGCTGATCGAGCAGGCGCTCTCGGGCCGGCTCCGCCTGGCCGAGGAGATCCGGAAGGTCCGGCGGGAGCCGGCGCGGCTGCGCGCCGTGACGGTGCCGCCGCGCGCCGTCTTCGACAACCACGCCTCGAACACGCACACCGTGATCGAGGTCAACGGCCGCGACCGGCCCGGGCTGCTGCACGACGTCACCGCCGCCATCAGCGCGGAGGGGCTGCAGATCGCCTCCGCCCACATCACCACCTATGGCGTGCGCGCGGTCGACGTCTTCTACGTCAAGGACGTGTTCGGCCTGAAGGTCGAGAACGAGCGGCGCCT
>CAYNYQ010000427.1:0-4335 GCA_964401305.1 uncultured Acetobacteraceae bacterium | reverse complement strand
TGGCGCCTGGGGCGCTTGGCGGCAGGCCGGGTGCTGCTGTTGGCAACTTCATCAATGACAGTGCGCGGCGCCGGCATTTTCGATCGGCTGAAGGCATTGGACAGGTCGGCGCGTTTCACGCTGATCGCCAACATCAAGTCGGCCGTCGACATTGCCGCGCTCGAAGAGCGAGGCATCGATGTCGTGCCCCCCGAAGAAGCGTTCATGGCGAGCGAGCCGGCCAGGCCGGTGCGGGTGGATATGAACCGCCTGCTGGTGGTCACGGTTACGTCCGACCCTGACGTGCTCGAGGTGAATCCGATGGCACTCACTGCCGCGTTCGGCGGGCGGGCGTTGCAGCTGGAGCCACGTCATGCGCGGGTGCTGAACGTCCTGGCGCGTGAAGCCGATGATGGCGGCGCCGCGGCGACCCGCGACGATCTGTATCGCGCGCTCGTGGGCAGTGACGATGCCGATGCCCCTGTACGCGACGAGCAGGTGGATAAGGCCGTCAGCAGCATCCGCGGCGCACTCTGCGAAGCGCGCGATCTGCCGCGCAGCGCTGGCACGACGCTGATCGCCGCGGTCCGAGGCCATGGGTATCGCCTTATGACGCCGCCCATCCGGGTCCTGATCAGGTAGGCGACAAGCACCGGGAGGAAGCCGAGAGGTTTCGAGAGGAAGCCGAGAGGCCCGCCCCGGCCATCGGCGCGAGGTTCCGTCATCGCAACACGATGGATGGACCTGCCCATGGCGCAATCGCCCCGCCTTCCCGATCTCACCCCGATTCATTGCCTGGCCGCGAAGGAGGCGAAGCGCCTCTGCCGCACCCTGCATCTGCCCGACCACGAGCGGGAGGATCTGCGCCAGGACCTCCTGCTGGATTTTCTGGCGCGGCTGCCAGCGTTCGATCCGAGTAAAGCTGACCTCCCGGCCTTTGCCACGGTGTGCTTTCGCCATGCCGGGACCCGCATCGCTCGCCGCGTCACGGCTGAGCGCGCCGCCCGCCATCCCCGCTCCCTCGACGATGCGCTGCCGAACACCGAAGGGCTGACGCTCGGCGACACCATCAGCGAGGCCGATGGCTACGCCGCGTGGTGCGGCCAATCCATGGATGCCATCGCCGCGCTGGAGCGCCGCCTCGACCTGGAGCGCGCGGCCAGCGCGATTGCGCCCGAGGATTATCCGCTCTGTGCCGCCCTCAGCGAGCACACGCCGCACGAATTCGGCGAGCAGAAGACAATGCCGCGCATGCGCATCTATCGCCGCATCCGGGAAATGCGCCTGCGGCTGCTCGCCGCCGGCATCCCCTCTGCCGCCTGATACGGATTTCGAGGTGGCTGAGTAATTGTGGTCATGGACAAACCCATCCCCGACCTCCGCGCAGTGGCGAAGCCTCTCAACGAGGCGTCGCTCTGCACCTGGCTGGGCGCCGCGGCCCCCGGCGACAGCATCACCTACCACCGCGGCGCGCTCGCCCGGCAGGTCTGCCCGCAGTTGCAGTGCCTGCCCGAGCAGGAGCGCACCGCGCTGCAGCGCCTGGCGGCCCGTGCGTGGAAGCTGGCCGAGCTCGGCCTCGCCGATATCGTGCAGCGCCGCCACGGCTACGAGGACTACGCCTACATCCTCGTCGCCCGCCGCCGCCCGCGCCGCACCGCCTCCGCCATCCTGCCGATGCTGCTCGCGGAGGCCGCGTGATGGACGCGCTCCGCACCAACCGCCCCACCCTCGACGCGCTGCGCCACATGCCGGTGAGCGACGTCATCGCGCTTCCCGCCGAGCACCTGGCGCTGCTGCAGACCGATGCGCGCGAGGCGCTGGATGCCGCCAAGCGCATGCAGGACTGGATCGAGGCCGCGATCGCGCTCCGCTACGAGCAGCGCGCCATCGGCGCCCGTGCCGCTGCCGGCAAGGACACCGGCACGGTCCGCTTCCAGGACGGCACCGTGGAGATCGCGGTCGATCTGCCGAAGAAGGTGGATTGGGACCAGGCGCGGCTCGCCGCGCTGTCGGAGCAAATCCGCGCCGGCGGTGAGGATCCCGGCCAGTACGTCGAGGTCAGCTTCAAGGTCTCGGAGCGGGCCTATACCGCCTGGCCCGATCGCATCCGCCAGGCCTTCGAGCCGGCACGCACGGTCCGCACCGGCCGCGCCACCTATCGCCTCGCCATCATGTCCGAGACGGCGCTGCGCGACAGCCCGCATGGCGCCGGCGTCATCCCGCTGCGGGGAGGCCGCTGATGGCGCTGCGCATCATCACCGCCGACGAGCGGCAGGCTGAGGCGCGCGGCATCAAGGCCGTGATCTTCGGCAAGAGCGGCATCGGCAAGACCTACCTCCTGCTGACGCTCGATGAGGGCAGCACGCTCTTCATCGACCTCGAGGCGGGCGATCTCGCCGTGCAGCACTGGCGTGGCGCATCTATCCGTCCGCGCACCTGGGAGGAATGCCGCGACCTCGCGCTGTTCCTGGCCGGCCCCAACCCCGCGTTGCGTGACGACCAACCCTATTCCGCCGCGCAGTATGCGCGCGTCCTGCAGGCCTATGGCGATCCGGCGCGCATGGACGGCTTCGCCACGATCTTCGTGGACAGCATCACGGTCGCCGGCCGGCTCTGCTTCCAGTGGTGCCGCGGCCAGCCGGAGGCGCATTCCGAGAAAACCGGCAAGCCCGACATCCGCGGCGCCTACGGGCTGCATGGCCGCGAGATGATCGCCTGGCTCACGCATCTGCAGCATGCGCGCGGGCGCAACGTGATCTTCGTCGGAATCCTCGACGAGAAGCTCGACGACTTCAATCGCCGCGTCTTCGTGCCGCAGATCGACGGCAGCAAGACCGGCCTCGAGCTGCCCGGCATCGTCGACCAGGTGATGACGCTGGCCGAGATCAAGCCGGACGCCGCTCCCGGCCAGCCTGCTGTCGCATCCTTCCGCGGTCTGGTCTGCCAGACGCTGAACCCCTGGGGCTATCCCGCGAAGGATCGCAGCGGCCGGCTCGACATGCTGGAGCCGCCGCATCTCGGGCAGCTCTTCCAGAAAATCCGCAGCCCGTCGCCGCCGTTCGACGCGCCGTCGATCGCGCTGCCCTCCCCCACCCCCAACACCTGATCGGAGCAGAAGCACCATGGCTGCCTGGAACGACTACAACGACGCCCAGTCCAACCCGAACCTGATCCCCAAGGGGACGCTGGCGAAGGTCCGCCTCACCATCCGCCCCGGCGGCTTCGACGATCCGAGCCAGGGCTGGACCGGTGGCTACGCCACGCGCGGCAGCACCGGCGCCGTCTATCTCAATGGCGAGTTCACCGTGCTGGAGGGGCCCTACGCCAAGCGGAAGATCTTCACGCTGATCGGGCTCTACAGCCCGAAGGGGCCGGAATGGGCGGGGATGGGCCGCAGCTTCCTGCGCGGGATGCTGAACTCCGCCCGCGGCATCTCCGACAAGGATGTCTCGCCCCAGGCGCAGGCGGCGCGCCGCATCGGCGGCTTCGCGGATCTCGATGGCCTCGAGTTCGTGGCGAAGATCGAGCACGGCACCGACGCCGGCGGCGAGACCAAGAACGAGATCCGCATGGCGGTAACGCCGGACCATCGGGACTACGCCCAGGTGATGGGGCGGCAGGTGGCGGTGGCGGGTTATGCACCGCCCGCCTCCGCCTATCCGCCGCCCGCCGCACCGGCCATCCATCAGGGCGCCTTCCCGGCCGCTGCGCCGCAGCCCACCGCCGGCGCCGACCCGCGTCCCGCCTGGGCGCGCTGAGGGAGGGCCGCACCAGCATGATGCTCCGCCCCCGCCAGAAGCTCTTCGTCGAGCGCAGCCTTCGTGCGCTCGGCCAGCACGGCAACACCCTCGGCGTCGCCCCGACCGGCGCCGGCAAGACCATCATGCTGTCGGCGGCGGTGGGCGAGCATATCGGCAGCAGCGCCGCCAAGGCTGCCGTCCTCGCCCATCGGGATGAGCTGACGGCGCAAAACCTGGCGAAGTTCCGCCGCGTGAATCCTGGCGTGACCACCTCCGTGGTGGATGCCGGCCAGAAATCCTGGGCCGGCCAGGTCACCTTCGCCATGGTGCCGACGCTGACGCGCGCCGCCAACCTGGAAGCGATGCCGGCGCTCGACCTGCTGGTGATCGACGAGGCGCACCACACCGTCGCCGACAGCTATCGCCGCATCATCGATCGGGCGCTCGACCGCAACCCGGACTGCCGGATTTACGGTGTCACCGCCACGCCGAACCGTGGCGATAAGATCGGGCTGCGCCAGGTCTTCTCCAACGTCGCCGACCAGATCCGACTTGGCGAATTGATCGCCTCCGGCCACCTGGTGCCGCCCCGCACCTTCATCATCGATGTCGGCGT
>CAYNYQ010000426.1:0-4340 GCA_964401305.1 uncultured Acetobacteraceae bacterium | reverse complement strand
GCTGGTGGCGGGCTTCGCCGCCTCCTGGCTGCTGGAGCGGGGAGAGATCGCGGCGCGCTAGAGCGTGATCGCCGAAGGGCGGAACGCCCGCAGGCGTGAATCACGCGACGAAGCAACGAGCTAGACCACGATCCGCGATTCAGTCCTCGCGGATCGTGGTCTAGGACGCCAGCCTCTCCCGCTTCGGCGCGAACTGGCTCTCCGGCCGCGACAGGCCGTAGTGGTCGCGCAGCGTCGTGCCCTCATAGGCGGTGCGGAACAGGCCGCGGCGGCGCAGGATCGGCAGCACGCCCTCGGCGAAGCGCTCGAAGCCGCCGGGGAACCAGGGCGGCATGATGTTGAAGCCGTCCGCCGCGCCCTCGCGCGCCCAGGCCTCGATATGGTCGGCCACCTGCTCCGGCGTGCCGGCCATGACGAAATGCCCGCGCGCGCCGGCGAGGCGATGCATCAGCCCGCGCAGCGTCGGATTCTCCCGCGCCACGATGTCGCGCACGAGGCGGAAGCGGCTGGTGAAGCCGCCCGTCTCCTCCACGGGGAAGACCTCCAGCGGCACCGGTCCGTCGAGGTCGTGGCCGGAGAGATCGACGCCCAGCAGCTGCTTCAGCTGCCCCAGCGCATAGGCGGGCTGCACCAGGCCGTCGAAGCGCGCCTGCAGCGCGCGCGCCTCGGCCTCGGTGCCGCCGATGAAGGGGCAGAGGCCGGGCAGGATGCGCAGCTGCTCGGGCCGGCGCCCGGCGCGGGCGGCGCGGGCCTTGATGTCGCGGTAGAAGGCCTGCGCGCTGTCGAGCGTCTGGTGCGCGGTGAAGATCGCCTCGGCCCAGCGCGCCGCGAAGTCGCGCCCGTCATCCGAGGCGCCGGCCTGCACGTAGACCGGCCGGCCCTGCGGCGAGCGCGGCGCGTTCAGCGGGCCCTTGACCTTGAAGAAGCGCCCCTCGTGGTTCAGCGCGTGGATCTTCGCGGGATCGGCGAAGCGGCCGCTGGCGCGGTCGCCGATGATCGCGTCGTCCTCCCAGGAATCCCAGAGCGCGGTGACGACCTGCAGGAACTCCTCGGCCCTCGCGTAGCGCTCGGCCGGCGGCGGGTGCTCGGGCAGGCCGAAATTCAGCGCCGCCGCGCCATTGGCCGTGGTGACGATGTTCCAGCCGGCCCGGCCGCCGCTGAGGTGGTCGACCGAGGCGAAGCTGCGCGCCAGGTTGTAGGGCTCGAGATAGGTGGTCGAGGCCGTGGCGATCAGCCCGATGCGCGAGGTCACGCCGGCCAGCGCGGCGAGCAGCGTGATGGGGTCCAGCCGGTGGCGCGGCGCATGCTCGATGGTGTGCACCAGCACCGGCGCGTCGGCGAAGAAGACCGCGTCCATCGCCTCGGCCTCGGCGCGCTGCGCCAGGCCCTGGAAGAAGCCGAGCTCGCTCAGCCGGTCGACCTCGGCCTCGGGGTGGCGCCAGGCGGCCTCGTGGTGGCCGTCGGGGTAGATGAAGAGGTTCAGGCTGAGGCTCGGCATGCGGCACCCTCCGCGGCGGCCGCCAAGCCTAGCAGGGTCGGGGATGGCGTCGAGGAAAACCGCTACGCCGCCAGGGCGTAGCGCCCGAGCGCGAGGTCGGCGTGCTCGATCTCCGGCGTCCGCCCCGTGACGAGGTCGGCCAGCAGCCGGCCCGAGCCGCAGGCCATGGTCCAGCCCAGCGTGCCGTGCCCGGTGTTGAGCGAGAGGTTGCGGTAGCGCGTCGGGCCGACCACCGGCGTGCCGTCCGGCGTCATCGGCCGGAGCCCGGTCCAGAACTGCGCCCGGGCGAGGTCGCCGCCGCGCGGGAAGAGGTCGCCGACGGAATGCGCCAGCGTCTCCCGCCGCGGCTTGCGCAGCCTGAGCGAGAAGCCGGCGAGCTCCGCCGTGCCGCCGACGCGGATGCGGTCGCCGAGGCGGGTGATCGCCACCTTGTAGGTCTCGTCCATCACGGTGGAGACCGGCGCGGCCGCTTCATCGGTCACCGGCAGGGTCAGCGAATAGCCCTTCACCGGGTAGACCGGCACCTGCACGCCGAGCGGCCGCAGCAGTGCCGGCGAATAGCTGCCCATCGCCACGACATAGTGCTCGGCCGCGAACTCGCCCTGGTCGGTGACGACGGCCGTGACCGCGCCGGCCTCGGTGCGCAGGCCCTGCACCGTCACGCCGTGGCGGAACACCACGCCCGCTGCCGCCGCCATGGCCGCGAGCCGCTGGGTGAAGAGATGCGCGTCGCCGGTCTCGTCCCCCGGCAGGCGCAGCCCACCGACGACCTTGCCCGGCACCAGGCCCAGCGCCGGCTCGGCGGCGACGCAGCCCGCCGCGTCGAGCAGCGCATAGGGCACGCCGAAGCCGTCCAGCACGCGCGTGTCGGCGCCGACGGCGTCGAGCTGCTTCTGCGTGCGGAAGAGCTGCAGCGTGCCCTTCGTCCGCTCGTCATAGGCGATGCCGGTCTCGGCGCGGAGGTCGCGCAGGCAGTCGCGGGAATACTCGGCCAGACGCACCATGCGCGCCTTGTTCACGCCGTAGGCGGCCTCGGTGCAGTTGGCCAGCATCTGCCCGAGCCAGCGGTAGAGCCCCTGGTCGAGCTGCGGCCAGAGCACGAGGGGGCGGTGGCGCATCATCAGCCACTTCAGCGCCTTCACCGGGATGCCGGGGGCGGCCCAGGGCGCGGAATAGCCGGGCGAGACCTGGCCGGCATTGGCGAAGCTCGTCTCCATGCCGGCGGCGGGCTGGCGGTCGAGCACGGTCACCTGGTGGCCGGCGCGGGCGAGGTACCAGGCGCTGGTCACGCCGACGACGCCGCTGCCGAGGACGATCACGCGCATGGGGGCCTCCTTCGTTCCGGCGGCCAGCCTAGCCGGGCGGGGCTGCGAATTTCCCGCGCAAGCGACGCGGAATCGTGCGCATGACGGCCATTCGCCGTAGGATCGTGCGTCGATTCGAAGGATCCTGCGCATGGACGAGAAGGACCGCGCGATCATCCGCCTGCTGCGCCAGGACGCGCGGATGAGCAACGCGGCGCTGGCGGAGCAGGTCGGGCTCTCGCCCTCGGCCTGCCTGCGGCGGCTGCGCATGCTGGAGGAGCAGGGCCCGATCCGCGGCTACACGGTGGTGCTCGACGCGCCCGAGGCGGCCGGGCCTGGTGTCACGGTCATCGTCCAGATCACGCTGGAGCGGCAGACCGACGAGCACCTCCGCCGCTTCGAGGAGGCGGTGCGCCGCTGCCCCGAGGTGCGCGAGTGCCACCTGATGACCGGCATCGCGGACTATCTGCTGCGGCTCGAGGCGCGCGACGCCGCGGACTACGAGCGCATCCACAAGGAGCAGCTCTCCCGCATGCCCGGCGTCGCGCGCATCCAGTCGAGCTTCGCCATCCGGCGCGTCATCGGCGGGCGGTAGGCCGGATGCGGGAACCGTGGCGCCGCGGCCCCTGCCCCGGCGCATCGGGCCGTCGTGCCCTTCGTGCCACCGGGTGTTTCCCACCGGGTGTTTTGCTGGGGCGCGGCAGCGTCGTCCTGCCCTGGCCGGCGCCGCGCGCTCAGCCGGGCTCCAGCACGAGTTCGTAGGTCATCAGCACCGGGTTGCCGCCGCGCAGCAGCCGCCCGGCGGCGAGCGCGCCGGTGTAGTCGACCAGCGCGGCGTCGATGGTGGCGATGCCGTCGGCGATGATGCCCTGGGTGACGAAGGCCTCGGTGGCGAAGTGGCGCACCAGGCGGCCATCGGCGAAGCGCGCGCCGATGGTGCTGCCGACCCCGCCATGCAGCCGCGCCGCCGCGATGCCGCGGGCCGCGCAGAAGGCCTCGAGCGCGCCGCAGAGATCCTGGTTGGGCCGCAGGCGCAGGGCGAAGGCGCGCGCCGCGGGGGCGGAAGGGGCCGGCGCCGCCTCGGCCACGGGCCCGAAGAGGCGGAACCGGGTCTCGGGGTCGTGGTCGGCCTGGAAGATGCCGCCCGAGACGCCGAAGCCCGGCACCCGGGCGGGTTCGGCGAGCACCGCCTCCTCGGGCAGGATGTGGCCGCCGGCGCGCCGCCCGTCCGCCTCGGTCCAGAGCGCGTGGCAGTGGAAGAAGGGCGCCTGGTCGCGCCGGCCGAAGGTCAGCGCCCCCTGGTCGAGCCGCGTGATGCCGGCGGGGCGGAAGGTCTCGCTGTAGTACGCCGCATGCTCGCCGTCCCGAGAGAGGGCGGGCTGCACATAGGCGAAGGGCCCGAGGGCGAGGCCGTCCACCCGCACGGTGCCGCCCGGGAAACCGGCGGCCGCCAAGGCCCGCCGCACCGCCTCCAGCAACGGCAGGCCGGCGGGGAGGTCGAGCATCAGCGCCTGCCCGGTGCCCTCGACGGCGACGAT
>CAYNYQ010000425.1:0-4346 GCA_964401305.1 uncultured Acetobacteraceae bacterium | reverse complement strand
GCGCCCATGCCGTTGCGCTGCGAGAAGGCCTCGAGCGTCGCGTCATAGGCCTGCCGCTCGGCCGTCTCGCGCTCGGCCGGCACGCCGTAGCGGCCGCGGTGCAGCACGAGGGATTGCGGCAGGCGCGGCTTCACCTCCGCCGCCGCCTCGGGCTTCGCATAGCCGATGCAGAGGCCGAAGACGCCCATCACGCCGGGCGGCAGGCCGAGCAGGCGCGCGACCTCCTCCGGCCGGTTGCGCAGCGCGCCGATGTAGACGTTGGAGAGGCCGAGGGATTCCGCCGCCACCACCGCATTCTGCGCCGCCAGCGCCGCGTCGATGGCAGCGACGAGGAAGGTCTCGAAATAGGGCAGCGCCTCGAGCGCCGCGCCCTCGGCCTCGCCCAGGCGCTGCAGGCGCGAGAGGTCGGCGCACCACACCAGGAACAGCGGGCATTCCTCGATGTGCTTCTGGTTGTTGGCGATGGCGGCGAGGTCCTTGCGCACCGCCGGATCCTCGACGCTGACCACCGACCAGGTCTGCAGGTTCGACGATGTGGCGGCCGACTGCGCCGCGGCGACCAGCGTCTCCAGCGTGCCGGGCGGCACCGGGTCGGGCAGGTAGCCGCGCACGGAGCGGTGCGAGAGCAGCAGGGCGATATGGTCGTTCCAGGGGCCGGCCGGCGGCACGGCCTGGCCATAGCGTGCCGCCAGCGCCTGCTCCTTGCCGTCCGCGACGATGGCCGGGTGGGTGTCCATGGAACCTCCTCGGTGCTGGAACCTTCCCTGCGCGCATAGCGCCCCGGGCGACGGAGCGGAACCCGCCGGGCCGCCCCGCCCCGGCGCCGCCCGGCCGCCGCAGGGCCCGGCCGCCGCAGGGCCCGGCCGCTACACCGCCCGGACCCAGCCGCCGTCGATGTCGAGGATCGCGCCCTGCACGTAGCCGGCCTCGGCGCCGGCGAGGAAGGCGATGGCGGCGGCGATCTCCTCGGGCTCGCCGAAGCGGGCGATGCCGGTCTCGGCGGCGAGCAGCCGCGCCGCCTCGGCCTCGGCCACGCCGCGCTCGCGCGCCAGGGTGGCGATCCGCCCCTGCAGCCGGTCGCTGCGGATGCTGCCCGGGTTGATGCAGCAGACCCGGACGCCGTCGCGCACGCCGCGGTCGGCCAGCGCCTTGGTCAGGTTCATCAGCGCCGCGTTCACCGAGCCGCCGATGGTGAAGTCGGCGCTGGCCAGCCGCCCGCCGACGCCGGCGATGAAGACCACGGCGCCGCCGCCGCCCGCCGCGGCGAGGTGCGGCCAGGCGGCCCGCGTCAGCCGCACCGCGCCGTGCAGCTTCAGCGCGTAGCCATCCGCCCAGGCGGCGTCGTCGAGCGCGAGGAAGTCGCCGCGCTGCGTCGCCCCGGCATTGTTCACCACGAGGTCGAGCCGGCCGAAGCGCGCCACCGCCTCGGCCACCGCGGCGCCGGCGGCGGCGGGGTCGCGCAGGTCGACCGGGTGCGCGAGGGCCGCGCCCTGCGGCAGGGCGGCCGCCTCTCGCGCCAGGGCCTCGGCGCTGCGGGCCACCATCAGCACGCGCATGCCCTCGGCGACCAGGCGCCGCGCGATCGCCAAGCCGATGCCGCGGCTCGCCCCGCTCACCAGCGCCACCCTGCCGGCCAGACCCTGTGCCATCCCGCGCGCCCCCCCCGCCTGCCGCCCCGGATGCTCGGCCGGCGCCGCCGCCCGGTCCAGCCCCGGGGCCGGGATCAGGGCGCGAGGGAGAGGCGGAAGAAGGCGGCCACGGCCTCGAGCGTCAGCGCGGTGCTGCGCGGATCGGGTTGCGCCTCGATCAGCCCCTCGCCCGAGGGGTGCGGCAGCATGCTGCGCGGGCCGAGGGATGGCAGGTCGAAGCCGTAGCGCGCCGGCCAGTCGAGGCCGAGGACCGCGACGCGCTCGCGCAAAGCGGGATCCTCGGCGTCGGAAAGCGGGGCGCAGGGGCTGGCCTCGGGCGTCGCCCGATCGGTCCAGGGCTGGACCAGCAGCAGCGGGGCCGGGCCCGGCGCCTCCTGCTCGTCGATGGCCGCGGCCAGCGCCGGGCCGCAGCTCGGCGTGATGGCGGCGATGGCATCGAAGCCCGCGGGCGCCTCGGCGCCGAGCGCGCGGGGATGGGCGGCCAGCAACGCCGCCTCGCCGCCGCTGCCGAGGCCGAGCAGGCCGATGCGCGCCGGGCGCAGCGGCATCGGCAGGCCCTCGCCGCGGCGGAGCGCGCGCAGCGCCGTGCGCAGGTCCTGCAGCGCCTCGGCCACCGAGGCGTAGAGGATGGCCTCGGCAGGCCCGTCCGGATCGACGCCGCGCGCGGCCTCCGGGTCGATGGCCAGCACGGCGAGACCGGCATCGAGCAGCGCCGGGGCATAGAGCCCGAGCCGATCCGCCAGCGGCGCGGCATCGGGCAGCAGCACGACGACGGCGACCTCGGGCGTCGCGGCATCGGGCAGCATGAGCAGGGCGGGCAGTTGCGCCGGCAGGCGGGCGGCGGGGCCGGGCCAGGCCTCGGCGGGTGGCGGCGCGGCCGGCAGCTGGCCGGCCCAGATCGTCGGCAGGTCCGCGGCGAGCCCGCGCAGCGGCGCCGGCGCCGGCGCCGGGGCGGTCGCCTGCGGTGGCGGAAGTGGCGCCTCGGCGACGTCGCAGACGGCCGGGGCGCCGAGCAGGAGCGCCAGGGCCACCACGCCGCCGCCGAGCCGCCTTGCCCTTGCGCGCACCGCCCGAACTCCGATCCGGTCCGGTGGCGATGCTGCCGGTCCGGCGGCCGCCGCGCATCCACCGTTCGGATGGTCCGCGGCGGATCGGCGGGACGGGTGGGCGGGAGTCAGCGCTGCTGGCGCGGCCCTGGCCGCGTCGCGGCGGCGCGCTGGCGTTCCCTGGCTCAGGGACGGAGCGCGGCGGCGAGGGCGGCGATGTCGGGCAGGGTCTCGAGCGCCTCGACCATCCCGGCCAGCCGCTCCGCCGCCGCGGCGCCGAGCGGGACGGCGGCGAATTCCCAGCACCGGTGGAACTTGGCCAGGTGCTCCGCCGGCGGCAGCGGCCGGGTCGCCGCCGCCCGCATCGCCGGGATCGCCCGCCGCAGCTCCCGCCCGTCGGCCAGCCGCACGGTCACCATTTGCGGCACCAGCGCGTTCTGGTCCTCGCTGCCATCCGGCACCATGCGCACCCGCGCGGCCAGCGCATGCGTCGCCGGGTCGGCCAGCGTCGCCTCGCCGCGGAAATCGGCCAGATCGAGGCCGCCGCGCAGCAGCGCCCGCGCCACCACGAAGGGCATGCAGAGCCTGGCGTAGTTGGGCGAAGGCGCGGGCAGGTCGGGGCGGTTGACCAGGCGGTGGATCAGCGGCGGCGCCGCGATCACCACCTCGGCGACCTCGGCGGCGGCGAAGCCGGCCTCGGCCTGCAGCGCCAGCACGCCCTCCACCCCGCCATGGGTGGCGCGGCCGGAGGGGTAGGGCTTGTGCGCGAACTCGGCGATCAACCAGCGCCGGCCGAGGCTCTCCAGCAGGTCGCCGAGGTCGACATCGTCCTGCTCGAAGAGGCGGAAATAGCCGTGCCGGCCGGTGAAGGGCTCGGCGAGGCCGGGCAGGCCCGCCGCCTCGAGATCGGCGGCCTGCAGCGCGGCGCGCGCGTTCAGCCCGACCTGCAGCGGCAGCACCGGGCTGCCCTCGACATGCGCCTGCATGGTGCCGCTGGTCTGGCCGTAGTGCAGGCCGAACAGGGCGAGGGTGCGCGTCGCATCCAGCCGCCCGAGATTGGCCAGCGCCGCCGCCGCGCCGAAGCCCCCTGCCGTCGCCGGGCGGAAGAAGCGCAGGCCCTGCCGCGCGGCGAGGCCGAGCCGGCAGGAGACATCCACCCCCGCCGCCACCGCCGCGATCAGGTCGCGGCCGGAGACGCCGCCCGCCCGCTCGGCATGGGCGAGGGCGGCCGGCAGCAGCGTCGCCAGGGCATGCACCACCGCGCCCTCGTGCAGGCAGTCGTATTCCTGGGCGTGGACCTGGAAGCCGTTGACCAGGGCGGCCTGCGGCGCCGGCAGCCGCGCCGCGGTGCCCCAGACGGTCGCCTCCGCGCCGCCGCCCCAGCGCGCGGCGGCGGCGAGCACGGCCTCGGCCCCCTGCGCCGTGGCCCCGGCGACGCCGACGCCGAGCGTATCCAGGATGAAGACCTTGGCGCGGGCGACGACCGCCGCCGGCAGCTGCTCGAAGCGCAGGGCGGCGGCATGGGCGGCGAGGCGGGCGGCGACGGCATCGCCGGCCGGGGCGGGAGCGGGCGTGGCAGGCAGGGGCGCGGGCGACATGCGCCGGCGAGGATGCGCGGCGGGGGGCGCCACGGCAATGCGGCGCGGACCGC